>JBBQNO010000256.1:0-1524 GCA_038330045.1 Actinomycetales bacterium | reverse complement strand
CGTCCGCGACATTATGAGCATGGGCGCACGCCCGATTGCCGTGATGGACGCGCTGCGGTTTGGCGCTCTCGATCACCCCGACACCGCCCGCGTGCTGCCCGGCGTCGTGGCCGGCGTCGGCGGATACGGAAACTGCTTGGGGCTGCCCAACATCGGCGGGGAGTTAGAATTCGACCCCTGTTATCAGGGCAACCCCCTGGTCAATGCCCTGTGCGTGGGCTCGATGCGCGTCGAAGACATCCACCTCGCTTCCGCTGAGGGCGTCGGCAACCTCGTGGTGCTCTTTGGCGCCAAGACCGGTGGCGACGGCATCGGCGGTGTGTCCGTGCTGGCCTCGGAGACCTTTGACTCCACCGGCCCCGCCAAGCGCCCCGCAGTGCAGGTGGGCGACCCGTTTGCCGAGAAGGTCCTGATCGAGTGCTGCCTCGACCTGTATGCCGCCCACGTCGTGGCCGGTATCCAGGACTTGGGTGGGGCTGGGTTGAGCTGCGCAACGAGCGAGTTGGCCTCCAACGGTGACGGTGGCATGTCGATCCACCTCGATCGGGTGCCGCTGCGCGACTCGACGCTGTCGCCCGAGGAGATTTTGATGTCTGAATCTCAGGAGCGGATGATGGCGGTCGTCGAGCCCTCCAAGCTCGACGAGTTCATGACGATCGCGGCTAAATGGGATGTCGAAGCCACCGTGTTGGGCGAAGTCACCGACGGCAGCAACCTGCAGGTCTTCTGGGGTGAGGACGTCATCGTCGACGTGCCACCGCGCTCCGTGGCCCACGACGGCCCGGTCTATCGACGCCCGATGAAGCGGCCTGCCTACCTCGACGCTCAGATCGCCGACTCGGCAGTGGGTTTAGCCGCTCCCGAAGAGGGCCCCGAGCTCAAGCAGGCGCTGCTGAACGTGCTCGGCAGCCCCAACGGATGCGACCCGACCTGGGTGACGCAGCAGTACGACCGCTACGTACGAGGCAATACGGCTCAGGCCATGCCCGACGATGCAGGCGTGGTGCGCGTCGACGAAGCCACGGGTCGCGGGGTTGTCATCTCGACCGACTGCAACGGGCGGTTTGCCCAACTCGATCCGTATGCCGGGGCACAACTGGCCCTGGCGGAGTCCTACCGCAACGTGGCCGTCAGCGGCGGGCGGCCGACCGCAGTGTCCGACTGTCTGAACTTCGGCTCACCCGAAGACCCCGGCGTGATGTGGCAGTTCGAGCAGGCCGTCACCGGCCTCGCCGACGGCTGCCGCGAGCTGGGCATCCCGGTGACGGGCGGCAACGTGTCGTTCTACAACCAGACGGGCGAGACCGCCATCCACCCGACCCCCTTGGTCGCCGTGCTCGGCGTCATCGAGGACGTTGCAGACCGCAACCGCAGCGGCTGGGCGGCGGAGGGTAAGACGATCTACCTTCTCGGCACCACCCGCGACGAGCTTGATGGCTCGCTGTGGGCCCAGGTAGCGCACGAACATCTCGGAGGACAACCTCCAGCCGTGGACTTCGACGCCGAGCGGACGTTAGCCGACCT
>JBBQNO010000255.1:0-1551 GCA_038330045.1 Actinomycetales bacterium | reverse complement strand
ATCACCGTCACCCCAGATCCGGTCCGGCAGGATCCCGCGGTGACGCTCGTCGATCGGGTCGTCACACACGGCCTGACCCTTGAGGTGGTTGCTGATCGCGAACACCTGGAGGTCGTACTTCTTGAGCATCTCGAGCTTGGCAGGGACGTAGGACTCGTCCTCCACGGCCGCCCAGGGGTCGAAGTGGTCACCCCAGCAGGCCAGCTCGAGGCCGTCGTAGCCCCAGCCCGAGGCGAGCCGGCACATCTCCTCGAACGGAAGGTCGGCCCACAGGCCGGTGAACAGGGTGACAGGGCGAGTCATCAGGTGGTCCTTGTCTGCGGGAGCGGTCGGGTCAGGCCGGAACGGTCATGCGGGGATGTCGTGCCACGTGGAGCTGAGCGAGCTCGCCTCAACGGCCGCGAGGACGCGCTGGACCTGCAGGCCGTCGGAGAAGGACGGGCTCGGGTCGGTGCCGGCGGCGATGTCACTCACCAGGTCGACGACCTGATGGGTGAAGCCGTGCTCGTAGCCCAGCCCGTGCCCGGGCGGCCACCACGCGGCGACGTAGGGATGCTCGGGCTCGGTGACGAGGATGCGCCGGAAGCCGGCCGTGCCGGCGGAGTCGTCACCGTCGTAGAAGTGCAGGACGTTCATGTCCTCGAAGTCGAAGGCCAGGCTGCCGCGGGATCCGTTGATCTCGATGCGGATGGCGTTCTTGCGCCCGTTGGCGAACCGGGTGGCCTCGAAGACGCCCAGCGCACCTCCTCGGAAGTGCGCGAGGAACGCGGCCGCATCATCGACGTCGACGGGGCCGCGGCCGGCGGTGCCCGCCGTGCCGGACAGCCCGGTGTGGGACTCCGCGGGAAGCGGTCGCTCCTTGACGAACGTCTCCAGCCTCCCGGTGACCGTGGCGATGGTGTCGCCGGTGATGAACTGGGTCAGGTCGACGATGTGCGCCCCGATGTCGCCCAACGCGCCGGACCCGGCCTTGGCCTTCTCCAGGCGCCACGACAGCGGTGCCTCCGGGTCGACGATCCAGTCCTGGAGGTAGTGCGCGCGGACGTGGTGGATCGTGCCGATGCGGCCCTCCGCGACCAGCCGTCGAGCCAGCGCGATCGCGGGCACGCGTCGATAGGTGAAGCCGACCATCGAGCGGACGCCGGAGGCCTTGGCCTTCTCCGCTGCGGCGGCCATGGCCTCCGCCTCCTCGACGGTGTTGGCCAGCGGCTTCTCGCAGAGCACGTGCTTGCCCGCCTCGAGCGCCGCGATGGCGATCTCGGCGTGGGTGTCCCCCGGGGTGCAGACGTCGATCAGGTCGATGTCGTCACGGGCGACGAGCGCCTGCCACGACGTCTCCGTGGTCGCCCACCCGAGTCGGGAGGCGGCCGCCTCGACCTTGGCCCCGTCACGACCGCACAGCGCCGCCATGCGCAGGTGGAGCGGCAGGTCGAAGAAGCGAGGCGCGTTGCGCCAGGCCTGTGAGTGGGCCGCCCCCATGAAGGCGTAGCCCACCATCCCCACGGACAGCGTGTCGTGCTCGGAGGTCATGAAGGATCCTGTTCTGTCGTC
>JBBQNO010000254.1:0-1682 GCA_038330045.1 Actinomycetales bacterium | reverse complement strand
GTTGCAGCACGTCGATGCAGTAGGTGTCCTCCTCGATCTAGCGTCAGCCCTGATCGGTCTGTAGCTGTTTGAGCCCAAGTCGCTGGCCGCCGTACGTTCGAACCGGCAACGGTCAACAACGCCCGCCTCAACCGCGAGTCTGCGGCACTGCTGCAGCAAGTCTTCGGATACGTCGCTGAAGATCACCGAGCCGACCTCACCGACCTCGTCACATGCACCAAACGCGATCAACCCGTCTCCACAACCAACATCAAGTGAAGTGGCACCGCCTTCTAAGTGCGCACCTTTCAGGACCCGATCTCGAACCGGGGACCAGGTACTCGAGCGCGCGGCGCAACATCTCCGGGCCCTCGCCATGACGGCGCCTCGCCAGCCAAGACGCCCACCGGTCTTCCGTGGCCTCTCCCATCGGCAACCTCCTTACGAGCAATAGCGAAATCGTGTCATATGACGATCCCCGTATGACGATCGATTCGCCTGGGGTCCCCACCACGCTACGAGTTCCAGTGGGCCGATCCGGGGGTCACTCTTCCGGTGCTGCACCCGCGTCGAGGCCTGTCCGTCGGTCGCGGCGGCGCTGGCTAAGGCCCATGAGAATCCACGCGCTCCCGAACAGGAGCCAGAAACACCCGAACAGCCATGCCGGAACTCCCGCCAGCACCTCGCCGGTGCCCCCGATCAGGTAGCCGATTCCGAGCAGGAGCGCGAGTGCCCCGAGCCCCATCGAGAACCAGGCCTGGCCCCTCAGCGGCCTGGGCCGTGGCCGTGGCCGTGGCCGTGGCACGAAGTTTGGATCGGGAGTGCTCACAAGAACCTTCCTGTGCGGCATGAAGCTAGCAGTTTGGCCAATCCCGCCTACCGTACGGGCCGACTTGTGGGCGCCTTTCGTTTCGTCGGCCAACAGGTGGATCCAAAGCATTCCAAGATCCAAGCTCCTACAGATCACTATTCGTTGTGCCCTCGTTCGCAGATGACCATTGCTGTGATGCGTTCTCACGCCGTGCGTACCGGTGCGGGATCGTGAATCGGACCGTCCGGGGGCCGGAGGGGGCTCACATGACGAACTGCTCCGCGCTACGGTTGCCGTATGGCTCATGACGTGGTGGATCTCGCCGAGAAGTTGACTCTATTCTCCGGGCACTGGTCACCGAAAATCGTCGCGCGGCTTAACGACTACGAGATCAAGGTCGTGAAGATCAAGGGCGAGTTCGTCTGGCACACACACCAAGACACCGACGAACTCTTCTTTGTCCTCGCCGGTGAACTGACCATCCAGCTGCGCGACGGTGACGTCAACCTTCAGCCAGGCCAGTTGTTCGTCGTACCGCGCGGTATCGAGCACTGCCCGATCGCAGATGGCGAGGTCCAGGCGCTGCTCATCGAGCCGGCTGAAGTCGTCAATACTGGCGATGCGGGCGGGGACTGGCGATGCGGGCGGGGGCATTGACCGCTTCGTACGACGACTCACTTGCGTAGGACACCAGGTCCACCGAGTCGACGCTGTCTCGTTCGCGGTCGCAGTTGGGGATCCTGTTGCGGTTGATTGTCCGCTGTTGCCCGGGGTGAGTGGTGTGGGCTTGATGGTGGTGTCGGGTGCTGCCCGATGCTCGAATCGGCCCCACGCTGTGGTCTGACCGGGCCCACCTTTGGAGGTGCGCTATGGGCGCGCTACTTGTTGGGTA
>JBBQNO010000253.1:0-1700 GCA_038330045.1 Actinomycetales bacterium | reverse complement strand
AGGGGGATCCGCGTAACGACGATCAACCCTGCCGGAGTCGAGACCGAGTTCGCGATCGGGCGGGGCCGCACTGAGGGTGATCCGTCGCTAGCGGAGTATCTGCGACCGGAGATGGTCGCCCACGCGGTCGTCACCACGCTGCAGCAGCCGCGCGAGATGCGGACGCAACACTGGGCGATGTGGAGCATGGGCCAGGGCAGCTGAGAAATCGCTGCTGCCCGCCGCCCCAGGTGACCCAAAGTCCGCCAACGACCGTGCTCGCTGTAAAGCGCATCGCCTTCGGCGGCGGTTCCGGCCGGCGGGCGAGCACGGGCGGCGGCAGGTCCGGGCGTGAGCCGGGGTGGGCTCATCGGCAGACCGCACGTTAGATGAGCGACACGCGGCGGAGAGACGCGCCCGGCGCGGCACTTGCGGACGTCTTGGCGGTTGCACGGTGCGGCCAGGAAGTACTTGTCCGGTCGGCTGGCTGATTAGATTTGGTCGAGAAGCCACCGGGGGCTTCTGCTGCCGGCGCCGGCCGCGTTGACCCGGTCGCGCAGCGCCCGGTCCGCCGTTACCACGGTGACACCACGCCCGTCGGCGAGGGCGATCTGACTGTGCACCTCGTCAACGATCGCGTCGTCGCCTGACCTTGCGGCGTGAACGGTACGTACCTGTCCCTCTTGGCCAGCGCGGCGGCCATGCCTCGCGTCGCCCTCCAGGACCAGCACGATCTCGTCCTGGTCGAACACATCAGTTGCTGAGAGCTGATCGTGAAGCCGCCGGGCAGCGCCCGCTCGATGACGCCACCAGCCGTCGGGTCGACTGCCCATGACATTGGCTCCATCAACGATGACAACCTCCATCCAGCAAGGGTAAACATCCGTCAGGCTGAGCTGGGTTGGTAGGGCGATGGACAGCGCCGAACGCGGTAGGACAGGAAGCTCAGGTGCGCTTCTCCAGAAGGTGCTTCAGCCGTTCGAGGTCCTGCTCGACCAAACTGGTATCGCGATCGAACTCGTCGTCGGTGAGTTCAATTTGGCGGATCGTGAAGACGATCTCCGAGCCCGTTGGGTGGCTGAGGATCCGTACCGGGTTCCTCACGGTCGTGCCAGACGGCAGAGTCACATCATGGTCGATCACTCCGTACTCGTTCTGGGGCACGAAGCGCACGGTGACCTTGCCCATGGGGGAATCGACCAGCAGGACATCACCCTCACGGACAACCTCTGTACTGGCCACGCCAGCGGCCCACCTCGGCAGGTTGTCGGGGTTGCACGCGAATTCGTAGACGGACTCTGGCGACGCAAATATGACACAGCTGATATGACGGCTCTTCATACGTTTATGTTGCCAGCAGCACCGACTTTAGCCACCGGCTCGTCGGCACGAGCGTGAAACACCCGCATGAGGCAAGGCGGACGAGCGTAGCCGTCCGAGCGAACCCGGAAGTTGTCAAGGTGTTTGAGACCAGGGTGAGTCAAGCGGCCGTTTTTTGCGGTGGTTGGGGTTCGCCGGGTGGGTTGATCCATGCTGCTTGTGGCAGGGCAAGGATTTTCGGGGGGACGTTGGTGTTGAACCGTTCGGGGTAGCGCGCGCGGGCTGTGGCCAGGGTTTTCGCTCGGTCTTCGGACCTGGTGGCCGCGAGGCCGTAGTGGACGTCGGCCGGGGTGTGGAGTCCCACGCCCTTGTGGTGGTGTTCGTGGTTGTACCAGGCCACG
>JBBQNO010000252.1:0-1831 GCA_038330045.1 Actinomycetales bacterium | reverse complement strand
CGCGGCGACGTAGCCGAAGAGTGTTGGCGCATCATGACTCCGGTGTTGTCGTCCTGGCGCAACGGCGAGGTTGCCCTCGACACCTAACCCGCAGGCATCGCCGGCCCGGCGAAATGGTACGACTAGCGAGCGGATATAGCGCTCGGCATACCTGGAGTCCGCCTGAATCGCTCGCGTCAAAAAGTAGAGCCGTTGAACCCCAGGGGCCTGGGATGATGCGGTCATGACCGAAATTCTCATCATTGCCGCTGCGATCTTCGGCTTTGCCCTGGTGTCTAGGTCGTTGGCGATGTCACCGATCACCGCGCCGATGGTCTTCACCACGGTGGGCCTGATCGTGGGCGGTGCTGGGCTCGGCTGGTTCGGGCTGAGCCTGGACGGCGAGGCGTTGTCGATCATCGTCGAGGTCACCCTGGTCCTCGTGCTCTTCACCGACGCGGTGCGGATCAATCTAGGCTCGTTGCGCAAAGACGTGGCGATCCCGATCCGGCTGCTCGGCATCGCGCTGCCGCTCACGTTACTGGCGGGGACTGTGGCCGCGGCGCTGATCTTCCCTGGCCTCTCGTGGGCGGAGGCTCTGCTCCTGGCGGCGGTGCTCACGCCGACCGATGCGGCCCTGGGCCAAGCCGTGGTCAGCGATACCCGACTACCGGTCAGAGTCCGTCAGAGCCTCAACGTGGAGAGCGGGCTCAACGACGGGCTGATGGTCCCGATCGTCACGGTGGCCATCGCTCTGGCAGTGAGCGAAGGGGGCGGCTCGCGCACCTGGGCAGCCTTTGCGGCCGAACAGATCGGTTATGGCTTGGTATGCGGCATTGCGGCCGGGGCGCTCGGCGGCACCCTCCTGGACCGTTTCGCCTCGGCGGGGCGCATCGAAGGCGTCTACCGCCAACTCGCGACGCTGGCGATCGCAGCCATTGCCTACGCCAGTGCCGATGCAGTAGGCGGCAACGGATTCGTGGCCGCTTTCACCGCTGGCATGACTTTCGGGGTGGTGGCCGCGAAGCAGTCGAGCGACGTCCAGGACTTCACCCAAGACGAGGGCGACCTGCTGACCGCCATCACCTTCATGCTTTTCGGCGCGGTGATCGCCGGTCCGTTGGTGGGTGAGGTGACGTGGCCGGTCATCGGGTATGTCGTGCTGAGCCTGAGTGTGGTCCGGGTCGTGCCAGTCGGGCTGGCTTTGCTCGGCTCGGGCACCTTGCTGCAGACGAAACTCTTCATCGGGTGGTTTGGGCCGCGAGGGCTAGCCTCCATCCTGTTCGCCCTGTTGGTGATGCAGGAAGTGGAGGGCGAGGGAGCTGAATTGATCGTCACCGTGGCCCTGTGGACGGTGTTGGTCAGTGTCTACGCGCACGGACTGACCGCCAGCTCCTGGGCCAAGCGGCTCGGTGCTGTCTTGTCCCAGATGCCTGACCATCAACCCGAGAACAAGGATTGCCCTGTTCACCCCACCCGGCGCACCCTGGACCCCGGCGGCCAATGACCGATGTGCTCGCCGATGCACGGTGTGTCTACCGTCGGTCCAGGGGCAAGCCAGGGCTAACCCTGATACCGCCAACCCATTTTTCGGCATACGGTGATGGGTATGGCAACCTCACTATCGCGTCCCCAGCACAACAAGATCATCGCCGGCGTCTGCGCCGGTCTGGCCGAGCGCTTCGGCGTCAGCCCCACCCTGGTGCGCGTCCTCGCCGTGGTCTCGTGCATCCTGCCCGGCCCACAGTTCCTGGCCTACATCGCAGCCTGGATCATCGTGCCTAAGCGCGAGGGCTTTTAGACGTTCGGTCCTTTCAACATCGAGGTCCTTTAAACGTCGTCGCCCCAGGGC
>JBBQNO010000251.1:0-2068 GCA_038330045.1 Actinomycetales bacterium | reverse complement strand
GCTCGGATCGTGCGGCAGGGTCATCCCGGAGTTCGACATCCGGCTCGCCAATGACCACGGCGACCCTGTCCCAGTCGGTGAGGTGGGCGAACTGCTGGTGCGCCCGCGAATCGCCGGCACCATGTTCGAAGGCTATTTCGGGGACCCCGAGGCGACCACCACGTCGTTCGCCGGACTCTGGTTTCACAGTGGTGACCTTGTACGCGGCGACGAGGACGGCAACCTCTTCTTCGTCGGGCGCGGCACGGAATCGATCAGGCGGCGGGGCGAGAACATCAGCGCCCTCGAAGTTGAGGAGGGCGTCGAAGCGCACCCTGACGTACTCGAATGTGCCGCAGTAGGCGTCATGAGCGAACTAACCGAGGAAGACGTCAAGGTGTACGTCGTCCCACGGCCAGCCAGCCAAATCGACGCGGAGGTGATCTGGAAACACTGCGAGGCGACCATGGCACGCTTCCAGGTGCCCCGTTACATCAGCTTCGTAGACACGCTGCCGAAGACTCCAACCGGCAAGATCAGCAAGGTTGGGCTGCTCGAGGCCACGGCCGATATTACCAGCTGGGACCGAGAGGCCTGACCCCACCAGGTCCGGAAGCGCCAACCGGTCTGCAGGCTGCAAACCCGTTGAAGGTAGAAAGATTCGACCGGCATCGTGACCCCATGCTGCATCCTCCTGGAGGACTCAGGATGGACCCCGACAGGGCGGAGACGTCATCTCCACTTTCCCGAAGGACCGACGCGCTGACGAGCGCGACCGGCTCGCACGGTGTCACTTCGTGGCAGGCCACGGAGGCAGCCCATTAGCCCAACATATTCACTGCGGTCTGATCTGGGGGTCTGAATCGGGCGAGCGCGGTGAAGAAGGGAGGTGGCGCTTGTCCCTTCTTCACCGGCCCCTCTGGCTGCTGCGGAGCGGGCCGATACCCAACTGTTACCCAGTTGACCGACAGCACAACCTTCACGCCAGGACCCGGGGTGGGAGCCAGCTCAAGCCTCGGGATAGGGCGCCGAGCGCAGCGCCCTGGCCAGGTGCGTGGCGTTGGCCGCCACGGTCGCGGTGGTGGTGGCCGTCACCTCGGGGGTCTCGTCAAGGTCCTTGTAGTCGACCCCGTGCATCGCCTCGCCATTCCAGTAGGTCACTCCCCCGGCGGGGATCGTGAAGCCGACGTCGCTGAGCCCCTGGTACGCCGATGCCGTGACCGCATGGGCGCCGTCCTCGTTGCCCACAACGCACACTCCGGCGACCTTGCCGTCGGTCAGCAGTCCGCCCTGCTCGTCGGTGTAGGACAGTTCGGCGTCGAGCCGCTCCAGGATGCGGCGCGAGACACTCGACATCTCCCCCAACCAGGTGGGGGTGGCCAGGATGAAAATGTCGGCGGTAGCGCGGCGCAGAGGTGCCGCCCTGGGTCGAGGATCTGGCTGGCGTAGGTCACCCACTCGCAACGGAGCGACGAGGTGTTCGAAATGTGGGAGGGGGACCATCCGGCGACTTGGCTAGCCGCGCTTCTAGTTCACCCCTACACGAATACGGCAGGATTGCGACGATGCACCCGCCAGATCATTCTGACCCTGAGCCGCTCTTCGCGCGGCGCGAGGGCGAGTTCCGGCCTTCTCCGGTGCGGGCGGTGTTCGAGTTGGCGATGCGTCCCGAGTTCGTCTCGCTCGCCGGGGGGAACCCGGACACGGAGCTCCTGCCACACGACCTTATCGCCGATCTCACCGCGCAACTCCTACGAGAACGAGGCGCGGAGATTTTGCAGTACGGCTCGGGCGCCGGCATTACAGCCCTCTCCGAATCCATCTCGATGCTGATGGCCGCTGCGGATGCAACGGTCAGTGCGGACAACCTGTTGATTACGACTGGCTCGCAGATGGGGTTGGATCTGGTGACCAAATTGTTCTGCGATCGCGGGGATGTCGTGATCTGCGAGGGCCCGACCTACGTAGGGGCAATGGGCGTGTTCGGCAGTTACGAGGTGGATCTGCGTCAGGTGGCCATGGACGAACACGGCATCGATCCCGAGGGCGTCGCCGAGATGATCGACGCCCTGCGCGCCGAGCAGCGTCG
>JBBQNO010000250.1:0-2083 GCA_038330045.1 Actinomycetales bacterium | reverse complement strand
AAATACCGAATGATGTCGGGCATGTAGGTGTAGATCAGCTTGTCGTCGACCACCCCGTTGCCGACGGCATTGGCGATCGTCACGTTGCCCGAGCGGGCGGCGTTGAGCAGCCCGGGGCAGCCCAGCGTGGAGTCGGCGCGGAAGTGCATCGGGTCAATGAAGTCGTCGTCGACGCGGCGATAAATCACGTGCACCGGGTGCAGTCCGTGGGTGGTACGGATCATCACTCGGCCGGCCTGCGCCACGAGGTCGCGGCCTTCGACGAGGCGACACCCCATCAGCCGGGCCAGCAGTGAGTGCTCGAAGTAGGCCGAGTTGTAAGGTCCCGGGGTCAGCACGACCACCGTGGGGTCGGCCACACCGCTAGGGCCAGCTGCCTTGAGCGCGGCCAATAGCTTCTGGGGGTATGCCGCCACGGGGCGCAGCCGGTGGGTGCCGACCACCTCGGGCAGGGTCTGGCTCATCGCCCGACGGTTGGTCAGCACGTAGGAGACGCCGGAGGGGATGCGGACGTTGTCCTCGAGCACCCGGAAGTCGCCCGCACCGTCGCGGATCAGGTCGATCCCGGAGACGTGGATCCGGACGCCGTTGAGCGGGGTGATGCCGGAGGCGGCTCGGTGGAAGTGGCTGGAGGACGTCACGACGTGCTTGGGCACGATGCCGTCGGCAAACACTTCGCCTTCGCCGTAGACGTCGTCGAGCAGGCGCTCCAAGGCGGCAACACGCTGCGACACCCCCGCTTCGACGTGCGACCACGACTGCGCGTCAATGATGCGCGGGACGATGTCGAGGGGAAACGGCCGCTCCTCGCCGCCGATGTCGAAGGTCACGCCCTGGTCGTTGTAGTTGCTCGAGAGATAGTCGGATCGCGACTGCAGATCCTCGGCGCTTACGTCCTCAAAGGCACGCGACAGGTTGCGGTAGGCCGATCGGATGGAGCGCTCATCAACACCGCGGCCGGCTACTTCCACAGGGTCCGCTTCGAACATCTCGTCGTGCATGTGCGTCGCCAAGGGATAGCCGTCAAACATGTCCGCCATGGGAGGGGAGCCTACTGCTCGTGCCAGTGGTGGCGAATCTGAGACGTCGATCCTGCTCAGGCCGGCTGATCAGGATGAAATCCCGCGACTGATAGCGACTTCACGTCCTATCGCGCTGCGCTGACTCACCACCCATCAATCCCTTTCCACGGGAAGGATATTCCTAGGTTCGCCGGGTGCGTATCTCGGGTCAGCATTAGGACAACGTTTGACGACCGCGGGTGAAGCATTGCACCCAACGATCCTGTGGCGTGCCGGTCGACTGCGCCCAAAGCGCAGGGGCGTCGCGGCGAGCACCATTGCGGCGCAATGCAAAAGATGACAAAAGTCAAGAAGAAGACTCTTGGGTGTTTAGTTCTACCCGTGTCAATGAGGCGCAGAAAGCGCCCAAAAAAAGGCGTCTTTTTACCTGGACTTTGCGTTCTTGACCTTCCCATGAGACAGTAAAGCCCAGGTAAAGAGTAAGTAGAACCCACTGCCTTGTTCGTGTGCTGAATAGCCAAGAAACGCAGGGAAATTGGGGGAATCCACGTCATCGTTAGAAAGCCACCATGGTCATGACCACCCTTGTTCAGTCGCGAGCTCTGTTAGCGGCCCCGACCCAGCCAACTGCTCAATTCGTGGTTGCGGTGGTGCCCGCGCACCACGAAGAGAATGGGCTGGCCAAGACGTTGCGCGCTCTCGCTGGCCAGACCCGACCGCCAGACCTGACCGTGGTTGTCTCGGACAACAGCACCGACGCGACCGTCGAGGTGGCTCACGCCTTTCCCGGCGTTGTGGTCATCGAGTCGGTGGGCAACACCGACAAGAAGGCGGGGGCACTGAATCAGGTTCTGGCGCGGCTGCTGCCTCACCTCGATGACGATGACATGATCCTGGCCCAGGACGCCGATTCGGTTCTTTCGGAGGACTTCATCGAGAACTCGATGAGGCATCTGGTCGCACGACCGGATTTCGGGGCGATCGGTGGCGTCTTCGCGGGCACCAGGGGCGGCGGATTTGTCGGTCACCTGCAGCGCAACGAGTACGCGCGATATGCGCGC
>JBBQNO010000249.1:0-2094 GCA_038330045.1 Actinomycetales bacterium | reverse complement strand
GTGAACTGTCCGACGCGCGCACCCGGTAGGTGTAGCTCCGCCCTCGCCTGACCTTGCGGTCCACGAACGTCATCTGAGGGTTCTGCCACCACACGGAGGTCGAATAGCCTCGCCAGATCGGCCGCGAGGATCCGTTGCGATAGACCTCGTAGGTGAGTCGTGTGTCATCGGCGTCAACCACGGTGAGCCAGCGCACCTGGATGCTCCCCTCGTCAGTGGCTTGGGCGAAGGGTCGGGGGGTTGGCGGGGCGCCGACATCGTTGGTTCCGAAGCGGGTCAACCCTTGCTGCGGGCCACCATTGATCGCGGTGAACTCACCGCCGGCCCAGAGGTACGGCGACCCGGTCCTGGATCCGAAGGCGATCGCGAGAGCCCTGGGGCCGATCCCCTCGCCGATTCCGTCGTTCGCGCGCGGGTCCCAGCCGAGGAGTGCCGCGGTGGATGCGCTCTGCGCGTTGAAGAAGTTTCGCCTTCCCTGTTGGTAGCCCCCGTTGGCGCTGCAGTCGTGAGAATGGCTGGCGGAGTAGAGGGTTCCGAAGTACTCGATCGTGGCTTGGGTTGCTCCGCGGCAGTTGTCGCGCCAGACCTGAGTCAGGGAGTCCCAGTCGATGGCAATGCGCCCGTCGAACGCCTTCGCGCCGACGCCTTCAGAACTGGTGTAGAAGGTGCTGGGCGAGCTCCAGATGTGGGTCGTGGTCGTGTTGGGCGGCGTGAAGTCATCACCGAACGTGCGTAGGTTGAGACCGGTCGTTCCATCAACGACGGCGAGGGAACGGGAGCGAACCCCGTTGACGACGGTGAAGTTGCCTCCTACCGCCACCTTCCGCCCATCCGGGGACACCGCGATCGCTCGACCAGACTGATCGGCCTCGACCTGCCATGGCAGCAAGTCACCTGACCCTGCGTCGATCGCCGCAAATCTGGCGCGCGGCTGCCTGTCGACGGTTGCAAAGTCGCCACCGACGTACAACGTCTGCTCGTGGAGGGCCAAGACGCGCACGATGGAACTCACCACACCGGAGCGAAACGGTTTGACCGTGCACGTGTTGAGGTCGATCGCAGCCAAGCGGCTGGCGTACACGCCCGCTACGGCGCTGAAGTCCCCGCCGATGTAGACGGTGCCATCAGGGGCAGCAGCGATGGCGCGCACGGTGGGGGTCAGACCTGGCCCGTCGTAGGTGACGGGAAGCTGACATTCGTCGGGCTCGCCTGTCTCGGCGTCCAAGATGGCCAACGCACTTGCCGCACGTGGTTCCTGAGCTGAGCCGCGCGGGGGTCGGAGCTGACTGAAGGAGCCACCGGCGATCACCTTGCCGTCTGCCTGACCGAGGGCCCACACCACGCCGTCGGTCTGCCACGTGGGCAACGCATCAGCAGAGAAGGAGACTCCAGGAGTCAGCGCTGCAGCCTGCGGTGTGGCGACGCCCGCGATCGCGGACCCCAGCAGGACAGCCAAGGCGACAACGGCCACCTGCATGCGAGCGGGCACTGCCCTCATCAATTCTCCTCTGTGATGCGACCCCCTCATCGTAGCCCGACCACCCAACGCCGGGGGCCCACCCGGACCCTCGCTACTATCTCCAGGTGCCCCGCGGGCGGGGTCAGTCTCCGGGGATCGGTGAGTGACATCGGTGAGTGACATCGGTGACTGAGAGAGGCGATCATTCTGTGAGCGAAGTGAGGTCACAGGTGGTCGGTGCAGCTCGGCGACTAGCTACGTCGCTTCTTCATGTACTGCTCGTGATCGTGCCGTCCCGGCGACAGGTGATGGTCACCGCGTATCCGAGGGACGAGGGCAACGCGGTCGAAGTCGTGCGCGCGCTCGTGGCGCGTTACCGCGGACGCATCATCTGGGTGGATGCGCCAGACGGTGCGCGACTGGCGGCGCTTGGCCTCGACACCGAACGCATCGACCGGGCTCCCAAGAGATCGACGCGGACATTACTGAGATTTGTGCGGTCCGAGGCGGTCTTCCATACCCACGGCATCTTTGGTTGCCCGCGTCCAGTGCGCGGGAAGGCGCACATCAACTTGTGGCACGGCGACGGGCCCAAGTCGTATGCCGGAGCGCCCGTGCCTTCCAGTTACCTGGTA
>JBBQNO010000248.1:0-2257 GCA_038330045.1 Actinomycetales bacterium | reverse complement strand
AGATCGAAAGACAGCCAAGATCAAGGAGGTGCTCGCTGCGGATCAGACCGCGACTGCGCGCCATGTCGCTGACATGGGCCGGCGCGACGAACCCCACCTTGCAGAGACCAACCGGTGCGATGTGCTGCACACCGACGAGATACAACGCAGTCGGGATGGGTCCAAGGAAGAGCTGACCAACACTCGTGATTCTCTAGAGACGCGCAGTGTCACGACGCAGACGGACGCCCAAGAGTGGCGCGAGATGGTTGAAGTGCTCCCTCAAATTGTCTGGATCGCACGTCCTGACGGTTATCACGTTTTCTTCAACCAGCAGTGGATGGACTTCACCGGCCTGACCCAGGCGGAGAGTCTCGGTGACGGCTGGAACCCGCCGTTCCATGTCGAGGAGCGTCCTCTTGCGCTCCGGCTGTGGGCGGAGGCCACCAGGACTGGTGCCCCGTACGAGATCGAGTATCGGCTGCGGCGCCATGACGGCCTCTACCGCTGGATGCTCGGTCGGGCCCTTCCGCTGCGCAACGCGGCGGGTGAAATCGTGTGGTGGTTCGGGACGTGCACCGACATCGAGGACTTGAAGGTGGCCTTGGCGGATGCGGCGGCATTACGCGAGGAGTTGGAGCGTCGGGCTACCCACGACCCGTTGACCGGGTTGGCCAACCGGGCCCTGCTCTTCGAACAGATGGACATGATGCTTCGCCAGCGTCGTCGAACGGGTCTGGCCGTGGTCTTTCTCGACCTTGACTGGTTCAAGCAAGTGAACGACCGCCTCGGACATCGTGCTGGCGACCATCTCCTCGTGCACGTCGCCGACTGCCTCCGCGCAGCGGTGCGCAAAGGCGACGTGGTGGCTCGAATCGGTGGCGACGAGTTCGTGGTGGTCGGACAAGCCGACGACGACCACGATGCGCAACGCCTCGGGCAGCGCTTGGCCGAAGCGGTACGCGGTCCACTACTCCTGGGAGACGAACAGGTCAACGTGTCGGCCAGCGTCGGCGTCAGCTACGTGAAGGCCGCTGACGCACCCGACGCCGACGTGGTGTTGGCGAGTGCTGACGAGCGCATGTACGAAGCGAAGCACCGACGCTGAGACTGCTCCGCGCATATCCACGCCGGTCAAACCAGCACAGCGAGCGGAATTGGCGCTCCAGTAGGGCGCGCTCAGGACCGCTGCCCGTCGGCTCGTGACATCGGCCGGGGTTCCGGCGCGGCGGTCGAATGAGCCATCCCGCGACCGGAACACCGTGCCGATCACCTCGAGCCACCGTTCAGAGCCATCATCGTCCGGCACGCCACGTTCCATATCAACGATCCCGCACCCGGCGAGTCGACCACGGACGACGATGCTGACCGCCACCGCTCGGTCGAGGAGAACGAGGGTGGAGCCTGGCAGAACAACGAGAACGCGAAGCGTCGGCGACACCTGGTGCTCCCGACGCTGCGGAGAGGTTCATCTACCAGGAGTGAGGTGTACCTACCAGGAGTATGGATCGTAGTACGTGCCGTATGACTCTCGCGACCATTCATCGGCAGAGCGGTCCGCTTCCTCATCGAGGTCAGGTGCTGCTTTGACCTGGTCCTTCGTCAGCGTGAGATAGACCGTCTTACTGTCATAGTCGATCCTTTCGATCACGCCAGCAGGCACCAGCCTCTTCTTGCCGAAGATCCAGAAACCCGTGTCGACAATCACGTAGTCGGCCCTGACCGCCTTGTCATCGACCTTTCCGATGTCGCCATCGGTGGCTTCAACATCGAAGCCCCCCAGATCGACATCTGGTTGGCGCACGTTCTCACGAAATTCCCACGTGTTCTTCATGTCAGATACCCCTTTATTTCTACAGTGCGAAACTCGCACGTCGGCTATTGGTTTCTCCAGGGCTCAATTGCTGTTCCCCGGCACCTTGAAAGGGTCCCCTTTGTCGGTGCCGCTCAAACCGGCGCTTCGACTTTGAGCGCAAAGTCGTTCAGGGAGGACTACAGGGGTGTAATTTTGGCGCATCGTGTTGCGTACCTTCTGACGGCCTGCCTGGTATCCCGAGAAAGTCGGCCGTCATCGTGAGCGACCCAGACGGTGCTCGCCTGCGGACGTCCGTCGGGCATCAGCGTGACGAGCACGGTGGGGAGGCCGGACACGCGAGCGTCGAATGGGGCAGTCGTGCCTGTGGGTGCCCGATACTGTGTCGGGGCTGGTCAAGCGGCGTGTTTGTACTCGTTGATGGGGCCGTCGCAGCGTGTCGTTCGGGCGACTCGAGGCGGCTGA
>JBBQNO010000247.1:0-2273 GCA_038330045.1 Actinomycetales bacterium | reverse complement strand
GGAAACGGCGGAGTTCACGACGCTGACCAAGGACGGGCTGCAGGCGCTCAACGCGGCCAGCTCACCGGCGGGTGTCAACATCGGGATGAACCAGGGCCACGTCGCCGGTGCAGGAGTGGCTGCCCACCTGCACCAACATATAGTCCCGCGATGGGGTGGGGACATGAACTTCCTGCCGATCATCGCCCAAACCAAGGCGTTGCCCATGTTGCTCGAAGATGTCCGTGCTCAGTTGATGGCGGCCTGGCCGCACAATCCATGCTGAACCGCTACGCCCGCGCCTTCTTCTCCCGTCTGTTCACCCCGCTAGGCGCAGCTCTGCTCAAACGCGGAATCAGCCCCGATGCGGTGACCATCTTTGGCACCCTCGGGGTCGTCATCGGCGGCGTCGTGCTCTACCCGATGGGGCAGTTGTTCTGGGGCAGCGTCTTTATCACCGTCTTTGTCTTCACCGACCTGCTCGACGGCAACATGGCCCGCCAGTCGGGCCAGTCCAGCCCGTGGGGAGCCTTCCTTGACTCATCCATGGACCGCGTCGGCGACGCCGCCATCTTCGGCGGGCTCATCCTCTTCTTCGCGGGCCGCGGTGATGACCTTCTGAATGCCTATTTGGCCCTGCTGTGTCTGGTGCTCGGATTCGTCACCAGTTATGTCAAAGCGAAGGCCGAAGGTCTTGGGCTCCGCTGCGAGGGCGGCATCGCCGAACGCGCCGACCGGTTGACGGTCATCCTGTTCGTGACCGGCTTGGTCGGGCTCTTCTTGCCGATGTGGGTGCTGACCGCAGTGCTCGTCCTGCTGGCATTGGCGAGCGCGTTCACGGTGGCCCAACGGGTGGCGATGGTCCACGCGCAAACCAAGGGAGCCCGTTGACCGGCCTCGCCGACAGCGCTTCTCTCGCTGTTTTCCGGCTGGGCTGGCGCGGCACCCGGTTGCTCCCTGAGCGGGCGGCATACCGAATGTTTGATCTGGTGGCCCTGGCAGCGACCCGTAGGGGCGGCACTGATGTGCAACGGATGCGCGCCAACTATGCGTTGGTGCGCCCTGAGTTGGGCCCGGACGAGCTCGACGCGCTCGTGGAGGCAGGTATGCGTTCCTACCTGCGCTACTGGTGCGACGCGTTTCGCCTGCCCGACCGCTCGCCGGAGGATTTGGCGGCACGGGTGCGCTGCGAGGGCCAGGCTCCGGCGCGGGCGGACCTCGCCGAGGGCAACGGACTGGTCCTGTTCCTCGGACACCTCGGCAATTGGGACACCGCGGGGGCGTGGGCCTCGTGCCACCTCGCGCCCGTCACCACCGTGGCCGAACGCCTCAAACCCGAAGCGTTGTATGCCGAGTTCCTGGAGTTCCGCGAAAGCCTGGGTATGACGATCTTCCCGCTGACCGGTGAAGGCTCCGTGTTTAGCCGGTTGGTGCGAGCGGTCAAGGGCGGTGCCTTCGTGCCGCTCCTTGCCGACCGGGATCTGACCGACCGAGGCGTCATCGTCGACTTTTGCGACCACCGGGCCGCTATGGCCAGTGGCCCGGCGTCGTTGGCCCTGATGACCGGGGCACCGCTTCGACCCACGACCGTGCGCTACGAACTGATCCCGGGCCAGCGTCCCGGCCCGTCGGCATACCGCATCGTCATCACCTTCGGGCCGACGGTGCACGACCCCGGTGTCGGCACCAAAGCCGAGCGCATCGCAGCGATGACACAGCTGTGCGCCGACTATCTCGGGCACGAGGTACGCCGCAGCACCCACGATTGGCACATGATGCAGCGGGTCTTCGTTGAATGACGTGCGTTGAATGAGGTGTGTCGACTGATGCGTGTCGGACTGGTCAACCCCTATTCCCTCGATGTGCCCGGTGGGGTGCAATCACACGTGATCGAGCTCGCCGAGTACCTCATCGACGGCGGTCACAGCGTCAGTGTGCTGACCCCCGCCGAAGCCGATACTCAGTTGCCGCCGTTCGCCGTGAACGCCGGGCGGGCAGTGCCGGTGCGCTACAACGGATCGGTCGCCCGGCTCGCGTTCGGCCCGGCCGTCGCGGCCCGGGTGCGGACGTGGGTGGACGAAGGACAGTTCGATGTCGTCCATATCCACGAGCCGGCCAGCCCGAGTGTCTCGCTGCTGGCTCTGTGGGCCGTTGACGGCCCGATCGTCGCGACCTTCCACTCATCCCAGATGAAGTCGCGATCATTGCGGGTGGCCGCGCCGATGCTGCAACCTGGGCTCGACAAGATCTCGGGCCGGATCGCCGTGTCCTCACGAGCCAAAACGACCGTGTCC
>JBBQNO010000246.1:0-2277 GCA_038330045.1 Actinomycetales bacterium | reverse complement strand
GGAGCCAGCCGCGGCTCGTGCTACGACACCTGCTCAGCGGAGTGGGATCACCCAGGCTCGACAGGCGCCAAGAGCTCGACCCGATTCCCTTGTCCATCGGCCGTGTGGCACCGCTCGTTCCCCGGGAAGTTATACCGCTGGCTCCAGTCAACGTCGAACCCCAGACCGCTCAGCCGATCGGCGACGGCCTCCAACTCGGCCACACTTCCGACCTGCAGGGCCGGGTGAGCCTTCAGCGCGGGAGCAAACGGATCCTCCACGCCGACGTGGATCTCGGCGCTCACGACGCCGGCCCCGTCGTAGGCACGGAACCACACCCCACCCTTGGGCTTCAGATCCTCGGGTTTCTCTACCTCGATCAAGCCGAGGCCATCTGCGTAAAACCGTTGCGCTGCGCCCTCGGTTCCCCGAGCGCAGGCAACTTGGACGTGGTGCAATCTCATTGTGACTCCTTGTCGCTCTCACCGACCCGGTCACAGTAGTACCGAAAGTGAGCCACGCCGTTCCGCTGAGCGATCGGTCTGCGGGACGGCTAGGCCGCGTGTCCCGCGGAACGGGTCGTTGTAATGCGTTACTTCCGAAGGGCCGCGTCGATGCCGGGTGCTTCAGTGGCGAGCCACGCCTCGGCGCGGGGCAGCCGGTCCTTGACACCCTCGTCCCACCAGCGGCGGAAGACCGGACCAGTCTCGGCGGCGGCTCTCATGGTCAGCGAGGTGTTATGTGCCCGGCGCAGCGCGACCGGGACGATCTGCGCACGTTGCGTCGCCGTCATGCCGTAGGCGTCCGCGAACGCGCGGGCGCGTTGCCCGACGTCGGCCTCGACCAGCGCCAGTGACCGGTCGAAGGGGTGCAGCAGCGGCGCCCACCAGTGCAATGCGTTGACCAGATCCGCGACGCGGGTGGTGGGCCGGGCCAGGTCAAAGTCGATGAGTGCGGTGGGCAAACCGTCACCGAAGACGATGTTGCCGGGGCAGTAGTCCTGGTGCGAGACCAACTCAGGCTGGTCGAACAGTGCCACGACACCAGGTGGCGGGGTCCCCGGGATGCTGCCCCAGATCGCGTCTGCCGGCGGCGCCCAGCCCTCGGCAGCGTCGTGCAGCCGACGAATCAGCGCGGCCAGAGCGACCAGCACCTCTGTGGTGGTGGCGTGGCCGGGCAGTGGTTCCACCGGTACCTCGCCCGCGACGTAGGACAAGACCTCTCGTCCCTCGCCGTCGTACCCCAACGGCTCCGGCGCTCCATAGAAGCCCTGACTACGCAGATGCTCGAGGTACGCCTGAATCGTGCTGGTGAAAGGGCGCACCGGTCGGCGAACGGTCGCACCGATCCGCACGACGTGCGTCACACCCGAAGAGGCCAACACCTCCAACCGCTCATCATCGCTCGCACCGTGCACAAGGTGACCGTAGCCGCAGGCCCGCGCAACGCCGTCCAGGGAACGGTGAGCGGCACCCGTCTGGACGCTGGGCGCCGCGTGTCACAGGGGATCGGTCACCGGAACAGCTTCGGCAGTCAGGACAGGCAGACGATGCTCTTGCCGCTCTTGTCTGTCGGTTGCCCCCCTGCGAAGGTTGCCCGATGACCATTGAAGTGCAGATCACGTTCGATTGCGCCGATCCCGCTGGGCTGGCGGCATTCTGGTCCGAAGCGCTCGGTTATCGGATGCAACCGCCACCCGACGGATTCGACTCATGGGATGACGCCCTCAAAGCCTTCGACGTGCCGCCCGATCAGTGGAACTCGCGCTCTGCGATTCTGCCGATCGAAGGTGCTCACCCGCGCATCTTCTTCCAGCGCGTACCCGAGGGTAAGACCGTCAAGAACAGGCTCCACCTCGATGTACGCGCGGCGCCGGGACTAGAGGGGGACGAACGGATGGGCGCCCTCGAGACTGAGGCAGACCGACTGGAGACGCTCGGTGCGACTCGCGCCTACCGGGTCGAGCCCGACAAGGCCACGATGGAGTCGGGTTTCATCACGATGCGTGATCCAGAAAACAATGAGTTCTGTCTCGACTAAGACGGGTCGATTCAGCACGACAGCGCTTCTCACCAGCGGCGCGCGCTGTCCGTAGGCCGATCGCCTTGCGAAGCGAGTGATCGGGGTGTGATTGCCGTGGCGGTTTCGGTCGCTGCCCGCCGCGTCGCGGCGGCCGGGCCACTCACGGGAGGTGCGCCATGGCGGCGCTTCTCATCGGCTACGCACGCTGCTCCACCGACCAGCAAGACCTCGCCGCCCAACGAGACGCCCTGGCCGCACTGGCGTCTCGCCGGCCAC
>JBBQNO010000245.1:0-2280 GCA_038330045.1 Actinomycetales bacterium | reverse complement strand
TGGCCGAATATCGGCGATGCCTAGCGATACCGGGAACGGCCCACGGGCTCTGCGAGGACTACCGGGCCTCGGCTGGCATCGACCTAGACCACGATCTGGCGGATCGGCAGGCCGGCCGCACACTCGCGATGCCGGTTCTCGCCTTGTGGGGTGAAGAAGGCGTGGTGCAGACATGTTTTGCACCGTTAGACGAGTGGCGCCGGGTGGCCCAAGACGTCAGGGGTGAGCCGCTACGGTGCGGGCACTACATCGCCGAAGAGGCTCCCACAGCACTTCTCCGAGCAGTTCTTCCGTTCCTGGAAAACCGTTGACCTTGATCCTCACCTGATTGGCCGGACGATCAGGTCGTCAGGCCGCCGTCCTCCGACTCAGCACCGGTCACCCAACGCGGATCCTTCCTGCCGCCGCCGTAGCCGAACGGCTGGGCCGGTGGCCTGCGGACCAGGTCGCGGCGGAACCCGCGTCGGGCCACCATGATCAATGAGCCGGCGATCGCGAACGACGCGGCCGCGGCCCACCACGCTGAGGTGAACCCGCCCTGTGCCACGACCAGGCCGAATGTGGCAGGGCCTACAGCTCCACCCACGAACGCCCCCGCCTGTACCACGCTGGAGGCCTGACCCGGGGCGTCCCTGCCCACCCTGGAGACGGCATAGAGCAAGAGGCCTGGCCAGGACCAACCCAGCCCGAAGGCGAGTATCCCGAACGTCACCACAGACCATGGCTGGTGGACCGCACCGATCATCGTCAGGCAGATGCCACCGATGACCATTTGGCCGGCAACAACCGCCAGGTTGCCACCGTGCCGCCGATCAGCGCTCATGCCGGCGAGCACCCGGACCACGATCGAGCTGGCCGACCCGGCAGACATCAGCAGCGCGGCCTGGGTCACGGTCAGACCAACGTCGTGGGCCCAGGTCGCGAGGTAGGCGCCGAAGAAGTTCGCCGCTGCGCTGCCGCAGACGATGGCGAGCCCACACAACAGCAAAGGACCGCGGGGCGCACCCTCCCAGGCACTTGTCCGAGCGCCCTTCACCTGCCCTTCGGTAGTGTCCGGCCGCAACAGAGCCAACGACACGACGAACAAGCCCAGCAACCCGGTTATCGCGAATGAACTGCGCCACCCGAACGCGGCTGTTGTCGTCGGGACAGCGAGCCCGCCGAGCATGATGGCGGCAGGCACGGCACTCTGCTTGACGCCGAAACCCAAACCACGACGTTGGGGCGGCAGCACTCGGGACAGGGTGACGTTCGACGTGACCTGACACGCCGCGTTCCCCGCCCCCAGAACCGCCATCGCCAAAACAAGAGTCCACCAGTCGCGCGAAAAAAGCGCAAGAATCAGCCCGCCAGCCGCGACCAGCCCTCCGGCTGCTGCAGTGCTTACGCGTCTGGACCACCCCTCGATCATCCGAGCTGCGCCGATCGTCACCAGCGCCGCGACTGCGAAGAAGATGCTGACGGCCACACCTAAGCCCGCAGCGCCGAAACCGAGGTCCCCAGCAATGAGGACCGCCTGAGCAGCGAGCAAGAACGGGGGGATGGCGCCCAGGGTCGTAAGCGAACTCGCTCCTAGCATCGTCACGGCGGTGCTGCTCACCATCCGGACGTCCACGGTAGCCCTTCTGTGGCATAGAGGTTATCGATCAAAGGTAGTGCCCCGTGAAAGGCAATACACCCTGCACCCAATCGAACGGCTCCCGCTGCGCTCGGACGGTCGTCTCAAGGTCGTGCGATTCGTACAGCGAGGTTCGGTGCAGGCTCAGCCCGTGTGCGATCAGTTCGATGACGTTGTCGTGCAGATGGGCGACCTCGGCGTCCAAGGCCGCCTCGATGGTCTCGGGGAAGGTTGCCACCGCGTCGTTGAGGAAGTGCGGCTGGCTGATCCCTGGCTCGCGCTTGGGGATCATCCGCTTCAAAAAGGCGATCAATCGCGGCAACAGTGGCAGCATCAGGGCCACCCCGAGGAGGTTGAACAGCGTGTGGAATACCGCGAGTTTGAGGGTGTAGTCATCGGGAGCGATGCCGACCAGGCTGCTGATCTAATCCACCGCACCCTGCAGTGGAGAGATGAAGATCAAGGCGATTGCGGCGGTGGCGACGTTGAAGATCACGTGAGCGAGGGCCAGACGTCTGCCCTGGTAGTTGGCGGTGGCCGCGCCGAGGACTGCGGTGATGGTCGTCCCGATGTTTGCCCCAATGACCAGCGCGAGCGCGTTCTCATAGGAGATCTGGCCTGCGGCCAGACCGGTGATGATCAACACCAGGGTGGCGTGGCTG
>JBBQNO010000244.1:0-2323 GCA_038330045.1 Actinomycetales bacterium | reverse complement strand
GTGTTGTCCGCGGTGCGCGAGTTCGCGGTCGAGTTGGACCAGTTGCACAACGACTCGACCACCGTCACCTTCTCGGGCAACTACCAGGCCGCGACCGGCTCCGCCCGGGGCGGGAAGGCGACACCGAAGGTCACCTACGGGCACAACAAGGACCACCGCCCCGACCTGAAACAGCTGCTGTGCGTGCTGACCGTGTCCGCCGATGGGGCCGTGCCCATCGCGTTCCGTGTCGAGGACGGCAACACCACCGACGATGTCACCCACATTCCCACCTGGGACGAACTCGCAGCCCTGGTCGGCCGGCCCGACTTCCTCTACGTCGCCGATGCCAAGTTGGCCAACAGGGCCGCCATGGACCACATCGCCCACCGTGGCGGCCGGTTCGTGACCGTGCTGCCCCGAACCCGCAAGGAGGACCGGGCGTTCCGGGACTGGATCTGGGGCCACAAGCCGGACTGGACCCAAGCGCACCGACGGCCAGCAGATCGCCGCGATGAACCCGACCACGTCTGGCACACCACGACCGCGCCGGCACCGTCCGCGGAGGGCTACCGGATCATCTGGATCCGGTCGTCGACCAAGATCGACCGTGACGCCGAAGCCCGCCGGGCCCGGATCGCCAAAGGCATCGCCGCTCTCGATGATCTCAACGTCCGGCTCGCTTCACCCAAGACCCGCATGCGCACACCCGTGGCGGTCGAGACGGCCGCCACCGCTGCGCTCGAGGCAGCCGGCGCTGGCCGCTGGATCACCTTCGAGATCGTCGAGACCATCGAAGAGACGTTCCGGCAGGAGAAACGAGGCCGACCCGGGACCAACACCCGCTACCGACGACACACACGCACCCACCACCGCGTCGCCTGGCAGGTGAACGAAGACGTCGTCGCCCGAGACGCCGCATCCGACGGCTGCTTCCCACTCATCACCAACGACACGACGATGACACCGGCCGACGTGCTCGCCGCCTACCGCTACCAACCGAACCTCGAACGCCGGAACCACCTGCTCAAGGGCCCCCAGGCCGTCGCCCCCGTCTACCTCCAAGCCCCCCACCGGATCGAAGCACTGCTGTTGTGTCAGTTCCTTGCCCTGCTCACCGGCGCGCTCATCGAACGCGAGATCCGCACCGCCATGGCCGCCGCCGAACTCGACAGCATCGCCCTCTACCCCGAACTGCGATCCTGCCCCACACCCAGCGCCACCCGGATACTGGAGATCTTCACCGGCGTCACCCGTCACCACCTGATCGCCGAAGGCCGTGTCGTCCAAGTCTTCGAACCCACACTCACCCCGCTACAGCACGAAGTCCTCGACCTGCTCGACATCCCCGTCCGCACCTACACCGCCTGACCGACCATCCTCAACGGCACAAGTGGGGGGCGATAACGCCTCCCAGAAGTGCGGAACGTCAGACGAACGTTCCGTCGAGGAGTATTTGCTCGAGCGAGCGACCCTGGACCGTGCTCGCAGCGAGCGTCAGGTGATCGATGCCGTCACGGCTGCACGTGGCAAGGGGCAGTCGTGGCAGCGCATCGGCGCCGTGTTGGGTACATCAGCCCAGGCCGCTCAGCAGCGTTACGGCGCCGTCGTCGAATCCGCCTGACACCGATCACCCAGATAGGCGTGCCAGACGCCCGCGCGATTCGGCATTTGCCTGCGTGGCCGTCGGCAGCTGGTGCCGCTGCAGAAGGGGCGTTATACCGGCAGCGCCGCATATTTCATCTGATGCATGTTCTCGGCTGCATCGTGATCGAGGCGCTGAGCAGGATGTTTACACGCGCAGGAGTCGCCGTGGTGGACGGTTGAGAAGTTGGGCGCAGGTGCGCTGACATGGGCATCGTCGTGCCGAGTCGCATCTGATGAACGAATCGTGCGCCCGATTCGGCGACTGCGCGGGGCGCATGCGCCTCGCTCGTGCCATCAGCGGAGCGGCTCGTCCACGGGCTCGCCAACGTCGCACGTCGGGCTGTCGAGCGGCCCGACGGTGACAACGGGGTTGGCCATGAGCGGGCGTCGCCGCGTCCCGTCAGACGTCGCTTGCCCCCAGTCCTGGCCACGGGTTCGGCCGCCCGGCGCGGCGCGCGGCCGACGCGCCCGACGAGGCCGTGCGAGCCCTTGAGGGGCCAGGTGATCGCGCCGAGAGCAAGCACCTGGAACTCCCAGTGAGCGGGAAGAAGGTGAGCGCGTGACGGGAGGCGTTGGGGTCGCGCAAGCGGAGGAATACGCGTCGCGCGAATACGCGTCTCCGCCAGTCTGCTGCACGTCCCAGTCGACAGGGGTGGCCAAAGGTGGTCGCAAGCCATCAATCCTTGGTGGTCGGGTC
>JBBQNO010000243.1:0-2418 GCA_038330045.1 Actinomycetales bacterium | reverse complement strand
GGGCACCACCCGCAGCAACTGGGCGTTGAGCGCACGCGCGGCGTCGAGGTCGTGGCCGAACGGTTTCTCCAGCGCCAGCCGCGTGCCTGGCGGCAGGTCGATGGTCTCCAGTAGGGCGCACAACTTCACGCTGACCTGCGGCGGGAGCGCGAAGTAGAGCACCAGGGGACCGGTCTGCGCACCCAGCAGCGACGCCAACTGATCGGGCTTCAGCAAGTCCGCTTTCACATACTCAGCCGTCGTCAACAGCGCCTCGATGCGCTCGGCCGGCACCTCCCCCGCCTCCATCGCGGTGCGAATTTTGCCGTGCCAATCCTGCTCCGACAGCTCCGATCGGTCGGCACCGACCACCCGCACTTTGCGCTCGCTCTCCACCGCCAACAAAGATCCGAGTCCTGGAAGGAGTAGGCGGCTGGTGAGGTCACCAGATGCTCCCAAAATGAGCAGTGTGGTGACGGGTGATTCAGTCATGCGCGCCAGTCTGCCGCACGCAGTAGCCTTTCGCGCGCCTGGCCTCCAAGCCGACTGCTACGCCGCGTCGTGGCATGATTCGGCCATGCCGCAGTGGTGGGACGACCAAGGCTTCGCCATCACGTTTGTGGTGCTGTTGGTGGTCGCGATGGGGCGTGGCCAGCTCACCTATTGGATCGCCCGCGCCGTCACCGAGCGCACCCTGACCCGCACCCGCCCGACCCAGGGTTGGCAGGCCGCGGTGCACCAGTGGCTGCAGGGCGATGGGCTCGCTCGGGGCCGTCGGTCGCTGCAAAGGTGGGGGCTCGTGGTGGTGCCGCTGTGCTATCTGACCGTCGGATTCCAGACCCTGGTGCTGGCCGCGGCTGGGGTGATGCGGATCAGGTGGGCGTGGTTCAGCCTGGCCCAACTGCCCGGTGCCGCGGCGTGGGCGCTGATCTATTCGACGATTGGCTTTGCCGTCTGGCAGGCCGGGCTTGCCGCCGCTGCCGGGTCGCCGTTGGCGTTGACGGCCTTCGTGGCGATCGCGATTGTGTATGCCGCCACGCTGGTCAGCAGGTGGGTCCGGGCGCGGCGTCGCTCGTCTCTGGACGTCGAGGCGTGACCCCCTCCTAGTCCTGAAGAGCCAAAACGTCACCGAACAGCCCCGCGATCTGCGCGTCCATCTCAACCTGCGTGAGCACCACGCCGAACGACCCGTCGGGGTTGACGAAGAAGTTGGTGCCCAATCCGCCTGACCAGCCATAACGACCGGCATGAGCGCCCGAGGTCTCGATCGCAACGCCATACCCCCAACCTGCGGCCGTCCCAGAACCCGGGGAAGAAACTCTCCGGAGTCTTTGCGGCAGCCGGCACCTGGTCGCTCGTCATCCTCGCCAGCAGCGCCGGGTCGACGAACTGCTCTCCCCTATGAGTGCCACCGCGGGCAAGCATGGACGCGAAGACGCAGTAGTCGGCCAAGGTCGAGACCAGGTCGGCGTGCGACGGATCGAGGTGGCTCGGTTCCAGGTAGAACCCTTTGCCCGCAGGGTCGACCCGCTCGAAGGTGCCGTCGTCTCTGCGCCTGTATGCCGCCACGAGGAGTCTGGCGCTAGCTCGCCGGACGGCATACCCGGTGTCGGGCATGCCTAGTGGCTCGAAGATGTCCTCGCGTAGGTGGTCCCCGAGGGGCCGACCCACAGCGCGGGACAGCAACACGCCGAGGAGCCCGAAGCCGTGGTGGTAGCGCCACCCCGTGCCTGGCTCGAAGGCCAACGGCAACTCAGCGAGCGCCGCCACCCAGTCGTCGGCGCCGAATGCGACCGGCTGTGCGTTTGCTTCAGTCTTGGTGTCGCGCATGGCATCTTGCAAGGGCGAGGGCTCAAGGGCCATGCCGTAGCCAGACATGTTGGTGAGCAGGTGCTCGATGGTGATGGGGTTCTCGGCGGGGGCGGTGTCGTCGAGGTCGGCCGTCGGGGCGCGCAGGACCTGTCGGTCAGCGAGCTCGGGCAGCCAGCGGTCGATGGGATCGGCCAGAGCGAGGCGTCCTTGCTCGACGAGCCGCAGGGCAGCGACCGTGGTGACGGGCTTGGTCATCGACTGGATGCGCACGATGCAGTCGAGTTCCAACTTACCGGCCGCGGCGACGTCGAGCCGGCCGTCGCCATACCCCATCGCGGCGACCACTCCCGGTGCGGTGCCTTCGGTGACGTGCCGGTCGAGAGTCTCTTGCAGTGTTGTCACCCGAGCAGATTGCCGGATCTTGACGCGCGAGGGCAATCCCAAGGCTCCCAAGGGTCTGGATGCCCACGACACGTCCGCCTCGAGCGGCTCCTGAGCGCACGTGCGCACGAGGGCCGAAGTCGACGGGCGCGGCGTCGGCACACGTCAGGAGGCGTGAGCGACCTTCCACGGACGTCCGGGGAAAT
Source organism: Actinomycetales bacterium (assembly GCA_038330045.1). Taxonomy (GTDB): domain Bacteria; phylum Actinomycetota; class Actinomycetes; order Actinomycetales; family Dermatophilaceae; genus Ornithinicoccus. Next base: position 40 of record JBBQNO010000243.1, on the reverse strand, counting down.
GCAGCCCGAATTCGGCAGGAGCCTGTAGCGGCATCGACTT
>JBBQNO010000242.1:0-2537 GCA_038330045.1 Actinomycetales bacterium | reverse complement strand
AAGCTCGTCCATCAAACGCGGTCCGATCGTTGTCACGCCACCAACTGCGTCCAGTGATCAGCGATCAGCCACTCGTTCGTCGTCTGGCACGGGCCTCTTCGGTGCCGCTGCACCATCTGAGCAAGTCGGCAGCGCCGAAGGACTCTTCGGACACCGTCCGCCACCCCATCAGCCTTCCGAGTCCAGTGTCGTCTCGGCGCCCACTCAGCACGAACCAATGAGCGTACCGGAGCCGGTACCTGCGCCGATGGACGCGCCAGCGCCAACGCCAATGTCAGCGCCGATGCCAGCGCCGGCATCAGCGGATGCTCGCCCGGTACATGATCCGGCAAAGTCACCTTCGGCGCTGAACCGCCCTCGCAGCGAGCCAGCACCCCCCGAGAACGCGGTTCCGCACTCGTCCGAGATCGACGACAACCAGCCAATTGCGCTGCGTGACTATGACCCGGGCGACATCGACCGCACCATCGACGAGCACAATCGGATGGCCGTCGATGCGCTGGTGACGTCAGGAACATTGAGCAGCGAAGGTCCCCTGACGGCTGCCGATATTCGCACCATGCTGTTCGTCGACCTCAGTTCCGAACAACTCCGCTCGATACTCCATGAGGCTCGAGACGAGGAGCCGGCCCCGTTGGGCAAACGGCAGCTCGACACCGCGAGCAGCGCAGGGCTGCCCCTCGTGCCCGCACCCGCTGCTGGCGAATCAACCACCGACGATGCAACTGCCAGCGTCGCGCCGCATCCCGATGATCGGCTCCCTCATTGGCACGTCATCGACCTTGGCGTCGATAGTGACGGTGGGACTGACGACGACGGGAATGACCCAACCGATGAGCCACCATCGACGGGCTATCTCTACGCAACCGGTGGCAACTGATCAAAGGCGCTTCACCTTTGATTCCCTGGACAGCTTCCTCGCTGGGTCCTGTTCGCCGGGGCTGCGGGTTCAAGTTCGCCCGTGGAGGTGAGGGGAGTTGAACCCCTGGCCTCCTCGATGCGACCGAGGCAAGTCCCCTTTTGGCTGATCTGCGGCTTTGGCTCGCTGCATCCGGCTAGCTGGGGAAAAGTAATCGTACGACACCTGGCAAGTTCGTATCGAAACTGATCGTCGAGCGGCCTGGAAACGGCCCACCGTCGGCTTGTTGACGCGGTGCGTGCGCCCCTTCACAGCCAATTCTGACGCGCTTCGCGCCAATAGGAGGTGACTCGCAAGTAGGTAGGACTCGATCACAGCAAATACCAGATCCTCGATGCTGCGAGAGCCGACTGGTTTCTGATCGTGCAGCAGACTCTCGGTGTCATCTGCGGCCCTGCCGACAGAAGCTCAGCCACAGCACGGTCAATCGCTCGAGAAAGCGGATCGCAGCTCGATAGTCCGTTTGCCACTAGCCAAGGATTCTGCTCGTCGGCTGTGGCGAAGGCTGTAGTTCTTCCGGGCCGGGGTTCGAGGTGACAGTTGGGCTCTGTGGCTGGTGGTCATGATGTACGGGTCTTGCGGTGGTTGTCGAGGAGTTGTTTGGGTGTGCGACCGCGCATGAAGTCGCCGTGGTTGCAGCGCCGAGTGTTGTAGCGAACCAGCCACGCGTCGGCCTCGGCCTGGAGCTGGCGGATCGTCCCGAAATGGCGGCGGTGGAACACCGGCCGCCAACACTCTTGCAGCATGGTGCCCTGGAACCGTTCACACACCGCGTTGTGGTTCGGTGAGCGTGGCGGGATCCGGGCATGATCGATACCGACCTCGGCCAGATGATCCTGAAACAGCCGGGCCACGTACTCGGGCCCGTTGTCGGTCAGGACCCGGCGTACGGGCCAGCCGAGCCGGCGCATCAGTTTGCGGACATGGGCGATGAAGCTGATCGTGTGGCCGGCGTTGACGGGGCCGACCACGATTTTGGTGATGGCCCAGCGGGTCGCGGTGTCCACAGCGGTGAGTTGGTAGACCTTGCCGACGCCTTTGAGTTTGCCGATGTAGAACGAGTCCAACGCCACCAAATCGCCTGGCTGGGCGGCCCAATGGCAAAACCCGAACGGTGACGCCTCTTTGGTCGCAGGCTCGGTGATCAGGCCGGCGAGGGCGGCGATGGCTGCGGCCTGGGCGACGCGTTGACGGCGTTTCCCGAGTCCGTGTGCGACGAGGATGCGTTGCACGGTGGACTTGCCGATGTCGTAGCCGAGTTCGCCGAGCCGGTCGGCGTATTGACGGCAACCGATCGTTGGTTCGATGACCAGGATCGTCATTAGATCATGGACGACGAGGGACGGTGTTTCGTTTGGTTGGTTGGGTCGTCGCCGGTCTTTGGGCCATAAGGCTTGGATCCCGTAGTTCTCGGCGAGGTGTTTCCACTGGTAGTAGCGGGTTCTCGAGATGCCGAGTTGTCGGCATGCGGCGGAGATGTTGCCGAGTTCTTCGGCGAGTGTGAGCAATCGGACGCGTCGCTGATAGATGATTTCAGCAGAGGTGGTCATGGTGATGGGTCCCTTTGATTCTTTGGAAGGAACCACAGAGTCCATCACCAGGCCCCTCGACTCAGGGA
>JBBQNO010000241.1:0-2580 GCA_038330045.1 Actinomycetales bacterium | reverse complement strand
TATTCGGTCCACACCGAACTGTAGTCGGTGATCAGACCCGCCGAGGCGCCGAGAAAGGAGTACACGGTGGTCTCGGCAGCGATGAGGTCGGCGTCGGAGACGGAGGCGAAACCCGCAAAGGTGCGCGAGACCAAGTCGATCGGGTGCGGCTTCACCACGACTTGTATCCCCGCGGCGCTGAGGACGGCGACACCTGGCTGGATGAGCCCGGCCAGGCCCGCGTCACCATCTGGGTCGGTCGTGTCGACACGTGCCGCATTACGGCCGGCGGCGCCGAATTGCCGCGCCGTCGGCATCCACACGACGAAAGGACGAGTCGGGTCGATTCCGAGCTTTGTCAGGCGAGCCGCATCGCAGGGCTCTTTGAGTTGACGCGTCCGCGGAAGGCCCGTCAGAAGCAAATCGCTGGTGTCGACTCCGAACACCTCGGCCAGTCGACGCCCGAAGACCCCACTGCCTGATACCAGGTAACTGGAAGGCACGGGCGCTCCGGCATGCGACTTGGGCCCGTCGCCGTGCCACAAGTTGATGTGCGCCTTCCCGCGCACTGGACGCGGGCAACCAAAGATGCCGTGGGTATGGAAGACCGCCTCGGACCGCACGAATCTCAGTAGTGTCTGCGTCGATCTCTTGGGAGCCCGGTCGATGCGTTCGGTGTCGAGGCCAAGCGCCGCCAGTCGTGCACCGTCGGGCGCATCTACCCAGATGATGCGGCCGCGGTAACGCGCCACTAGCGCACGCACGACTTCGACCGCGTTGCCCTCGTCCTTCGGATACGCGGTGACCATCACCTGTCGGCGGGACGGCACGATCACGAGCAATACATGAAGAAGCGACGTGGCTAGTCGCCGAGTTGCACCGACCGCCTGTGACCTCACTTCGCTCACAGAATGATCGCCTCTCTCAGTCACCGATGTCAGTCACCGATCCCCGGAGACTGACCCCGCCCGCGGGGCATCTGGAGATACTAGCGAGGGTCCGGGTGGGCGCTCGGCGTTGGGTGGTATGGCTAGGATGCAGGAGACGCATCACCGAGGAGAATTGATGAGGGCAGTGCCCGCTCGCATGCAGGTGGCCGTTGTCGCCCTGGCTGTCCTTCTAGGGTCCGCGGTCGCGGGCGTCGCCACACCGCAGGCTGCGGCGCTGACCCCCGGAGTGTCCTTCTCCGCTGATGCATTGCCCACGTGGCAGACCGACGGCGTCGTGTGGGCCCTCGGTCAGGTAGAGGGCAAGGTGATCGCCGGTGGCTCTTTCAGTCAGCTCCGACCCCCTCACGGCTCGGCTCAAAAACCACGTGCGACGAGTGCGTTGGCGATCTTGGACGCCGAGACAGGCGAGCCCGACGAATGCCAGTTTGCCGTCACCTACGACGAGCCAGGTCTGACCCCCACCGTGCGCGCCATCGCTGCTGCCCCCGATGGCACCGTCTACATCGGCGGGGACTTCAGCGCCGTGGCGGGCGTGTACACCAGCCGATTGGCTGCGATCGACCTCAACACGTGCACGGTCAAACCGTTCCGCTCCGGGTCGGTGAGTTCCATCGTGCGCGGCTTGGCCCTCCACGAGCAGACGTTGTACGTCGCTGGCGACTTTGCGACGATCGACAGGCAGCCGCGCGCCAGATTCGCGGCTGTCAATGCGCGGTCAGGTGACTTGCTGCCATGGCAGGTCGAGGCCGATCAGTCTGGTCGGGCGATCGCGGTGTCCCCGGATGGGCGGAAGGTGGCGGTGGGAGGCAGCTTCACCGTCGTCAACGGGGTTCGTTCCCGTTCCCTCGCCGTCGTTGATGGAACGACCGGTCTCAACCTACGCACGTTTGATGATGCCTTCACGCCGCCGAACACGACCACGACCCACATCTGGAGCTCGCCCAGCACCTTCTACACCAGTTCCGAAGGCGTCGGCGCGAAGGCGTTCGACGGGCGCATTGCGATCGACTGGGACTCCCTGACTCAGGTCTGGCGCGACAACTGCCGCGGAGCTACCCAAGCCACGATCGAGTACTTCGGAACCCTCTACTCCGCCAGCCATTCTCACGACTGCAGCGCCAACGGGGGCTACCAACAGGGGAGGCGAAATTTCTTCAACGCGCAGAGCGCATCCACCGCGGCACTCCTCGGCTGGGACCCGCGCGCGAACGACGGAATTGGCGAGGGGATCGGCCCGAGGGCTCTCACGATCGCCTTCGGATCCAGGACCGGGTCGCCGTACCTATGGGCCGGCGGTGAGTTCACCGCGATCAATGGTGGCCCACAGCAAGGGCTGACCCGCTTCGGAACCAACGATGTCGGCGCCCCGCCTACCCCCCGACCCGTAGCCCAAGCCACTGACGAGGGGAGCATCCAGGTTCGCTGGCTCACCGTGGTTGACGCCGATGATGCACGTCTCACCTACGAGGTCTATCGCAACGGATCCTCGCGGCCGATCTGGCAAGGTTATTCGACCTCCGTGTGGTGGCAGAACCCTCAGATGACCTTCGTGGACCGCAAGGTCAGGCGAGGGCGGAGCTACACCTACCGGGTGCGCGCGTCGGACAGTTCACAGCGAGGTGCGCTGTCGCCTTCCACGTCCGCCGTTGCT
>JBBQNO010000240.1:0-2649 GCA_038330045.1 Actinomycetales bacterium | reverse complement strand
TGCCGACTCGCCACCCGTCGGCCGCAAACGTGGGGATGTGCAACTCGTAGAGGACCAGGTCGTCCCACCCTGGCATCTCGAACGCGTCGTCGCCCCAGTCCAGGGTGCCCGGGTCGAAGACCACGGCGTCGCCGTTGGAGCCCGTGACCTGCCGGGCGACCGGGTCGATGCGCGAGCGATACGGCCCTCCGCTGCGGATCAGAAACCGATACTGAGTGCCGATCCCTGCCTCGGGGACGAAGGTCGACCAGGTGCCTGAACTCGCGTTGTCGCGGTGCAACCGCCGTTTGTATGCCGAGTCCCATCCACAGAAGTCCCCGGTCACCGCCACCTGGCGAGCGTTCGGCGCCCACACCCGAAACGTGACGCCACCGTCGTGCGGGACAGCCCCCATACCCGGATGTGTGGATGGAAAGGCAAGGGTGGGCACGACGAACAATGCTAAGTCGCCACGCACGACGCTTTCGAATGCTGCAAGATTTGGCGTAGGGAATACCCCGGACCAGCCCCTCGACAGCGGAGTCGCTTCATGAAACGTCAGTTGCCCAAGGCTCATGACCTGATGCCACTGATCCAGTTCAAGAAGGTCGAGTTGTCACCGCGCCAGCGCCGGTTGGCTTCCGCGCTGACCATCGATGACTTGCGGACCGTCGCAAAGCGACGCACCCCCCGGGCCGCTTTCGATTACACCGATGGCGCGGCCGACGGCGAGGTGTCGTTAGCCAGAGCTCGACAGGCCTTTGGCGACGTTGAGTTCAACCCGGCGATCCTGCGTGACGTCTCGACGGTGGACACCTCGCGGATGGTGTTGGGCAAGCAGGTGGCGCTGCCGTTTGGCATCGCTCCGACCGGCTTCACCCGAATGATGCAGACCGAAGGCGAGATTGCCGGGGCCACAGCGGCGCAGGCTGCGGGCATCCCCTTCGCGCTCTCGACCATGGGAACGACCTCAATCGAAGACGTTGCGGCCGCTGCCCCTAAAGGCCGCAACTGGTTCCAGCTGTATATGTGGAAGGACCGCGAGAAGTCGATGGCCCTGGTCGAGCGGGCCGCGGCCGCCGGATACGACACCTTGGTAGTCACCGTGGACGTGCCGGTCGCCGGCGCGCGGCTGCGGGATGTCCGCAACGGTATGACGATTCCGCCCACCCTGACCGTCTCCACCGTGCTGGATGCGATTCCGCGCCCGGAGTGGTGGTTCAACTTCTTGACCACCGAGCCGTTGGCCTTCGCCTCGCTGGACTCGTGGTCGGGCACGGTGGGGGACTTGCTCGACACCATGTTCGACCCGACGGTTACCTATGAGGACCTGGCCTGGGTCCGCGACCAGTGGCCCGGGAAGGTGTGTATCAAGGGGGTGCAAAGCGTGGCCGACGCGGGCAAACTCGCTGAGCTGGGCGTCGACGCGATCGTGCTCTCCAACCACGGGGGTCGCCAACTCGACCGTGCGCCAGTGCCTTTCTACCTGCTGCCCGAGGTGGTGGCCGCGGTCGGCTCTGACCTCGAGGTGCATCTGGACACCGGCATCATGTCCGGCCAAGATATCGTCGCGGCGCTGGCCCACGGGGCCCACTTCACGCTGATCGGACGGGCCTATCTCTACGGGCTGATGGCCGGCGGGCGCGAGGGGGTCGACCGCGCCATCGACATCCTGCGCGAGCAGATCGAGCGGACGATGCGACTGCTAGGTGTGCAACAACTTGACGAGCTTGAGCCGGGCCATGTCACCCAGATGCGACGGATGGTCGAGCGCTCTTGAGTTGCGCTCCGCATCCACGCGCGCTTAAACATGCGAACATGAGCTGCGTTGAGCGTTCTCGCAGGTCGTGATTACCTTTGCATGTTTGGGTGCCCTCCCGCATACGGCCTATCGAGTCGGGGAAGGAGCTCACACTGCGCGCTGAAACAGTGATCCGCTGAGCACATCTACGTTGCTGCGGGTGCTGGTGAAGAAGGCACCCATGCGCCACACCACTTTGGGGTAGGGGTGCTCGCGCACATGGCCCCGCCTCGTTCAACAATTCGTTGGGCACCACGAGGGACAGGTGGTTGGCGTTGACGGCGACGTGCGCTTTTCCAGAGGTCCGTCAGATCGTGATTGTTGGTTGTGGTGCCACCACGCTCGACCTCCGCAATGACGCCGCTGGTGTCCGAGAGCGAATAGTAAAAGTCCGGGCGAGCGCGCGTGACGAACCCATCCTCGGGGGTAAGCACCAACTCGGGGCTGAAACCTAGGACACGCTCGAGAAGGTCGCCCACTCGATTCTGGATCGCCTTGGACTGCGCGCCGTGGATATGCAGTTTCGCGATTTCACTGGCATCGGCGCGGAGGTGATCGACGAGGCGCCGGGCGAGGGCATCGACTTCATCCAGTTTCGATTGTTCGTCGGCGGGAGCACCCAAACATGCAAAACACCTATTGAGTATGGCGTTTGCCCAGGTGGAGTGAGCGTTCTGCCTGTTTGAGTGCCCCGGAGCGCGGCCCCTACGGTCGCGCGGCCTGTTTGGTAGGCCTAGATGACAAGTTGCACCCGATTGCCAACGCCGATCTTGTCCATCAGGCTGCTGACGTGAATTGTCACTGTGCTGAGGCTGATGAAGAGCTCGGCAGCAATCTCAGCGTTGGTCAGACCCTTCGCGATGGCCCCG
>JBBQNO010000239.1:0-2671 GCA_038330045.1 Actinomycetales bacterium | reverse complement strand
GCCTGGAAGGTCGACCGCCACGGCAGGCGCAGGTTGACCCCGGAAGGGTTGTACGGGCGGCGCAAGATGACCGCGTTGCTGCGCCGCACCAGCCACTCGGATGCCAGTGCGGGTTCGGTGGACCGGGCAATGCGCACCCTGAACCTGTCGGGCGTGCGCCGCGATAAGGGTGTGCAGACCACCATCCCGGCCAAGGACGGCACCCGCGCCGGTGACTTGTGGGACCGCGATTTCACCGCGCCTGCACCGAACTGTGTGTGGGTCACCGACTTCACATATGTCAGGACGTGGGCCGGTTTCACGTATGTCGCGTTCATCGTCGACGTGTACGCCCAACGGATCGTGGCTTGACACGCCGCGACGACAAAGCACACCGATTTGGTGATGATCCCGTTGCGGATGGCGCTGTGGCAACGCGAACGCGAAGGCCACGTCATCCCACGATTGGAAGAGCCCTGCTCCGGGTTGATCCATCACTCCGATTATGCCGAGGTTGAGGTTAAGCCGAGGAATCGTGGTTTGGCCTGTGTGTGAGGGGTCGCGCGTCTGATTCCTCGGCTTAACGTCCGGGTTGGTTCCGTGGCTAGCGTCCGCCGTATCCACGCTACCTACGGAAGGAGACGGCCATGGATACGGCGGTCGAGCAGATTGGTGCGGTTGTCCTGCGGGCGCTGCGCACGGCTGGTTATCAGGAGTCGACGATCGGGCAGTATGAGAAGTCGATCAGAGCGCTGACAGGCTTCATTGAGGAGCGGGGCGGGGTGTACACGCCTTCGCTGGGGGCGGTGTTCGCATCGATGACGACCAGCCCTCGGACGGGGCGGTTCAGTGCACAGCGCAGGTTTGATTACGGCCGACTGGTCGGCATCTTCGACGGCTACGTGGGCACGGGCCGGGTCGACCTGACGACCCGGAAACGCGGCGGCGGAGGGCCTTGGCCCTGCTCGAAGCAGTTCACGGCGATGGTCACCGCGTGGGAGGAGGACATGGCCGATCGCGGTTTGGCCCCGACCACGCGGGACGCTTACGGTCGGGTCGCTCGTGGCTATCTGGTCTTTCTGGAAGACCGGGGTGTGCACGGCCTGGAGTGCGCCGATGGCGCCAGTGTCCTGGCGTTCTTGGAGTCGCTGACGGACCGGTGGGCCACGTCCTCCCTGTTTAGGGTGGTCTCGAATTTCCGCCCGTTCCTGAAGTTCAACCAGCGCGCTGACCTGGTGGAGGCGGTAGGCCTGGCCGGTGTCCGACGTTCCCACCGGATCCTTCCCGTCCTGCGCGACGCTGACCAGGAGCGGGTCGTGCGAGCATGCACCTCGGCGACGGTGTCCGCGCGGGACGCGGCAGTAACCCTCCTGGCGCTGACGACAGGGTTGCGCGCCTGCGACATTGTCGCCCTGCGGCTGGGCGATATCGACTGGCGCGCAGCAACGCTGGGCATCGTCCAGCAGAAGACGAGCAACCCGCTGACCGTGCCGCTGCCACCGTTGGTGGTGGCCCGCCTGGCCGACTACGTCCTGGGCGAACGACCCGATTCCGTGGATGATCATCTGTTCTTGCGGTCGGTGGCCCCGCACACCGGGCTGGCCGATCATGCCTCGATCTATCGGGTGATCGCAGAAACGTTCCGCAAAGCTGGAGTGGTCCGGGTGCAGGTCGGGACCAGGTTCCTTCGCCATGACGCCGCCTCCAGGCTGCTGCGCGCCCGCGTGCCGCTGCCGACGATCTCGGCGGTCCTGGGCCACGCCAGCCAGGAGTCGACGAACACCTACCTGAGCCTGGACGAAGACCGTCTGGCCGAGTGCGTGCTGGCTGTGCCCGGCAGTGCCCGGTCATGACCACCGGCCACGGTTTCACCAGCGCGTTTGCCCCGGAACTGGAGGCCTACCTGGCGTTCAAGGAGTCGATGGGTTTCTACGGCGCCTCCCGCATCTGGTACCTGATAAAGTTCGACACCTACTGCGCCAAGCACGACCGGTCAGCCTTCGACCGCGACACCGTCGAGGGATGGGTGACCGATCAACTGACCCGATCGGGCCGGTACCGCTCATGGATGTCCTACATCCGCGATCTCGGACGGTGGCTCCAGGCACACGGACACACCGAGGCCTACGTGCTGTCTAACCGGTGGAAGGCCCCCATCGTCCCCGCGAACCCCTACCTGCTCACCAGGGTCGAGATCGAGACGTTCTTCGCCGCCGCCGCACACCTTGAAACCCGGTCCCCGTGGGCGTGGCAAGCCCGGGCGTTCTTCACGCTGATGCACTCCTGCGGCGTCAGGACCGGGGAGGCCCGCTCCTTGTTGACCGAGCACGTCGACCTAGACCGTGGGCACCTGGACATCATCTCCTCCAAGGGCAACCGCAGCCGCAGGCTCCCGTTGACCAGCGAAGTCGTGACAGTCCTGAGTGCCTGTGACCAGCTGTCGCGGACACACTTCGGGTGCCGTCGAACGTTCTTCGCCTCGGCGGCCGGCACCCAGGTCAGCCCCACGACGGTTGGGGTGATCTTCAACCGGATCTGGGACCAGGCCGCACTGCCGCGGCACGCCGGCGGGCCACGTCCCCGGCCGTATGCCTTCCGGCATCACTTCGCGTACGCCAACATCGAACGGTGGATGGCCCAAGGCAGGGATGTCACCGCGATGCTGCCCTACCTGACCCGTTACATGGGACAC
>JBBQNO010000238.1:0-2751 GCA_038330045.1 Actinomycetales bacterium | reverse complement strand
CAGCACACCTGGCCCTTTTCGAAGCCCCTGATAAAGACGAACTGGCCGGACGACACACCAACCAGCCGCCGTCTCCGTACGAGCATTGGGGAGATTGGGCCGCTGCGCGCTGGCCCTCCCTACCGTCTTGGGAAGAACTCTGAATCTTGAGGGTTGGGATTCCGGCCGTCTAGCGTGCGCTGAGCCTCATGCTCAGGATCGAAGCCACCACGTGCCCTGTTAGGGATCCGTTTGCGGCGACATCGCTGACGGCGGTGCAGTTTTCGCTCATGACCGATGCTGGGCAACATTGATCACTTGTCCATCAGGGCTCCGGACGAAGAATCGCCGAATTCCCCACGGCTCGTCGGTGATCGGGTGCACGATCTCATAGCCGCGCTGCTTCGCCTCTTCGTATGCGGCGTCGACGTCATCGACCTTGATGGTCATGACGGAGTCTTCAGGCGCCGTCGCGTCTCGCGTCACGACTTGGACGCACGCGCCTGAGTCCGCGGAGGAGAACCGGGCCACCCATCCTTGGTTCATTCCGTCTTCGGTTAGTCCGAGGAACCGAAAGAACCCCCGCGCCCGCTCGACATCATCGGTGTGCAGGTTGGTGATGGTCTCCATCGCTTTCATCGCTTAAGTCTGACACCTCATTCGCGTCCGCATCGGCGCAGAAACCACTTAGTGGCGTCGCAAGCGGATCGCTGACCGGTGACGAAGCTTATTGCCCAGTGTCGGTCGAGCCGAGATGCTACGGAGCGTGTGACGTTGTCGTTGGGGATGAGACGTCGTCTTCGCTCACGAGGATGTCTTCGAGGGCCTTGCGGTGCGCTGCATAGGCTGCCCGGCCCTGGTCGGTGAGAGAGAGCATCAAGCGTGAGCTACCTGCCCTGAGGAACTGTTCGTCGGCGAGGTGGCCAACGTCAATCAGCTGGCTCAGGTGCTTGCTCAATGCTGACTTAGACAGGCCGGTCCGGCTCTGGATCTCTACGAACTCGATGCCGTCAGCGCGGGAGAGCATCGCGCAGATCCGCAACCTGTGCGGTGCGTGAATCATCGGGTCGAATCGCCCCTCACCGACATCACCCATGGCCGTACTTACGCTGATAGGGAACTCCAACAACCAACAGCAGGGCGCCAAGTGCTGCGCCGCAGCCGATCCACACCCAGGATCCAACGACATCATCAAGTGCGATGGCCGCAACGGGGAAGGCCGCAGCTAAGAGCATCCACAAGATGGTGGGACCCCATGGGACGTGGACACCTTTGTAGCCAGGCTGATTCGCGCTGATCCTCCCGACAAGGGCGGCAATACCCACGGCCAGGGCCAGGATCAGCACCACCGTGACAACTCGCATCGTGCCTCCGCGGTCATCAATCGCGTTCAGCGAGAACAAGGCGAAGATAGCGACCGCGAGAACGGGGTAGTACCAGACAGGCACGGGACGGTTGATCGTGGCTTGCTCTTCTGTGTTCGCCGCGGCGAGCAAATCACGGGCTTCGTCCGGGGTGGGCTTGGCCCCTGAATCGGTTGTTTCCATACCGGAAACACTAACATCTGTTTCCGCCAGGGAAACAGATGGGACGAACAGGTCCACCCACCGACACGAGTGCGCCAGCCAGGAGCGCCGGATGAGGATCCCCGAGCGAAGCACCGGGTACCATAGAGCGGCTATAGCGTCCACCATGACGCTGCGTGGACTCCGAAGCACACGTCGATCTGGAGCAGATGGTCCCTGGTGCCCGGAGAGGACCTACGCCCACCGGTGAATCCTTCTGGCAACTGGTGGTGTGTTGCGCCTGCAGCCGCGGCAGTGAATGCGACACCGAATGTGTACTGCCAACCGATGCACGACCTAGATCTGCCGCGCCGTTACCGCACTATCTACCTCTGTGGTGCTCTGGGGTTGGGTTCGACCCGGGAACAGGACGAGCAGGCGTTGCGTCGCCTTTACGAGCACTTGGAACCGGGGGGCCGGGTCGTCCTTGATAACGAGGTTCCCTACTCCGACGCCACACACTGGGCCCTGTGGCCACCCGGTGCGCGGGATGCCTTTCCCGAACCTGCGCGGCCTGCGGGTGACCGCCAGCTCGGGCCGGACGGTGATGAGTACGCGCTCCAGTCGCGGATCCTGAGCCTGGACCCGTTGCGACAGCAGGTGGCACATGAGATCGACGCCTACCAGTGGCGAGACGGGTCGCTCATCGCCCAGCAGCGCCATCACCTCACCTCCAACCTTTACTTCTGCGGTGAGCTCGTGATGATGCTCCAGCGCGCCGGTTTCACCGAGGTCGAGGTCCGCGGGGAGTACAACGATCTCCCGCCAACGGCGGAGGACACGTTCCTCATCTACGTTGCCTCGCGCGAGTAAGTCCCCGGCCACTGTCCAGAAGCACAGATCAGTTCAGAGCGTCTTCCACTGAGATCAGTTCTGCGGCCAAAGGGTTTCGCCGCACGCACATGTCCGCGTGCCCCTGGATCTCGGAGTCGATCACAGTGCGCCAACGGAAGGAGATCGGCTAGCGAGACTTCAACGAGATCGCCCAGCGAGACCCATCGGCCCGATCCATCGCCGCCGATGGTTCCCCATTCCAGGGTTGGCCTGTCCAGTGACGATCGTTCTCTAGAGTGCTCGTCACCGAGCCCGACGCACGCAGTTATGGAATGCGGAGCGTTCGGGACTGCCCAGGGGTTGGTTGACACCTGGATCACTCCTCGCTTCTCGGGCGCTGCAGGTAATGTTGTACATGCAGTCGCGGCTGCCC
>JBBQNO010000237.1:0-2798 GCA_038330045.1 Actinomycetales bacterium | reverse complement strand
CTCATCAACGCGATCGGGACGCACTAACACCACCGGAGCTCCTTGTGAGCCAGCCAAAGCGCCACCGCTGAGCGCGTCGGCGAAGTTCGCGTCTGCACCGCTAGCCACGTACACCACCGGAGCGTTCTGGGGGTACAACTTTGCGAGTCGCGACGAGGTGTCGTAGCGGTCCTTACCGCCGATGCGTTCAACCTGCCCGTACTTACTCAACGCGGTCGCGACGGCGGGAGTTACCGCTGCGTCCCCACCGAGAATGACTATTTGCCGTGGGTCGAGATCATCCAGGGCTTTCATCGTTGCGGGAGGCAGCACATTCGGCTTCGTCAAGAGCACCGGCGCGGCGGACGCACTCGCTGCCAAGGTGCTGGGCACCTTGGCACTCGCAGCCGGGGCTGCTGCGGACAGGGCGTCTGCCGAGCTATAGGCGTTGGCTATGTAGACGGTGTTGACGGGGCCAGGATATTGAGCGGCAATCAGGGCAGCGGTATCGAAGCGGTCTGCGCCCCCGATACGGTCCACCTTGGGCACACTCGCGACTCCGTTGTCGATGCTAAACAGCGTGCGATCTTGCGTTTCACCACCGGACTGGTAATTGATGGCCCCGAGGTACCTTCCCACTCGATCGATCTCGCTCCAGGCCGCCTTCAAGCCCACCCGCTGTCCGGGTGTGACGGTGGCCTGGTCGGGGGTCACCGAGAAGTTACCGGCCTCCGCATCCGTCAACACGAAACCGTTGACCGGAATGGTCACCGTGGGCTCGTCGCTGTAGATGTCAGTCGCGATGGTCCACGTTCCCGGGGCGGGATCGAGCATCGTAATTTGCTCGTCTGAGCCCTCCGTGCCGCTCAGTGCCACGAGGCGGTTTTGCGGGTTGTAGGCGTACAAGTCGACGTCATCGGCCTCGACCTCGTCGTCGAAGATCGATGCGCGTAGCGCCGTAGCGCCAGCGGGCACCTCGAAGGTGGCCACGCCATCCTTGGCGGTGGGCCCGGCCGTGGCCGCAACATCGACCACCGTCGCCGGGATCAGGCCGTCGATGTCCACGTCGAGCGTGCCGCCGAACCCCGAGATCACGGAGAAGTCCTTCGAACCCTCGGTGCCGGTGCCGAACAACTCGTCCGGAGCCGACACCAGTTCGGGCTGGATCGCGATGGCGCTGGTGACAGCGGTGGGGCCGTCCCACGTCAGCGAACCAAAGGTGTAGGCACCGATGGGAGCGTCCTGCTGGGTGAAGGTCACGACGAACTCCGCGGTGGCACCAGCGCCAACAGTGAGAGTCTCCGGCTCGACGCTGACGTCAATACCGGGAGGGGCCGTGATCTGCGCCGTGTACTGCGCATCGTCATCGGTCACGTTGGTCACCGTTCGGGTGACCGTCTGCACTCCGGCCAAATCGCCGATCGAGATGGTGGGGTAGTTCAGATCGCTGGGGTCGGTGTCACGCCCGTCGCAGGCGGTGGGGTCCGCCAGCAAGGGCTGCACCTGGTTGAGAGCACAGGCATACGTGAACCAATCGTCCGCACCAGCGTCGTAGACCAAACCGGGTGAATGCGACGATGGAGGCACAACCTCCCCGGATCCGTAGTCCAAGGGCGTGGCGTCATCGCCGGTGCGCTGGATGGGCTCGTCAGCGGAGTTCGTGGTCTGGGCGGTGGTCATCATGGCCGACTTGATGGCGGCCGCCGACCAATCTGGGTTCGCTTGCTTCAGCAACGCAGCCAAGCCGGCAATGTGAGGTGCAGACATCGAGGTCCCCGACAGGCTGTCGAAGTCCTCGCCTCCAGCGGCCGGAGACACGGCCGCCAGGACGTCAACGCCAGGTGCGGTGATGTCCGGCTTGAGGAGGTCCCCGCCTCCGGCCAGAGCCGGCCCGTAGGACGAGAAGCCAGCCATCTCGGGGGCCACAACGGCGCCATCTTGCGCTTCGCCGATCGCTGCGGTCGGGGTGGAATCCGTTTGTGCGTAGGTCCTGATCAAGACACCGGCAGCACCTTCGACGTGAATGGTCGGCACCGCATGGAAGTCTGCGTTGAGAGATTCTGCCGAGGTGGTGTTCGCCAAGACCATACCTAGGCCACCGGCATCAGCGACAGCCTGACTCTTGGCGACTCGA
The DNA here is from genome assembly GCA_038330045.1 of Actinomycetales bacterium. GTDB lineage: Bacteria > Actinomycetota > Actinomycetes > Actinomycetales > Dermatophilaceae > Ornithinicoccus. The sequence continues at coordinate 685 of JBBQNO010000237.1, read as the reverse complement.
TCCACGGCTCCGCGATCACAAAGCACGATTGTCCCGGCGGCGAGGTCATTGTCGATACTCGGTTGAGCGCCGGGTTTGTCGAGGTCCACGTCTGGGTAGCACAGCGCCGCTTCGGCTGGGTCTACGCCTGGCGCGGGGATGTCTGCTGCATACACCAGCGGTTTTGAGGCCAAACCTGGCCCGACACCCACTCCTTCGTAGGTTGTGCCGTTGCCGAGGGCCAGCGTTTTCGCAACGTTGCGAGCGTGAGTGCTTGCAGCCACCGTCATAGTCCACGGTGAGTTGTGCGCGACGCTACTCGCGCCGACGGTGTCACCCGAGTTTCCTGCCGACGCCGCGATCACGATGCCGGTCGCTGCCGCGGAGAAGAAGGCCAACTCGACGGGATCCACTACGGACTCGCTAGACCCGCTGACGGAGTAGTTGATGACGTCGACGCCATCGGTCACCGCGTCCTCGATAGCAGCGACCAAGTCCACGGTGCCGCCAGAAGCCTGACCTTCGCCATTGGCCCACAAAGCCTTGTAAGCGGCAACCTGTGCTGCGGGCGCCATGCCGCTACCTTCGCCGAGATTGATTCCGTTCACCGACATCGGCACCGAATTGTTGCCCGCGGCGGTGGTGGCGGTGTGCGTTCCGTGGCCGTCGTAGTCGCGGGGAGAGTTGAATTCTACGTCCGCGACGG
>JBBQNO010000236.1:0-2859 GCA_038330045.1 Actinomycetales bacterium | reverse complement strand
GCACCGGCTTGCGGCCCGTTCTCGAAGTTCTGAGTGACGACGAGGCCGACGCCTTTAGCGCTGAGTACGCTGCCCTGCTGCGCCAGGCGTACCCGCGCCGCACCTACGGCACCGTCTTCCCCTTCCTGCGCACCTTCGCCGCCGCCCACAAGACCACCTGACCGCCGAGGTGTGTCCCGGCGGACGTCACACCGGGAGTCGACCCTGTCGATCGCTCCGGTAGCCGATCCTGTTGCGGCACCACGCCGCGGCCCACAACGTCGGTCGACTCGGACCACATCTGTCCGTCTATCAGGAGTAAGGGTCTATGGCCGACACCGCCACCGTCAAGGTCCACACAAGCACCCGAGGTCTTCTCCTCGAGCTCGGGGCAACTCGGCGCCGGAGCGCCGACCAGATCATCCGCGCCGCTCTGGCGGCGATGAAGCGTGATGAACGCCGTGCGATCGCAGCAGCCGAGGCTCGTGAGATCAAGGGTGACCCCACAGATCGCGCAGAGATCGCCGCGATCCACGAGGACCTGGCCGCGCTGCGAAGGGAAGCACGAGAGGCGAGGTCTAACGGCTGCCCGCTCGCGGCAAGGGACATGAGCAGCAGGTCCACAGATTCGCCGTGGTTCTGCAACCGGACTGGCTGACCTCAGCACCTGGGTCGTTACCGTCACCAGCACCAGACAGACCACTTTCCGGCCCGACGTCGAAGTCGCAAGTACTCGCACCCTGGTGATGTGCGACCAGATCGCCACCGTCGACCTCAACCGCCTCGCCGAGCCCGCGGGCTTTCTCACGCTCGAGGAGATCCACCGAGTTGAGAAGAATGTTTCCTTAATACCCGATCTGTAGCGGCCAGACGAGCCAAACGGCCCCGCTGCGCTGACCACGTCGCATCCTCGAATGAGAATTCCTTCGTGACATCTGTGAGGCCGCCGGCAGAACAACTTCCTACAGTGGGCAGGTGTCCATATTGTCCGCCAAGACGCGCTACCTTATCTGCCGCGGTGGGTTCTCGTTGCGTAGACGTCGGCATCAGGCACGACGACTTTGGCCTCTCGCATCAGTCAACGTTTGGGCATTCGCCACATGGAGAGTTCTGACGGTGAGCAGTGGGCCGGGTCGCAGGTGGGTGCTTCAGCTCAGAGCTACCGCTGTTGCCCGTACGACGGCTAGGGCGTCGTGCACGCCGTTATCGGTGCCCTTCTCGAAGTCATCGCCTGCGATGGCCATGGTGTTGGTGATGTGCGCGAGGCAGACGATCGCTTGACCGCGCGCGGTGGCGTAGGCGTAGAGCGCGGCGGCTTCCATCTCCACGCATGCCACTCCGACAGCGGCAGCGACGTCGATCGCCCGGGCGGTTTCTCGGTAGGGGGCATCGGTGGTCCAGGACGATCCGAGCAGGACCGGCTCGGGCAGCTGGTCGAACGCGCCGTCCAGGCGGTCCAGTAGGCGCTCGTTCAGGTGCGACCAGCGGGCTGGGGACACGTAGTGACTGCTCGTGCCTTCATCGCGCAGGGCGCGGGTGATGAGGACGAAGCGCGGTGTGCGAGCGACGGGAGAGACCTGTCCGGCTGAGGTGATGCTCACGACCAGCGTGGCCCCGGACTCGGCCATCTGCTCGGCGACGAGGACGGCGAAGGGTGCCCCGACGGCCATCCCGACCAACCCGACCTCGATGCCGTCGAGATCAACGATCCACATGTCGGTGTGGTATCACGCCCAGCCCGCATGACGGCGGCCGCGCCCGGTGGCGGCTAGGTAGCGGACGATGTCACCGTCGGGATCGAGCAGGCAGACCGCTGGAACCGACAGGTCGGCGAGGTTCTTCTGGCGCCGCGCTTCCCGCAGCAGATTCCCCGGTGTGAACAAAGACGCCGCTTCGAAGTCTTTCGCTACCAGGAGCGGATACTCCTCGGGGAGATGGGTCATGGGCTCATCACAACATCACAACATCCCACGTCCAACACCCCAACCCGGACTGGACTCGTGGACGGCGGCCGGGCCGGCGAAGGGGCCATTCCATCAGGCGCATGACACCTCGCCGCAGCCACCGCCCACGACCCGAGCTGCAGGCATTAGCAGAGACGCCCTAACGGGGCATGGCGCGCATATCCGATCCCAGGGCAAGCTCACGCAGGGACCCGCGGTCCTGGTGGTCGACCGCCGCCACTGGCGCCGCCAATGAATGATGACCACTACGCGAAGTGCGTCCATGCAGGTAAGATGCGCTTTCGTTGCAATGTGAAGCCAGCGTCAACAACTCTACGCCTCCACAAGCTGATTTGAGAGCGCTGAACTTGACTTAACATTCACGACGGACACGACCCAAGCAATCTAGGCGGACAGGCCTCGGTCAATGACCACCTGACCATTCTGGATCACCATTCGGACGGTGTCCTCGGGTGCTGAAAGCAACGCTACGTCGTCCAGCGGGTTGCCGTCGAGGACCAGGATGTCCCCGACCGCCCCTGGCGCGATCACCCCGGCCTGACCGTCGAGGCCGAGCAGCTCGGCAGCGGTCACGGTGGCGGCCTTGAGCACTTCCGCGGACGGTTGCACCTGGGCACGGATACGGAACTCCTGGGCCTGGTGCCGCTGCATTCTGCCTAACAGGTCGGTGCCGAAGGCAAGTTTCACCCCGCCCTTCCACGCCCGTTCCAGCGCTTCCAAGCCGGCGTCGAGGACCAAACCCACCTTTCGTTGGCTCTCTTCGGGTAAGCCTGCTTCGGCGCCCTCGGACTGGAGGTATTCGTACGTCACCAGCGTCGGCACGAGGTAGGCATCGTGTTCGAGGAACAACTCGATGCTCTCGTCGTCGATGAGGTTGCCGTGCTCGATGCACCGCACGCCGAGCCTCAGCCCACGG
>JBBQNO010000235.1:0-2867 GCA_038330045.1 Actinomycetales bacterium | reverse complement strand
TCCTCCACGACGCCGACGAACTCGTGGCCGATCCGCCGCGGCTCTTTGACCTCGTTGATCCCGCGGTAGGGCCACAGATCGGAGCCGCACACGCACGAGGCGCTCACCCGCACGATGGCGTCGGTGGGCACCATGATCTGTGGATCCGGCACCTCTTCGACGGTGATCTGTCGGGCGGCCTGCAAAATCGTTGCCTTCATGAATCGTCAGTCTGTCACTCAGCAGTGACAGACTGACGCGATCGTTCGATCCAAGTGAAAGGCAGTGCGATGACTTTGCATGTGGGCTCAGAGGTTGGTCGGTTACGTCAGGTCATCGTGCATCGACCTGGTTTGGAGATGCACCGGCTCACCCCGGAGAACAAAGAGCAGTACCTCTACGACGAAATCCTGTGGGTCGAGCGCGCGCAAACCGAGCACGACGAGTTCGTCGAGGTGATGCGGCACCGTAATATTACTGTCCACTATTTCGACGAGCTGCTGACCCAGACGCTCGCCTCCCCGGCTGCCCGTGAATTGGTGCTGTCGCAGTCCCTGGACGAGCGCCACGTGGGCCCGTTGGCCTCCGATCAGCTGCGCGAAATGTTCCAGCAGATGAGTGACGCTGAGCTCTCGCGCTACCTCATCGGCGGGATCACCAAGGCTGAGGTGCTGGAGCGCATCGAGAGCCCACGCTCAGTCGTGATCGGAGCGCTCGCGGACCACGAAGCCGTGCTCGAGCCGTTGCCGAACCACCTCTTCACCCGCGATACCTCGGCGTGGGCTTATGACGGGGTCGCCGTGAACTCCATGCACAAGAAGGCGCGTCGCCGCGAAACGCTGCACTACGAGGCGATCTATCGCCACCACCCGATGTTCAAGGGCCAGGCCCATCAGTGGTGGTCCGACGGCATCGAGGCTGGACCGGCCACCGCGGAGGGCGGGGACATCTTGGTGCCGGGCAACGGCACGGTGCTGGTGGGCCTCAGCGAGCGAACGACGCCGCAAGGCGTCGAGCGGATGGCGGCCAGGATGTTGGCCTCCGAGCACATCGACAAGGTCATCGCGGTCGACATGCCCAAGTCGCGGGCCGTCATGCACCTGGACACGGTGATGACGATGATCGACCCGGAGACCTTCACCCGCTATGTCGGTCTGCCCGCCCTGAACTCGTGGACGCTGACCGCTGGCGCCGAGCGAGACGGTCAGGCGCAGGTCGAGATCGAGTCCCACCCAGCCGACGACATGGACCAGGTGATCGCTCGGGGCTTGGGGCTGGACGGGCTGCGGATCCTCGCGGCCGATCAGGACCCCTCGGCTGCGGCCCGTGAGCAGTGGGACGACGGCTGCAACGTGTTAGCCCTTGAGCCCGGCGTGGTCGTGGGATACGAGCGCAACACCGTGACCAACGACTACCTGCGTGGTCAGGGTGTCGAGGTCATCGCCATCGCGGGCGGCGAATTGGGTCGTGGCCGCGGCGGTCCCCGTTGTATGTCGTGTCCGATCGAGCGCGACCCGCTGGACTAGTCAGTGCCGAGCCAGCGTCGGGTGCCGATCGGCGAGGGGCGACACGCCCTCGACGTATGCCGAGCAGCCGCCGAGCAGGTCGGCGACAGTGACGTCGGAGATAGGACTGATGCGGTGGCCGCAATAATGGCGGTGCCGCGGTCGATTCGAGCGACTGCGGTCCGCTTCAGCCTCGAAGAATTGGCGGCTCAAGCCCCTGGCCGGTCGGTGGAGGTCCGGGTGCCACCCTTCGGGGCCGTGCAATGCATCGAAGGCCCCCGCCACACTCGGGGCACCCCGACCAACGTGGTCGAAACCGACGACGCGACGTGGCTGCTGTTGGTGACCGGTCGGCACACGTGGAGACAGGCGCGCGCGGCCGGAGCGATCAGTGCCAGCGGCCAGCGGTCCGACCTCTCGGCATACCTCCCGCTCTAGCTCTCATCGCACGTGACTTGTCGCAGTGAGCGAGCGACGTGTGGATCTGGTGTCAGTCGAAGGTGGCGGACTGCGACCTACAGTGGCGTCATGCGATACGGCATCTGCATCCTCCCCGAATACCCCTGGTCCCAGGCCGAGCCGCTGTGGCGTCGCGCTGAAGACCTGGGCTTCGATCATGCCTGGACCTACGACCATCTCGTCTGGGGCGGCCTGCCGGACTCGCCGTGGCACTCCACGGTCGCCACGTTGACCGCCGCCGCGATGGTCACGCAGCGGATCGCCCTCGGCACCTTTGTGGCGTCGCCGAATTTCCGCCACCCGGTGACGTTGATGCGGGACGCCATCACCCTCGATGACATCAGCGCCGGTCGCATGCTGCTGGGCCTTGGGGCCGGCGGCGACCGGGACGCGCGCATCTTGGGACAAGAGCTCACCCGCGGGCAGCGCACCCGCCGGTTCGCCGAGTTTGTCGACCTCCTCGACGAGACCCTGCGCGACGACCACGTCGACCACACCGGCGAGTTCTTCACCGCAGTCGATGCCCGCAACGCCCCCGGGTCGGTGCAACAGCCGCGAGTGCCGTTTGTCATCGCCGCCAACGGCCCTCGGTCGATGGCGCTCGCCGCGCGCCACGGCCACGGGTGGATGACCACCGGCCCCCAAAAGGCTCAGCCCGGAGTCGGAGTCGGAGCCCCGAACAATGACACTGAAGCCATCGAGCAATGGTGGGCTGGGATAGCTGGGCTGGCACAGAAATTTGATGAGATCGAGACGTCGGCGATCGAGTCCGGCGATCGCCGCCTGGACGCCCCGCCTGACCGCTACCTGTCCCTCGACGCCTGCGGAGTAATGGCGCTGACCAGCGCCGAATTCTTCGCGGAGCAGGCAGGCCGGGCCGCGGACCTCGGGTTCACCGACGTCATCACGCATTGGCCGCGTTCA
>JBBQNO010000234.1:0-2868 GCA_038330045.1 Actinomycetales bacterium | reverse complement strand
CTGATCGTCGGTCTGCAGCGAGCGGCGTTCTCGAACGAAGCCGGCCTGGGCTCGGCACCCATCGCGCACTCCGCGGTCAAGACCCGTCGTCCGGTCTCCGAGGGCTTCGTGGCCCTGTTCGAGCCCTTCATCGACACGGTGATCATCTGCACGATGACCGCCCTGGCCATCATTATCGCCGACACCTCCTTCTACACCGAAACCCGTGAGGGTATTTCAGCTGAAGGCACGGACTACGTCTACGGCGGTGGCGTTGCCGTGACCTCGGATGCGTTCGAGAGCGTCATCTCGTGGTTCCCCTACGTGTTGGCTGCCGCAGTGGCCCTGTTCGCCATCTCGACGCTCATCACCTGGTCCTACTACGGCAACAAGGCGTGGAACTACTTGTTCGGTGAGGGCAAGACGAACACCACGATCTACCGGATCATCTTCTTGTTCCTCACGGTCTCCGGGTGTGTGCTTGGATTCAGCGAGGTGCTGGGGCTGGCCGACTCGTTCCTGTTCGTCTGCGGGTTCGTCAACCTGTTGGGCGTCTACTTCCTGCTCCCGAGCATCAAGCGCGAGATGAACGAATACCTCGCGGACCGCAAGAGCGGTCGGCTCTACGAGCTGGGCAAGGAAGACAAGGACAAGGACATCTCCGCTGACCAGATCTGATCACTAATCCGTCAGGGTCAACTGCGGTCAACATCTGAAGGGGCTGGAGTCGCCACATGGCGGCCCCGGCCCCTTCGGTGCGTCCGGGACTATCCCACTCATGCTCCTTTGGCCCACGGTCAGGCCGCAAGGGTGGTCAGAAGACTCCGGAGGCGAGGTATCGTTCTGGGGTAAAGGCATCGACCCGGCCATCACCGGTGAGCCTCCGGAAGAACGCGCTGGCGCGCTACTAGACCCGGACGTGTGGGCACGTCACAGCCTGAGGCCAGAGCGGTCGGCATACCTGCGCGAAATGGGCGGGTATGCAGGCAAGCGAGGTGGCACCGCGGCGCATGCGTCGTCCTCGTGGAAGCACACGATGCACCACGAGTTGATGACCGCAGACCCGCCACAGCCCACGGAGACTTTCCCCATGACGTATCCCCAGGTCGACACCGCCGGACATGGGATGACCCCCTCCCCGCGTTTCCCGGATCTCGAGCGCGAAGTCTTGGCCTACTGGGCCGAGCACCAGACCTTCTTCACGAGCGTCGATCAGCGCGACGCAGGCTCCGACGGGGACAACGAATACGTCTTCTACGACGGGCCGCCGTTTGCCAACGGGCTGCCCCACTACGGCCACCTGCTGACCGGGTACGTCAAGGATGTCGTGCCGCGCTATCAGAGCATGCAGGGCCACCGGGTGGAGCGACGGTTCGGCTGGGACACGCACGGTCTGCCGGCCGAGTTGGAGGCCATGAGCCAGCTGGGGATCAAGACCAAGGATGAGATCCGCGAGATCGGCATTGAGGCGTTCAACGCCAAGTGTCGTGAGTCCGTCTTGAAGTACACCGACGAGTGGCGTGACTACGTGACCCGCCAAGCGCGGTGGGTGGACTTCGAGAACGACTACAAGACGCTGAACCCGGACTACATGGAGTCGGTCATATGGGCATTCAAAGAACTCCACGACAAGGGCCTGGTCTACGAGGGCTTCCGGGTGCTGCCCTACTGCTGGAACGACCAAACGCCGCTGTCCAATCACGAGCTGCGGATGGACGAGGACGTCTACCAGATCCGGCAAGACCCCGCGGTCACCGTCGGCCTGCGGCTCGAAACCGGGGAATTGGCGCTGATCTGGACGACGACGCCATGGACGCTGCCCGCCAACCTGGCGATCATGGTCGATCCCGACATCGACTACGTGGTCGTCGAAGGCGCGGTGCCAGGACGTTCCACTGATGGCGACCCACTGCCCACCGAGCGGTACGTCATCGCCCACGCCCGGCTGTCGGCATACGAGCGGGAGTTGGGGGCCGACCCGCAGGTGCTGGAGCAGCTCACGGGCCGTGACCTCATCGGGCGCTCGTACACCCCGCCCTTCGACTACTACGCAGGTCACGAACGCGCGCACCGGGTCGTCGAGGCCGACTTCGTCACCACCACCGACGGCACCGGGTTGGTGCACAGCGCTGGCGCGTTCGGTGAGGAGGACAAAGAGGTCACCGACCGCGAAGACATCGAGCCGGTCATGCCGGTCGGACCCGACGGTGCCTTCACCGCTCCGGTCCACGAATACGCTGGGATGCTGGTCTTCGACGCCAACGCGCCGATCATCAGCGACCTCAAGGCTGCGACCCGCGGTGAGGTCAACCACGGCTCGGTGACCGAGGGCACGGTGCTGCTGCGGCACGAAAGCTACGACCACTCCTACCCGCACTGCTGGCGCTGCCGGCAACCGCTGATCTACAAGGCCGTGTCGAGTTGGTTCGTCGCGGTCACCCAGATCAAAGACCGGATGGTCGAGCTGAACGACGAGATCACCTGGGTGCCTGAGCACATCAAGGACGGACAGTTCGGCAAATGGCTGTCCAACGCCCGCGACTGGTCGATCTCGCGCAACCGGTTCTGGGGCAGTCCTATCCCGGTGTGGCGCAGCGATGATCCGGACTACCCGCGTCTTGACGTCTACGGCTCGTTCGCCGAGTTGAAGCGTGACTTCGGGGACCTGCCGCGCGACGAAAATGGTGCACTCGACCTCCACCGGCCGTTCGTCGATGAGTTGACCCGACCCAACCCCGACGACCCGCGGTCGCCCGAGGACGGTCAGTCCACCATGCGCCGCGTCGAGGATGTGCTGGACGTCTGGTTCGACTCCGGGTCGATGCCCTTCGCCCAGGTGCATTACCCGATGGAGAACCAGGAATGGTTCGAGTCACACAACCCCGCTGA
>JBBQNO010000233.1:0-2902 GCA_038330045.1 Actinomycetales bacterium | reverse complement strand
ACACCGACGCCTCGCCCAAGACGCCGCCGAAGAGCAAATCAGCATCAACCAACTCATTGTTCGCCGCCTCACCACAGCCAGCTGACCATCAGAACACGCTCATTCGACGCGCTCCGCTCAGCGCGTCATATTTCCACGACTGCTCGCACGTCGAGAAGGTAAGAAGGGGAAATTGCCCTTGCTGAAGGGCTGCGCCGTCCGCTTCACTATTGAAGGTCGCTGACGGGCAAAGCCCAGATTCACGGCGTCCAATTCGGAACTTTCAGCGATTCTCAGCATGCGCCCGTGGCTGCATTCGTGCCGTTGCCAGCCGATGCCCGCACTCGGAGGGCGTCAGGTGCACCAGTAGGCCGCTCACTGTCAAGGCAACTGGACAGGTCGGCGGCGAGCAATGCGCTCCTTCGGTGGAACCAGCGCGTCCAGTCCTCGAAGGCGAGACAGGGTCATGGTTGCCTGACCATTGCTCTGGGTAGCACCGAAGACCGTGAGCGCGGTCACGAGCGGCCCGTTGAACACGACCTCATGCTCGGTGTTCGGAGATGTCGAAAGCTGAAGCACGATCAGAGCCGTGGCTACCTCTTTGGAGGTCTTCCGGGTGGCAACACTTCTCTTTCCCTACGTTGCCTTGATCTCGACCTTTTGGCCATCCCCTGTGACGGAGTCATGCCCCGTTGACGAGGTAGCAACCATTTGTAGGTCAAACAAGGCCTCGGCCGCGGCCTCGCCGATGGAACCCACGAGATGTCCGTCCAAGGGAAACTTGCGGCCCGGATACATCTGCTCCAACTCCTGCACGATCTCGCGCAGCTGATCAACCAACACGGCCGTACGCGCGCTTCGCGTCCGATGGTCTGCCGACACGACAGTTTCACCCCTCGAGATTGCCTCCACGCACCGAGTTTGCCTCAAAATGCTGTGTAGGCGGCCACGCGCCTGAACGACCCGAGGCATCGCCGCCCACAAGTGTGTCTTTCTGCCGCGTAACGGCGCCCTGGATGACGCGGCCTCAAGTGTCGTCCGGATCTGTCGCATACCGGACGCGGTAGCGTCCGTTCCTGCCGCGCGTCGCGCCCGCCCACGCGGGGTCGTGACGCAGCGGCCCTCAAGTCTGTCGCTCAAAGGTGATGAGGAGCCCGTCCACACCGCCCGGGCCGACCCGGCCCTAGACGTCCACCGCGGTGATGGCCTTGAGCTGCCAACCGCGCTGGGCGTTCTCGTCGAGAAGCTTCTGCAGCCTGTCCCCGGACATCTTGCCGCCGATCATCTTCTCTCGGAGCTCGACCACTCGGTACTCGTACATCGTTGTTCCTCTCTGGGTGCGCAGAACCGTCACCCCCTTTGTGGCCGTCGGTCTGGATCGCACAGTATCGGCATACGAAGGGGGGTTTAGGATCCTGCCCTTCCCAGGTGTGACCTGTGTCATATACGGTCGCGAGTAGCGGTGCCTCGACTTTACCCGAGCAAGGAGTGTCATGAACGGACGAACTCGCAGGGTCACAGTCACCGGGCTGTGCGCGGCAGGCCTGATCTTCGCCGTCCCCGGCTTGGCGTCCGGGCATCCCGGACACGACGTCACCGATGACGGCGGCGTCCACGCCGACGCCAAGGCCCGCAACTCCCACCAGCACGGGGAGACCAGCGGACACCTGCCGGCTAGCAGCACGCCCAACATCGACCTGGTGAGCAAGTTGAAGTTGAAGAATGTGGTCCCTGAGAAGATCGCCGACGTCGGCGTCCTCGGCGACTACGCGTACCTCGCGGCCTGGGGCGCGGTCACTTGCAAGTACAACGGCGTCCACGTCGTGAACATCGCCGACGTGGAGAACCCGAGGGAGGTCGCGTTCATCGGGGCCAAGCAGGGCAGCTACCCCGGCGAGGGCATCCAAGCCATCCACATTGACACCCCGAAGTTCGACGGCGACATCGTCGTGAGCAACAACGAGAAGTGCAATGACAAGGCCGGCTTCGGCGGTATGAACATCTACGACGTCTCCAACCCGGAGCACCCGATGCCGCTGGCTGAGGGCTTCGGCGACACGATTGTCAATGGTCAGGGCAAGAAGGACGCGAACGAGACCCACAGCGTGTTCGCCTGGGACGCTGGGGACAAGGCATACGCGGTCATGGTGGATAACGAAGAGGGCAAGGACGTCGACATTGTCGACATTACCGACCCCAAGAAGCCCAAGTTCATCGCGGAGTACGACCTTGACGAGACCTTCCCGCAGATCCTGCAGGCCGCCCCGGAGAACCTCAAGGAGGTCTTCCTGCACGACATGGTCGTCAAGGAGATCGACGGCAAGCAGGTGATGCTCTTGTCCTATTGGGACGCCGGTTATGTGAAGGTCGACATGAGCGACCCGCTGGCACCGGTCTACCTCGGGGACACCGACTTCACCGACCCGGACCCGGAGGCCACCGAGAGCGGTCTCACGGTCCCGCCCGAGGGCAACGGCCACCAGGCCGAGTTCACCTCGGACAACAGGTACGTCGTCGGTGCCGACGAGGACTTCAATCCCTACTCGCTCACGGCCGAGAACGTCGGCGATAGTAGCGCCATAGACGCCAGTCCGGGCAGCGACACCAGGCAGCTGGCGGAGGGCGAGACCATCACCGGTGAGTCGGTGTTCTTCGGACGGGGCTGCAACGGCGATGCCAACGCCGGTCCGGGCGACGGCACGCAGGTCGCCGTCGTCGAGCGGGGGTTGTGCCCGTTCACCGAGAAGGTGTCCAACGTGATCAATGCCGGTGGCTACTCCGCCGTGCTGATCTTCAACCGGACCGGCACCGACGGGTGCGACGGCTCGCTCGCCATGAGCGTCGAGGGCGACCTCCCTGCCTTCGGTGTCGCGCCGCGCAGCCAGGGCTTCGCCATCTTCGACGCCCCCTACAGCAACGCCGA
>JBBQNO010000232.1:0-2909 GCA_038330045.1 Actinomycetales bacterium | reverse complement strand
AGGAGTGCCCTATGGAGTTACGCACGATCCGCTACTTTGTGGCGGTCGCTGACGCTGGCTCCGTGACGGCCGCGGCCAAGCAGGTACACATCACTCAGCCGTCCCTGTCACGGCAGTTGCATCAACTCGAGCGCGAGTTGGGACTGACCCTCTTCAGCCGGACCGAGGGCAAACTGACCCTCACCGCGGCCGGACGGGTGTTTTTGCCGCGGGCCCGCGACTTGCTGCATACGGCGCAAAAGGCCAAGGCCGCGGCGGGCGACATCGGATCGGGCCGCTTGCAGCACATCACGGTGGTGGCGCACGCGGTCACGCTGACCGACGTGATGGCCCCCTTCATCGCCACCTTCGGCCCCGACGATCCCTTGCCGTCGGTCTCGGAGTTGCGCCTTCACGACGGGTACGACGAGCTGGATCGGGGTGCCGATCTGGTGCTCGGGGCCCTGCCGCCCTCGGCTGAGTTCGCCCACCTATGGGTGGCTCAATTCCCCATCTGGGCCTACGTGCCGGCAACGCATCCGTTGGCCGATCACGACTCAGTGGACCTGCGCGAGTTGGTGCGCCACGACCTGCTCTTGATGGACCAGGACTCGCACAGCCGCTGGACGTTGGACGCCGCGATGGCAGGGACAGGCATGAGCTACGCCAACACCCACGAGTTCAGCTCGTCGCACATCGCCCAAGCCGTGGCCGCTGCCGGTCGAGGCGTCGCCGTGGTCTCCGACGACCCTCGGTTTGGCCTTAAGAATGTGCCCATCGTTGGCCCGATGGGCACACTGCGCGTCAACTTGTATGCGGTGTGGCACCCCAAGCACCACGCCGCCGCCCACCTCGCTGCGTTGGCTGCGCGACTCGCCACCTACGCCGTGGACCAGTACGGCCCCGACGTAGGGCCAGCCATGCCGCTACCTGGCGTACCGCTCTAGGCCACAGTCACATGAGCGGTCACGACGCAGCTAGAGCCTCGGTCAACACGGTCAAGCCCTCACGCAACAGTTCGTCGGAGATCGTCAGCGGCGGAAGCAGTCGCACGATGTTGCCGTAGGTGCCGCAGGTCAGCACAATCACGCCCTGGGCGTGGCACGCCTTGGCGATGGTGCCGGTCAGTGCCGCGTCGGGCTCACCGGTCGCGGGGTCCACGAATTCCAACGCGAGCATCGCACCGCGGCCCCGGATCTCACCGAGCCGCGGATCAGCAATAGCGACCGGAGCAATGTGGTCGCGAACGACCGCTTCGATCTCACGGGCGCGCTGCATCAATCCCCCAAATTCGAACGCGTCGAGGGCCGCAATGGCTGCCGCGCAGGCGACCGGGTTGCCGCCGTAGGTGCCACCCAAACCACCCCCGTGCGGAGCATCCATGATCTCGGTTCGACCGGTCACGGCCGACAACGGCATACCGCCGGCAATGCCCTTAGCCATGACGATGAGGTCGGGGACGATGCCCTCATAATCGGAGGCAAACATCTCGCCCGTACGCGCAAACCCGGTCTGCACCTCGTCCGCGATGAACACGACGTCGTTCTCCTTGCACCAGGCCACGATCGCGGGCATGAAGCCTTCGTCGGGCACGATGAAGCCGCCCTCACCCTGGATGGGCTCGAGGATGACGGCCGCAAGGTTGTTGGCCCCGACCTGCTTCTCGATGACCGAGATGGCCCGCTTGGCAGCATCCTCCCCGCTCAGGCCTGCGTCCCGGTAGGGGTAGGACATCGGCGCACGATAAACCTCGCTCGCGAACGGCCCGAAGCCGCTCTTGTAGGGCATCGACTTCGCGGTCAACGCCATCGTTAGGTTGGTCCGCCCGTGGTAGGCGTGATCGAAGGCCACGACGGCTTGCTTGCGGGTGTAGGACCGGGCGATCTTGATGGCGTTCTCGACCGCTTCGGCACCGGAGTTGAAAAGCACCGAGCGCTTGTCGTGGTCGCCGGGAGTGAGCCGGTTGAGCCGCTCCGCAACCTCGAGATAACCCTCGTATGCGGTGATCATGAAGCAGGTGTGGATGAACTGCTCGGCCTGGTTGGTCACGGCCGTCACGACGCCGGTGTCGGCGTTGCCCACCCCGGTGACCGCGATTCCCGAGCCCAGGTCGATCAGTGAGTTGCCGTCCACATCGACGAGCACACCGCCCCCGGCGGATGCCGCGAAGACCGGCATCATGACGCCGACGCCGCTGGCGACGGCCGCGTGCTTGCGGGCCATCAACTCCACGGACTTCGGGCCGGGCAGGTCGGTCACCAACCGACGCTCTTGGGGCAGGCCGGGGCCGCCGATGCGAAGGGGTGTCTCAATGGTCATGTGCGTGTCCTCTGATCGTTCCTTCGGGGATCGGTGCTTCCCGATCACTAAGCAACGGTAGCGCGGGATTCCACGTGGTGCCGTCGCGTTCGTCGTGACGTCGACGCGCAATGGCCGATAGACATTCCAGCACGACCCGATTGGCCAAGGCTGCGGTGATGTCCGCGTGGTCGTACGGTGGGGCGACTTCGACAACGTCGATGCCCACGACGGGTAGTTCGAGGCAGATCCGTCGGACCGAGTCCAACAGTTCTCGAGCGGAGAGGCCGCCGGGCTCGGGGGTGCCGGTGCCTGGGGCGTGCCCAGGGTCAACGACGTCGATGTCGACCGAAAGATACACGCCATCGCACGCATCGGTGGCGATGGTGAAGACCTCGCTCAGGCATTCCCGCAGCCCGCGGTGACCGATCTCGGTCATCTCGTAGGACCGCATCTGCTGCTGAGCCATCCAGCTCAGCGTCTCCGGCTCGGGCCAATATCCGCGTAGGCCGATCTGCAGGAATCGGTCACCGCGCACCGCCCCCGACTCGATGAGGCGGCGCATCGGCTGCCCGTGACCCCACAATGAGCCGAATTCGATGTTGCCGGTGTCGGCGTGCGCGTCGAAGTGG
>JBBQNO010000231.1:0-2990 GCA_038330045.1 Actinomycetales bacterium | reverse complement strand
GCCGTGCGACCTTCGTCTTCGGCGCCCTGGGTGGGCTCGTTGCAGACGATCTCGTAGTCACCCCCGGCACCAGCACTGTAGGTGCCGGTAGCTTCTTCATCACCGTTCTTCTGCGGGTCAGCCGTGTCGATCCCCATGCCGGTCAGGAAGCCCTGGTCGCGGTTGTAGTCGACGCTCACGATCTTGTCGTTGAAGATATCGAGCAACGCGATCGTGGCCTTCTCGCCGTCAAGGGTCTCTGCGGTCCACGCCCCGATCAACTCTCCAGCCTTGAAGTTGTCCGTCGCGAAGGTGATATCGACGATGTCCGCCGGCTCGGGCGGCGTGTCCAGGGCGATGACGTACAGCCCGGCGTCGCGGGCCTGCGTGATAGCCGGGTTCACGCCGGGGCCGTTGGGCGTGATCAAGATGCCTGCGTCGCCGCGCACCACGGCTTGTTCGATGGCCTGGATTTGCGTGGTCTCATCCCCGTCTTCTTTGCCGGCCGCCGTCGTCAAGTTGATGTTCTTGTCGGCTGCCTCCTTCTTGGCTCCTTCTTGCATCGCCACGAAGAACGGATTGGTTGAGTTCTTGGTGATCAGCGAGACGCCGATTTCTTCGTCGGCTCCTGCGGTCGAACTACCCCCATCGCTGCCACCATCGTCGCCACACGAAGCGAGAGTTAAGGCTAGGGCAAGGGTTGCGCCGACGCCGGCAACTTTGCGTGAACGGATCGTGGAAAGTGGACTCATGAGGGCCTCCTGTTGGACGACGCTGTCCCGGATAGACAACCTTGTCATTTGACACCGTGACACTCATTGACCGGTCCGTCAACCAAAAGCGGCAAATTGACACCACCTTCTGACAAGGATGTCATCCGGTGGTTGCGTTTTCTGCGGCTGCGGGTGACTATGGCGCAGTGAGCCACGATTGGACCCCCACACCAAGCCCAAGGGCGACAATGGTCGATGTCGCCCGGCTCGCCGGGGTCGGTCTTAAAACAGTGTCGCGGGTGGTGAACAACGAGCCCGGGGTCGCTGACGGAACGCGGTCAAAGGTGCTGAAGACCGTCGAGAAGCTCCACTATCAGCACAATTTCGCGGCCAGCAATCTGCGGAGGATCGGGGGGCGCACCGGCATGATCGGGGCGCTTATTCAGGACGTAGACAACCGATTCTCAGCCAGCCTCTTACGGGCTCTGGAGGCTGCTGCCCACGATCGTGGAGCCACACTATTGACGGCCTTCTTGGACGAGGACCCGGAGCGCGAGCGGAGCCAAGTGCGCGCTCTCATCGGGCATCGGGTCGATGCGTTGGTGATCATGCCCGCCACCGCAACCCAGGATTACTTGCTCTCCGAGCGACGCGCCGGGCTGCCCATGGTGTTTGTGGATCGATTCCCGCACGGAATCGACGTCGACTCGGTCACTGTCGACAACGTGGACGGGGCACGAATGGCTGTCGCGCACTTGATTGCGCACGATCATTCGCGCATCGCTCTAGTCGCTGACCTCAACGAGATCGAGACCGCCCGCATGCGCCGGGCAGGCTACGAAGCAGCGCTGACCGAAGGGGGCCTGCCGGTCTGCCGAAAGGCAATCAGGATGGGCAACCGTAATCGCGAGGAAGCGGAGGCCGCGGTCCTCGACTTGCTGCGCGGACCGAATCCGCCCACTGCTCTCTTCACCACGTCCAACGTCATTTCCATTGGTGCTATCCGCGCCCTGCGGGCCGTGGGTCTTACGAATGCCGTCGCGGTGGTGGGCTTCGACGACTTCCCCATGGCCGACCTCATCGACCCCCCACTCAGCGTCATTCGACAGGACATCGACACCATCGGTCGCGAAGTTGTCACGCGGCTGTGGGCGCGACTCGATGGGGACACGTCCGCGCCACAGCGTGTGGTCGTGCCCGTCGAATTGGTGCAGCGAGGATCTGGCGAGATCCGGGGCCCGCACCGACATTAGGCACGCTCAGTTGTCGGCATGGCCGCATGGTGCTGTCTTGGGCACCAGTCAACAAGGCAGACTCAGGGGCATGACGTTGAGCGCCTTGGATCTATTCACCGTCGGGGTAGGCCCCTCGTCGTCGCATACGGTCGGCCCGATGCGGGCGGCCCGCCTGTTTGTCGCTGACCTGCAGGACCGCGACCTGCTGGGCAGCGTCGACCGGGTGCAGGTCGAGTTGTACGGATCCCTGGGGGCAACGGGCGTCGGCCACGGCACCGATCGGGGACTGCTGATGGGGTTGGAGGGGGCGGCACCCGAAACGGTGGAGCCGACCTGGATGATGGCCCGCGCGGAGCAAGTGCGGCGCGAGGGCGTGCTCCGGTTGGCCGATCATCGAGATATTCGCTTCAGCACGCGCGAGGACGTCGTGATGCGTCCCCACCAAGTGCTGCCGGGTCACCCGAACGGAATGCGCTTCAGCGCATACGACGGATCAGGTCACGTTTTGGCCACCCGGGTGCTCTATAGCGTCGGGGGTGGTTTTGTCGTCGACGAGGCCGACGTCAACGCCGACAGGCTGACCGCGGCACCAGCTCCCCCGCTTCATTTCGACACCGGAGGCGCGATGCTGGCCCTGTGTGCCAGCGAAGGGGTCGGGGTCGCCGAGTTGGTCGCCCGCAACGAGGATGCGCAGCGCCCACGGCAAGAGACCGAGGCGGCACTGGCTCACATCTGGTCGGTCATGCAGGAGTGTGTCGTCGCCGGGTGCTCAGCCTCAGGGTTCTTGCCGGGATCGCTGATGGTGGCTCGCCGCGCACCCCGGCTCTATCAGGACCTCATGGCCACGCACCGTACCGCAGCCCCTGGGTCCGACACCTTGGCCGCGATGGATTGGCTGGGTCTGCACGCCATCGCGGTGAATGAGGAGAATGCTGCGGGTGGCCGAGTCGTCACTGCGCCGACCAACGGGGCCGCGGGCATCATCCCGGCGGTGCTGCACCACTACTGGCACTACGTGCCCAGTGCGGACGAGGCCGGCGTGGTGAGGTTCTTACTTGCGGCC
>JBBQNO010000230.1:0-3096 GCA_038330045.1 Actinomycetales bacterium | reverse complement strand
TCGCAGGCTGGGGCTCAGTTGCCCTGGCGGCTGAGCCTCGGCTGGAGGATGAACAGGCCACGGTCGATGCTGCTGGCCGCGACGATGCCCTTCTGGCCGAAGTAGGCGTAGTTGCTCCACGTGCCGCCCTCGAAGGTGGTGTTGTCGTTCTCCGGGTAGATGTCGAAGAACGCCACCTCGCGCAGGCCACCGTCGGCCAGGTCGCGCGTGTCGTAGACCCGCAGGCCGGAGGTGTAGTTCGACGCGTAGGCGTAGCGGCCCTGGGTGTAGATGTTGTGGTCGATCGAGGTGGTGTCGTTCTCGAACGCCTGAACCTCGATGATGTTGTCGAGGTCGCTGATGTCCCACACCCGGGTGGTGGTCTTGATGCCGCGACGCTGCTCGTCCAGCTCGTCACCGTGCAGGAAGAAGCGACGGTCCGGGGTGAGCCAGCCCTGGTGGCTGTAGCCGTCGTTCTCGTACCCCTCACGGGCGATGGAGACCGGGTTGGCCTTGTCGGTCACGTCGACGATGGCGACCCGGTGCAGTCCGCCGGGGCCACTGGTGGTGGCGTTGGAGTTGAAGCAGATCTCGCGTCCGGTGTAGTCCGCGTCCGGGCCGTCGTAGACGATGCACTGGGTGTCGTGGATGTAGCCGTGGCCGTCGAAGCACCCGGCGTAGGTCGGCTTCGTCGGGTTGTTGATGTCGATCATGTGCAGGCCGGTGCCGCAGACGGCGGGTGGGTCGTTGGCCTTGATGCCGCCTGTCGCCGGGAGGCCGGCCTTGATGGTGGCCCCGTCGGCCTGGCTGACCATGACGGAGGCGATGGTGATGCTTGGGTCGGCACCGCCCATGGTGATGGGCGCGCCGGGTGCGTTGTTGGCCACGACCACGGCGCTCGCGCCGGCGTCCTGGGCGTTCTTGACCTTGACGGCGAATCCGCAGGCTCCGCGGTCGGCGATGGCGATCGCGCCGGCCGGGAATCCGGCCAGGGCTGAGCATGCCTGGCCGACGGCGGCGAACGAGCCGCTCAGCCCGGCCACCGTCGTCGGAGGGCCGAAGGAAGCGTTCGTCGCACCGTAGGTGCCAGCGGCGGATGACGGGGCATCGACCGTCACGGTGTTGGGGAGCCCACCCGAGGAGAACCGTCCGGCGCCGACAACGTAGAGGAAGCCGGTGTCCTCGTTGATGTTGACGTTGTGGGCCGAGCCGAGCCCGGTGTAGCGGGCGTCGACGTCGTACGTCGTGTAGGCGCCGTCCCAGTCACGCAGTCGGGTCAGGTCGAAGACCTGCACCCCATGGTTCGTGTGCTCGGACACGACATAGGCGTGGTTCTTGTACACCTTGATGTCGCGCCAAGACGAGCCGCCGGATGTCGACGCGGTGGGCAGGATGCCCAGGACCTTGGGGCGCTTGGCGTCGCTGATGTCGACGAAGACGGTCCCGTTGGATGCGCCGACAAGGGCGTAGTCCTTCTTCGACCGGGGGTCAGTCCACCCCCAGATGTCATTGACGAACGTCGTGCCGAGCTCATTGTGCGAGACGTGGCTGAGGAGGTCGATCCCATCGCAAGGGAAGAAGTCCGCCGCCATGCCCTTGACGCAGGGGGCGGCCGTGCCGGGAGCCCTGCCTTTGTCTTTGGCGTTGCCCGCCGACGTGGGCGTGACCCAGTCGCGATCGAACTTGACCTCCAGGCCCTCGTACTTGTTGGCCGAAGTGCTGTTGCCGCCCTCGTCTGTGGCCTCCGGGTGGTGGGCTGACGCTGGGGCCAGCGCCCCACCCGCGATCAGCGCCGCCGCCGCAGCCGCCGCTGCAAGTCGCATTCTCATAGCTCTACCTTCCGTCCGGGTCAGGGACCCGCTCGCCCCGCCCGATGAGGGGGGTTTGGGCACCACTCGCCGTGTGCGAGGTGAGACCCAGGGCCGAAACGTAGCAGAATGTGAGATTGGTCACCTGGTAGAGATTGACCGTCTGTCGACGAGACCGCAGCGACCGGGGACGAATCCGAAGTGACGTCCCCAATTCCCCGGCGGCACCGGCACCGCCAAGCAGATCGCGGACTCCATCCGCGAGGGCGAAGGATCGGCGGGTTCCCGACCTAGCCCAGGCACCCTCCCCCACCGCCACCCGAATAGGCGCGGCTCACCTTGAGTCCTTCCGCGTGGAAGACGTGTCTCGACATGCTCGCTGCGCGCCCGACCTGCGCGCCACATCAGCGCCGCCAGGGCCCGCCCCTGCCGCAATCAACCTGCCGCGGTAATGGCCTCCGCCAACTGCTGTGGCATGGAGATGAGTGGTGAGTGGGAGGACGGCAGCCGATACACCTGATCTGCGGCGCTCGCCATGGCTTCCTGCGCCTCGGATGGCACCGCACGATCGTGCTCACAGATGATGTAGCTGGACGGATGCGACGGATCTGGAGCCGTGCTGGGGCTGCTCAGGCTGGACAACGACGTGAGCACATAACGTGGATAGATGTCTTCCACGAACCGGTCTCGGTCGACGTCGTCGCACAGGGCGTGCCGGACGACGTCGACGTCGTCGGCGACCTGGACCGCGCCACCGTCACGCACGGTCATCCACTCGGGGAACTGGCCGCCGAGCAGATCGCCTACGGACTGGCCCTCTGCGGCCGAAGAGCGGCGACGTACACACTGCGATGGACGCGTGGATGGTCGCCCAGCTCCGTGAGTACCATCCCGCCGCCCGAGTGCCCGACAAGGACGACGTCCTCATCGAGGCTGTCGAGAACCGCCGAGACGGCCTCGACGTCTGAGTGCAGGTCACTGAGGTCGGACGCCGTCGAGCCTGAGCTGGGCAGGTCGAGAGCCTCTGCGCGATGACCAGCCGCGCGGAGAGCAGCGATGGTCTCGTCCCAGATCCACCCTTGGCAGAACCCGCCGTGGACAAGCACCATCGTGGTCATCCTGCGAGTCTGCTCCGCACCACCGCGCGGCGCAACGGCTTTGAGCCGGGCCGACACCAGGAAGGCTCAGCCGGCGGCCCGCTTGAGGATGTCGGGCGGGAAGGCGCCGGCCTCGATGCAGCGCACCCCCCACTGGTCGAGCTGCGCACACACCTCGTCGAGCCGGTCACCCAGCGCCTCGACGATCGACT
>JBBQNO010000229.1:0-3104 GCA_038330045.1 Actinomycetales bacterium | reverse complement strand
TTAATGGGCCCGAGATATCGCCGCGAAGGCCTCGCGGGTGAGCGCGGGATGCGAGCGGAGGGTGTGGGATTCGAACCCACGGACGTTTCCGTCGGGCGCTTTCAAGGCGCCTGCACTAGACCACTATGCGAACCCTCCATGGCACAGCGAGCATGTCGCGTTGCCAGGGACCATCATTCCAGATGTCGGAACGTGCTTCGACGCACCGATTGCTGCTACGGTTTACGTGGTTGTAGTTGCAGTTCCTCGCAGTGAAGTACACGCTGAGCCGTTTGGTTTGGCACGTCGGCACAAACCGGGCATGTCCCGGCGAGTGGGGGGTTTCAATCTCGACCCACCTCCCACACCGTGTGGGTTGTGACGCATTCGCACAACGAAAGAGATCCCATGGCACAGGGCACCGTTAAGTGGTTCAACTCCGAGAAGGGCTTCGGCTTCATCGCACAAGATGGAGGCGGTCCGGACGTGTTCGTCCACTATTCGGCCATCGAAAGCAACGGCTACAAGACTCTCGACGAGGCCCAGCGGGTCGAGTTCGAGGTCACCCAGTCCCCGAAGGGACCGCAGGCTGACGCCGTACGCGCCGTCTGAGGAACTGCTACTCCCTAGCGAGTCTTAGCAGCAAAGTAGCCCCCCACGTTCGTGAACGTGGGGGGCTGCTCCTTTGTCCGCATGCCGCCTCTCAGCAGACCGCGCCGATGTCTTCGAT
Organism: Actinomycetales bacterium; assembly: GCA_038330045.1. Classification (GTDB taxonomy): domain Bacteria; phylum Actinomycetota; class Actinomycetes; order Actinomycetales; family Dermatophilaceae; genus Ornithinicoccus. The sequence goes on along the minus strand of JBBQNO010000229.1, from coordinate 2,395 downwards.
ATCATCGCTGGGCTTATCGTCGGTCGTAGTCGACGTTTCCTCCGGCGTCTTCATGATGGATGTTTCTTCGGCGGGTGTGGGGGCAGACGTAGCCGTGGGGGCCTTCGGCTCGGGAGGATTGATCGCCTTATCGACCATGCGGCGAATTTTGGCGAAGTCAGGATCACTTACGTTGGTGTTCTCGATGGTGAAGGGCAGCGACTTGATGGTGCCTTTCTGGACGCTCAGCACCAGAGATGCCCACGCGGGCAGTTCATCTTGCGAGATGTCGGCCGTGATGTTGTTGCCTGCGGCTCCGACGATCTGCGGGTAGCGCTGGACCATCGTCAACGGATTCACCTGATCGACCACAGCGGCGACCACGCAGCGTTGACGCCGCATACGGCTGAAGTCGTCGGTGGTGATACGTGAGCGTGCGTACCAGAGGGCCTGATAGCCGGTGAGCTGTTGCAGCCCCGGCTCGAGGTAGCCCGACTCGCTGCCCGGCACCAGAACCGATTGGCCTTGTGAGTTTTTCGTCGTCTCACCGCCCATGGGCAGACGTTCTTGCACGTTGATCTCGACGCCGCCCATCGCGTCCACGAGGTCTTGGAAGCCTTCGAGGTTGACGATAACGGTGTAGTCGATGGGTTGGCCGATGACCTCGGAGAGCACCTCGCGGGTGGCGGTCGGGCCGGGCGTGGGGTCGTCGAGATAGAGCTCGGGGCGAGCCTCCGCGAGTTGATCAGCCTCGGTCCAGATGGCGTTCATCAGGCAGCCGTCACCGCAGTTGTAGCCGTTGGGCCACACCTGAGACAAGGGATTGTCTTTAGGGATCGGGACTTGCTCGAGGTTACGGGGGATGCCGAACAAGACGGTGTCGCCGGTGGCGGTGTCGATGCTCGCGATGAGCATGCTGTCGGTGCGGGTGCCTTCCCGGGTGTCGCCGGCGTCCGAGCCCAGCATTAGCACGTTGACGCGCGGTGTGCCCTCCCACGGGCTGTCGTTCTTTACGTCCGGGCCGGCCAACGGTGAGCCGTCACCCGGGTCTTGGCGACCGACGAAGATGCGATCCACGGCGCTGGTGTGGGCTTTGACGTAGAACCAGCCGATCGCGGTCGGGGCGGCCAGCACGAGGCACATCAGACCGGTGAAGGCAGCCAGGCCAAGCCGCTGCCCGGATTTGAGCATGCTGGGCTTACTGGTGAGCGCTGTGAGGGCCACGGACCCCATCCAGATGACGACGAGGACCGTCAAGGCGATCGCGACCTGCGTCAGCAAACGGGGGCGTGCACCGAGGTCGAGCACAAATGCCTCGGCACCACGGCTGATCACCCACACAGCGAGAGCGATCAGAGCTCCGATGGTCAGCGCCAGCATGGTGAGGCCAAGCGTGCGGCGGCGCGTTCTGGCCAACCCGGCCCCCGGAATGAGGGTGCCCAAGGCGGTCAGTCGGTATGCGCGTGAGAGGCGCTCGGACCCTTCGGCGTGCTGCGGGCTTTTGAGGTTTCGCTTGCGCTCGCTGCGGCTCTGCGGCACCGAAGGATCGCCAGAAAAACGGTCGTCAGGATCGCCCTTCTCGTCCGGCGTCCAGTTCGACATCTATACCTCTGTAGTCGTTGTGTGGTGCTGTCCGAAGGTGTCCCAACGAACGAGCATCCCCGTTAGTTCATGCTGTTTGGTGAACGCTACCTCGCGCGGGTAGCCTGATCGCCGTTCCATCGAAAAGTCATTGTGACCCTTCGAAGAACATGGAGGCGTCGCCTAGCCTGGTTTATGGCGCCCGCCTGCTAAGCGGGTTTGGGGCTTAAACCCCATCGAGGGTTCAAATCCCTCCGCCTCCGCGTGTTGAGGAAACCCTCGTCCAGTTCGCTCTGGTGCGAGGGTTTCCTTGTGTCACAGCTCAAGCGCCCGGTTCGCTCGGTTCTTCGTCGTTGTCGTCCGTGACGTCGTCGTCGGGCTCGTTGGGGCCGCTGCTGCTGCGGGTCTCGGTGTCATCGTCGGACTCCATCTCGGTCCAACTCTCCTTGATCCGCTCGTCGATCTCGTCAACCACCTCTTCGGCGTGGCTGCCAGGGGGCAGGGGCTCGACGGCCGATGTGGTGGTCGGCTCGTTCACGGCGGGACTGTCTTTGGGGCCTTCGGGGCTCATCGGGCTGCCTCTCAGTGGGGGCTGATCGTTGATCGACTCTAACGCGGTGCAGCCGTCTGTGAGACATGATTTCGTGGGGCCCCTGACGATCCGGTATCGTTCCGTGCGCTGCCCTTGGTGGTGGCTTGCGCCCGTAGCTCAACGGATAGAGCATCTGACTACGGATCAGAAGGTTAGGGGTTCGAATCCCTTCGGGCGCGCACTGTGTTGAGACAGTACAAGAACCCCTGACCAGCAGCGATGCGGCCAGGGGTTCTTGGTTTC
>JBBQNO010000228.1:0-3114 GCA_038330045.1 Actinomycetales bacterium | reverse complement strand
CGTGCGGCTCATCGGCAGGGTCGACGGTGTCGATGTCCGCGGTCAGTCCGCCGGTCTCAACAAGTCGGCGCTCAAGTTCCTCGGTGATCAAGCTCTCGAGCAATCCCTCTAAGAGCGAGCGGGGATCAGCTATGCGGTCGGTCACATCGGCAGCTTGTCAGACGGCGCCGACATGCGCGCCCGCTCTAGAGCTTGTGGCCGCTGTCCCAACCACTAAACACTGCGTCGATGAAGGCCTGGTCATCGGGCTCGTGCTGGCTTGCGGCGATCTCTCGAGATTGGTCGCCCGCGGCGGTGACGAAGTCTGGCGCACCTACGTCGGCAACCCACACCCTTGCTGGGCTTGGTGTCTGGACTTGCAAACGCTCGCGCCGCGCTCGCTTAAAGGCTGGAGCAAATCGCATGGTTCGGCGTCCCACCTGAGGTGCGTCGGTAGAGGGCTCAGTACCTCATGTTCGCAAACGGGAGAGCACCAGAATCCGTCTTGAACTGATGAAGTAAGGATGACTCCAGCTGGACTGGTTCGTCATCAACACGCCAGGCCACCAGGAGGTGCCCCCAGTCTGAAAGCTGGAATATGGCACGGCCACCCCAATGACTAGCCGGAATGCCTTGACCAAAGCGTACGTACTGCCTGAGGCGTTTCCGAAGCGTGGCCTTGGACGATCCACCGCCCATTTTCCCGACGTACACGACTTCAGCGTCCCTGACCCAGCGGCGCTGAAGTTTGTCAATCGAGATGGTCGGGTCTTTGCCCTTGTGTCGGCCTGCTTGGCTCGTCGTCAGGAATGAAGGCTGACGCCCGGTCGGACGAAGGATGAGATAGACGCCGGGCTGATCCGGCGGATGGGCCGTCTGCAGGTCAGCGAAGGGAACGAAGCCTTCGAAACCTGTAGCCACCGCCCCAGATCGGTCCCACCGCGAGGACTGCCACCCGAGACTATTGCTTGAAGCGGGGTGTTTATCGCCGTTCTTTTCTATCTTCTCTGCCACGGCCTGGTCCAAATCGATCTCAAGGACATCCGCTAGCCGGAGGAGATAGATCAGGACATCGGCCAGCTCTTCACGAACGTGCTCGGCTTCGGATGTGTCCATCACCGACCGCGACTCTGCTTCATTGAGCCACTGAAAGATCTCGAGTAGTTCCGAGGCTTCAACTGACAACGCCGAGGCAAGGTTCTTCGGGCTGTGCAATCGCTCCCAGTCGCGATCAGCAGCGAACTGCCGGAGTTGCTTCTGAATAGCTTCGGCATTCACGAACGTAGCCAAGCACACGCAAGCCCGTCTGTAGGTAGACAGCTAGCCGAACCACGGGCGCCGGTGCTATCCGCCGACGAGCCGCCGGAGAAAGTCTCGAGTGGCCGGGTCAGTGGAGTAGAGGTGCACGCTGCGCATCCCCCGGGTCATTAGCACCTTGTAGACGTTGCGCACCAGACGGTCGAAGTCAGCATCGGAGACCCTCGTGCTGCGCATGTCGGGGTCGCGGCTGGCTTGGCGCACCGACAGCCAGTGGTCGTCACGCCATACCAAGTCGGGGCCGATGATCACACCGGCGTGGTCGTATTCGAAGCCCTGTGCGGTGTAGATGCAACCGACCTGGTCGAAGCCCGCAGGGTCGGTAGCCCACAGCGCCGCCGGCGGAGCGCCACCGACACCACGATCGCCGCGCAGATTCCACGGGCGACTCCAATCCTCGATGTGCACGTCGGGGACCAGAGTGCCGTCGGGGTGCGGATCGCTCCACGGCCAACAGAACCCTGCCGCCATCCGCGCCGAGTAGCCCTCTTCAGCTTTGAGGGCCAACTCTTGGGTGAGTTCCGTCGGCGTATCGGTGACGTGCACCTCGAACGCATCGTCTCCGGACCAAGGGGCTGGCCCGCCGCCGCGAAGGCCGAAGAGTTGCTCGACCCACTCGACATACAACCTCGATCCACCGCAGCGGAACTGTGCGTCGAGGTCAATGTGCTCAACACGCATACCCACCGACTCGGCGCGGCTCTCGATGTCTCCCACAGTCCCGAGTTCGCCCGGCCGCACGACCTGGTGTTGGTCGAGCAGGAAGACGGGCACCGTGGCGGCATCCAACAACTCATCGAGTTGTGCCCGCCCTGTTCGGTGCTCCTTCCGCGTCCACCGAGATGCGGACGTGGCGCGTATGCGGTGTGCTTCGTCCAAGAGCAAGCAATCCAACTCGTTGGGCTCGCTGGCGACGAAGCTGTTGAAGTAGGTGAAGAGTTTGCGGACCTGCGGTGCCCGCGCACCGGCCACTTTGCGCAGCGTCTGGGTGAAAGAGCGTGACCCGGTGGCGTGCACGACGGAGCGACCTTGCCGAGAGAGCTCACCCATGAGCGAGAGGGCAATGACGCTCTTCCCGCTCCCGGGGCCACCGCTGACCACCACAGCGGTCTTCGTGTTGGAGCGACGGGCTCGGCTAACTGCGTGAAGCACGTGCTCGTAGGCATCACGCTGCTCGTCGAGCAGGACAAACTGCTCGCGGCGTTGCACCTCATCGGCGGCAACCGCCAGAAGTTGCTTCGAGGGGGCGATCTTGCTGCTGAGTAGGAGGTCGGCTGACTCGGTGCCGCTGGCGCCCGGCTGCAGTCTGCCGCGGAGGAACTCGATGAAATCGCCGCGCCGTTGGCCTGTAAACATCCGACTGGTGCGTTCGTCGTCGGGGGTGACCATGTCGAAAAGGTCAGTGATCCCGTAGTCAGTGGCGTTATGCAGGTATGCCGCGCCAGCCAGTTCGTGGGAGTGCTCGGCGAGGGTCACCACGAAGTCAGCCAAGTAGTCGCAATATCCTCGAACTTGATCGAGGGGGTGGCTGACGGCACGGTCACCGTACTGCTCAATCCGGACCAGGGTGTCGCTGTCTTCGAATCGCTGAGCGGTGCTCCATTGCTTCAGTTCCACCACGACGTATGAGGGTTGGCCTGTTTTCGGGTGGCGTCCGGCGAGGATGACATCAGCGCGTTTGCTGGTGAGGGGGAGTTGGTATTCCAGGATGACCTCGACGTCGCCAAGCCCCGCGTCCATCAGGTCGGCCCGAAGTGCAGGGATGCTCCGGCTCCACGACCTTTGCTCACTGGGACTTGGTGTGCGGCCAGCCTGGAT
>JBBQNO010000227.1:0-3122 GCA_038330045.1 Actinomycetales bacterium | reverse complement strand
ATCATCGCCAACGGCCGTCTGGTCCGCCAAGGGAGGATTGAGGAACTTCACGGTGAGACCACGACGTTAGTGCGCAGCAGCGACCCGCAATCGATGCTGCGGGCATTAGCAGCCGGTGGCATCTCAGCCACGGCCGAGGGTAACCACGGAGATGGCGTCATTGAGGCCCACACTCGCGATATGGCCAGCGTCGGTGACGCGGCTCACGCTGGCGGAGTCGCCGTGCACGAGCTGCGGCGTTGCGCACGGACCTGAAGCAGTTGTACTTCCAACTCACCGAAAGCCCCGAGAACGTCGACCGAAACAGGGAGAACGCATGATCAATCTCGTTCGCTCCGAGGTGCTGAAGTACGTCAGCACCCGCACCTCCTGGGGACTCACCTTGGGCATGTTTTTGACCGGCATCGGATTCGCCGCTTTGTTCGGTGCCCTCTTCGTCTACGGCAACATCCTCGACGGGGTGGAACTCGCCGACGTCGCACCGCCCTTGTTGTTGGCCCGGGTCATCTACACGTCCGCGATCCAGTTCGGCTATCTCCTGGCCCTGGTTATTGGCGTGCTGTGCATCGGCCAGGAGTACCGACACTCCACGGTGACCGGGACCTTCTTGGCCACCCCGAAACGTGCGCGCGTCATTGGGGCCAAGGTCGTCGCGCTGTCCCTTATAGCCGTCGTCAGTGGCGCCGTGCACGTCCTAGGCGCGATCATCGGTGGCGCAATCATCCTGAACTCCGCGGGTCTGGCGGTCTACCCTGACGCACCTGAATTGACCAAGACGCTGCTGCTAATGCTCTTGGTGCTCGCGCTGTGGACCCTCATCGGCCTGGGGGTGGGCGTGTTGATCCCCAACCAGGTTGCCGCATTGTGCCTGGCCATCGCCGTGGCCTGGATCGTTGAGCCTCTCGCCGGCTTTGGACTGACATTCGTCAGTTGGGGGCAAGATCTGGCGCGCTACTTCCCCTCCCAAGTCACCGCCGCAACCCTGGACATCTTCACCGGCGCTAACGACGCTGTCCGTGGTGCGCTGGGCGGACCAGCTGAGCCATTGGGTTGGGTCACGGGTGCTTTAGTACTCCTGGCCTACGCCGCGGTCATGGCACTGATCGGCCTGCTGCTGACCCGATCACGCGACATTGCCTGACAACGGGTGTATGCCGATACCGCCGAATGGCATCTTTCACGCGGCGTCGGTCGCCCACGTCGCTCACCGACAGGACTAGGCTAGGTCGATCACTTCACGCTCACCCAGTTCAGGAAGAGGCGTACCCGCCGTGTCAGCTCCCGCAAGCAAGAGCGCTCAATCCCCTACTAATTCGGGGGACACCGACTTCGGGGCCAACGAGTGGCTCGTCGAAGAGCAATACGAGCGCTACCTCGAAGATGCCGACTCGGTGAGCCAGCAGTGGCGCGAACTCTTCAAGACGTACTCCCCTGACGACACCAACGGCAACACGCCCCCAGGCCAGCAGGCGGCACCAACCAAGTCTGCGCAATCAGCATCGCCGACCAAGGCTGCACCATCGACACCATCGACGCCCCAGCCCAAGGAGTCCGCCGCCACCCCGAAGCCGGAGGCACAGAAGACGACAGGCGACTCCAGCGCTCCCGCCGCCAAAGCTGCCGACAAGCCTGCGAAGAAGGAGTCATCCCCAACGCCTCGCGACGCTCCGGCCCGCAAGAATGTGGCACCCCAGGGCGAGGCCGCAACGCAGCCTCTGCGGGGTGCCAGCGCTCGCGTGGTCTCCAATATGGAGGCCAGCCTGGGCGTGCCGACGGCCACCAGCGTCCGGTCGCTGCCCGCAAAACTGCTGATTGACAACCGCACGGTGATCAACAACCACTTGGCCCGGAGTCGCGGTGGCAAGGTGTCGTTCACGCACCTCATCGGTTACGCCATGGTGAAGGCTCTCGAGGCCATGCCGCAGATGAACAACGGCTTCGCCGAGCAGGACGGCAAGCCCGTGCTCGTCACGCCGTCCCATATTAATATCGGTTTGGCCATCGACGTCCCGAAACCGGACGGCTCGCGGCAATTGCTGGTGCCTGGCATCAAAAGTTGCGAAGGCATGGACTTCCACAACTTCTGGGCGGCATACGAAGACGTTGTCCGTAAGGCCCGCGACAACAAGCTCACGATCGAAGACTTCCAGGGCATTTCGGTCTCGCTCACCAACCCGGGCGGCATCGGCACGGTGCATTCGGTGCCTCGCCTAATGCAGGGTCAGGGCGCCATCGTCGGCGTCGGCGCCCTGGACTACCCCGCCGAATGGCAAGGCGCGAGCGCCAGGCGCATCGCCGACAACGCGGTCAGCAAGGTGCTCACGCTCACCTCGACCTACGACCACCGCATCATCCAGGGTGCTCAGTCCGGCGAGTTCTTAAAGATCATGCACGCCAATCTGCTCGGCGAGAACGGCTTCTACGACGACATCTTCACCTCGCTTCGCAGTCCTTACCACGCGATCCCGTGGTCCTCAGATGTGTCCGCCTCCCACGAGGACGACGTTTCCAAAGCCTCGCGTGTTCAGGAGTTGATCCACGCCTACCGGGTGCGCGGTCACTTGATGGCCGACACCGACCCCCTGGAATACCGCCAGCGAGAGCACTTCGACCTCGACATCACCAACCACGGTCTGACCCTGTGGGACCTGGAGCGTGACTTCGCCACCGGAGGTTTCGGTGGGAAACCGAGACTCACGTTGCGCCGCATCCTGGGCATCTTGCGCGACTCGTACTGCCGCACCGTCGGCTTGGAATATATGCACATCCAGGACCCCGACCAGCGGGAGTGGATCCAGAAGCGCATCGAGATCCCCTACGAGAAGGCCTCCCCGGACGAGCAGTTGCGCATCCTGCGCCGGCTCAACGCGGCAGAGGCGTTCGAAACCTTCCTGCAGACCAAGTTCGTCGGGCAAAAGCGGTTCAGCCTGGAGGGTGGCGAGTCCGTCATCGCACTGATGGACCGCATTTTGAATGCTGCCGCCGAAGACGATCTCGACGAAGTCTGCATCGGTATGCCGCACCGTGGCCGGCTCAACGTGCTCGCCAACCTCGCGGGCAAGTCGTACGGCCAAATCTTCCGCGAGTTCGAAGGCAAGCAAGACCCCAAGTCGGTCCAGGGC
>JBBQNO010000226.1:0-3200 GCA_038330045.1 Actinomycetales bacterium | reverse complement strand
ATCTTGAATCGTCTTCGCGCGGCGATGTGTCGGTTCGGTGGCGTCGAGCAGGTCGAGGCTGAATCTCGCGATGGTGGCGCGGTCGGCAGCCATGTGGTGAAGGGCTGGGGTCGGGTCGGTGCCCAGGTGTTCGAACGGCAGGGTGGACAGTCCGGTGAAGAGCATCAGGTGGAGCGCGTGCGCGCGTCGTACGACGTCCAGCGGGATGTCGCGGCCCTCCGCCTGGAGCCCCTCGACGTAGGAGGGCAAGACCGCATCTTCGACGGCTTGTAGGTTGAAAGCTGGCTGGTGGCCTATCTGGATGTCGCCGACGAGGAGTTGCCCGAGGTCGAAGCCGATCGGGCCTTCGCCGAAGAAGCCGTAGTCGATCAGCACGAAGCCGTCGCTGTCGTCGGTGATGAGCAGGTTGTTCGGACAGGCATCGCCGTGCATGGTGGCCAGCGGCAGGTCGGCCAGTTCGTCGACAAAGTCCTGGGCGCGGTTGGCTGCCGCCTGTAGACGTATTCGCAGCGAATCATCGAAGGTGCCGGCGATCAGTGGCTGGTCCCAGATGCTGGGGTCGGATAGTAACGGGATCACTTGGTGCGTAAGGTGCCCGTGGAGGTAGTCGCGGATGGTCCACTCGAACTCACCCACATGCGACCGTTCCCGCACCTGCGGGCTGGCTGCCAAACGGCCCAGGAGATAGGCGGCCCGCGAGAACCGGGCCGCGTCCCAGTGTGCCGGTATGGTCGTGATTTCTTCCATCCAGATGCTGGCCGACTTCTCATCGATATCGAAAACGCCCACGGCCCGTGGCATCCGCAGGCCAAGGGGCAGTCGGTCATCCAGGTCCGAGCGGTAGGCCAGCGGCTCCGTCCGCCAGGGCACGCCCGCTTCTGCCATCGCCGCGATCTCGGTCGGCACTTGCGCGAACAGCGGCGACCTGCCCCATGACTGCACGTGCTTAACGAAGAAGCAGAAAGGCTGGCGGCGCCCGCCGACCGTCGCTTGGCCACGGACCCAGTACCGACCGGCGGTGGTGATAGCGGTGAGGTCATAGGCGACCCGTTCGGCGTAGGAGTCCAGCACAGTGACTATGCCTCGCGGCTCGCGCAGCAGCGCAGCGACGAGATCGGTCAGCGCCTCCTCAGTGACGTCGGCAGGTCCCAGCGGGTCGCGCTGATGCATGGTGAACCTCCATAGCTCGTGTTCCGTGCTGTAAGTGGTCGGTATTTGGCTTTCTCACGGATCTCGTCGGCGGTCTTGTTGATACGACGGGGTGGCATCGATCGTTCCAACCGCTGACGAAGTCTCGGATCTTGGCGTTGAGGTCCTTGACGGAGGCGAAGGTGCCGCGTGGATGGCTCGGCGTTCGATAACCCCGAAAAAGACATCGACCAGATTGGGCCATAAACCGGACGTGGGGGTGAAGCGCACGTGTCTCCGATAATCGATCGTGCGCGGCCGCCCGGACCGCGGATCGTCCTCCAGACCCTCCATCCCTGCCCCGCGTGCGATTGCGCCCGTCCATCACCGTCGGCCAGAACACCCCAGCCCTTGGACGCAATCGCCGTGTTCGACTCAGCATCAGCGGCCAACAACACTCTCCTCGCCGGCTTCGTGAAACTCGTTCGATCCGAGAGGCCCGAGTCAACCTGGTCAAGCACTTCCCGGTTCCAGTCGCGCGCCCCCGGTCTCCGCAGAGATCGCCCGCTGCCAAGCCTGTTGCGCCAAGAGGTGTCCGGGTGTTGAGATTTCATATTCACCCGTATTGCGTTCCAGGTGCCGTCTGCAGTGCTGACCGCGGTTAGGGCGGCCGCACGCAGCGACTCGACCTGGTCCTCGAGAGGAAGATCCATGTACGTGGTGGGTGTCATCTAGCTGTACTGACCACGGAGGTTGGTGACACGGGGTGATGTGCTGGACATGGTGAGAACCTCCGGGTGGGGTGGGGCTATCTGACGGCTCACACCACACCACGGAGGTCCTCGTGTCCCACGCTAATGCCCCGCTGTCTCCTACCGGACGTTTACGCCTGGCCCGGTGCATCGTTGATCAGGAGTGGCCGCTGCGCCGTGCCGCGGACCGGTTCGGGTGCTCGCCCACGACCGCCCAGCGGTGGGCGAGTCGGTATCGCCAATTCGGCAAGGCTGCGATGGTGGACCGCTCAAGTCGGCCACACCATTGTGCGGGGCAGCTGGACCGCCGCACCGAGCGCCGGATCATGGGCTTGCGGGTCTCCCGCAGGTGGGGCCCAGCGCGGATCGGGTACCGGTTGGGGTTGAACCCGGCCACGGTGCACAAAGTCCTGCGCCGCTACGACGCGCCGCCGCTGGCGTGGACGGACCCGGCCACAGGGTGCCGGCTGCGAGCCAAGCCCAAGGCCCGCCGGTACGAGCACGACGCGCCGGGTGACTTGGTGCACGTCGACGTCAAAAAGCTCGGGCGCATCCCTGATGGTGGAGGTCACCGGGTCCACGGACGGGCCAAGGGCAACCGGATCAAGAAGAAGACCAAGCCGGGCACCGCGTTCATCCACAACGCCGTCGATGACCACTCCCGGCTGGCCTACGCCGAGATCCTGACCGACGAGAAGAAGGAAACCGCCTGCGCGTTCTGGGAACGCGCCAACGCCTGGTTCAACAACTGCGGGATCACCGTCAAACGGGTGCTGACCGACAACGGATCGGCCTACCGCTCGCACCTGTTCGCCGAAACCCTTGGCGACATCACACATAAACGGACCCGGCCCTACCGGCCGCAGACCAACGGCAAGGTCGAACGGTTCAACCGCACCCTGGAACAAGAATGGGCCTACGCCCGCGCCTACACCAGCGAGACCCAGCGCGTCGCTGCCTTCCCCGACTTCCTGCACACCTACAATCACCACCGCGGCCACACCGCACTCGGAGGCAAAACACCAGCCGACCGCGTACCCAACCTCAGTGGACAGAACATCTAGCTACGCCGACCCATGGTTGCGTTGCCATTTGTGATGACGATGCGGGGTTTGCGCCCTTGACAGCGAGGATGGGCCCTCCAAGCAGGACGCTGCGGCAGCAACACCCGCGAGGGATGAGAGGCCTATCCATAGGATTCGGCTGGACGCCCAAGCACCTTCAGGGCCATAGGGAAACAAGGGCAGCACGTCCTCGATCGGGTTCATGACTGCTGTGTACGTGAGGACCGGGAGGAGGGTGCTCGCTACGACGAGTCCG
>JBBQNO010000225.1:0-3238 GCA_038330045.1 Actinomycetales bacterium | reverse complement strand
CGTCCGCGACATTATGAGCATGGGCGCACGCCCGATTGCCGTGATGGACGCGCTGCGGTTTGGCGCTCTCGATCACCCCGACACCGCCCGCGTGCTGCCCGGCGTCGTGGCCGGCGTCGGCGGATACGGAAACTGCTTGGGTCTGCCCAACATCGGCGGGGAGTTGGAGTTCGACCCCTGTTATCAGGGCAACCCCCTGGTCAATGCCCTGTGCGTGGGCTCGATGCGCGTCGAGGACATTCACCTCGCCTCCGCTGAGGGTGTCGGCAACCTGGTGGTGCTCTTTGGCGCCAAGACCGGTGGCGACGGCATCGGCGGGGTGTCCGTGCTGGCCTCGGAGACCTTTGACTCCACCGGCCCCGCCAAGCGCCCCGCAGTGCAGGTCGGCGACCCGTTTGCCGAGAAGGTGCTGATCGAGTGCTGCCTCGACCTGTATGCCGCGCACGTCGTGGCCGGTATCCAGGATTTGGGTGGGGCTGGGCTCAGCTGTGCCACCAGTGAATTGGCCTCCAACGGTGACGGTGGCATGTCGATCCACCTCGACCGGGTGCCGCTGCGCGACTCGACGCTGTCGCCGGAAGAGATCCTGATGTCTGAATCTCAGGAGCGGATGATGGCGATCGTTGAGCCGTCCAAGGTGGAAAAGTTCATGGCGATCGCGGCCAAATGGGACGTCGAGGCTTCAGTGTTGGGCGACGTCACCGACGGCACCAACCTGCAGGTCTTCTGGGGCGAAAGCCTCATCGTCGACGTGCCGCCACGCTCTGTGGCCCACGACGGCCCGGTCTATCGACGCCCCATTGAGCGGCCTGCATACCTGGACGCTCAGATCGCGGACAGCGCCGTGGGTTTGGCCGCACCCGAGGAGGGGCCCGAGCTAAAGCAGGCACTGCTGGACGTGCTCGGCAGCCCGAACGGATGCAACCCGACCTGGGTGACGCAGCAGTACGACCGCTACGTGCGAGGCAACACCGCCCAGGCCACGCCGGATGACGCGGGCGTCGTGCGGGTCGATGAAACCACCGGTCGCGGGGTCGTCGTCTCGACCGACTGCAACGGGCGCTTCGCGCAACTCGATCCGTATGCCGGGGCGCAACTAGCCCTCGCGGAGTCCTACCGCAACGTGGCGGTCAGCGGCGGGCGTCCGGCTGCAGTGTCCGACTGTCTGAACTTTGGCTCCCCCGAGGACCCTGCCGTGATGTGGCAGTTTGAGCAGGCCGTCACCGGCCTGGCCGACGGCTGCGTCGAGTTGGGCATCCCGGTCACCGGCGGCAACGTGTCGTTCTACAACCAAACCGGCGAGACCGCCATCCACCCCACCCCTTTGGTAGCGGTGCTCGGTGTCATTGAGGATGTGGCGGATCGAAACCGCAGCGGCTGGGCAGCAGAGGGCAAGGCCATCTGCCTGCTCGGCACCACCCGCGACGAACTTGACGGCTCGCTCTGGGCCCAGGTGGCACATGCGCACCTCGGCGGACAACCCCCGGTCGTCGACTTCGCCGCCGAGCGGACGTTAGCCAATGTGGTGCTGGCAGCAACTGCCGCTGGCCTGGTGCACTCCGCTCACGACCTGTCCGACGGCGGACTTGCCGTCGGTCTGGCGGACGCAGTGATGCGCAATGGCGTCGGTGCCACGGTGAGTTTGGACGCCGTCGCAACCCGTGACGGCATCGAAGCCTTCAGCGCACTGTTCAGTGAGTCCACTGCACGAGCCATCGTTTCCGTAGGCGAGAGCGATGTTTCAGCCTTTGAATCGCTGTGTGCCGAACACGGGCAGGCGTCGCTGCGGATCGGAAGCTCCGGCGGCGAAGCCCTCGTCGTTGACGGATTCTTCTCGCTGACCTGCGACGACCTGCGCGCCGCCCACAACGAGGTTATCAACCGCGCACTTGCCGAACAGTAGGCATCTGCGACGGTCGCCGCGGTTACTCAGCGGTCGTCCACTCCGGCCAGATCCCCCTCGACGTGGAGTGTCGGAACATCCACCACAAAGGGGGCTCCGTCGTTCGCCTGACTTCTTTATGCGCCGGGAACTTGCGGCCAGCCTCGTCCTTGGCCACAAATTCGCTGATGTCCCAATCGGACGGGACGGCGACGTAGGCTGCAATGTCCCGGTCGTGAGCGCTTTCCCTCTTGCGACCACTGAGGCTCTCCAGGTCACCGGGGTCGGCCACGGCCGCGAGCGGTTCTGCTGCCCGCGGCAATACTTCGTCGCCGTCGTGAATGAGGGCTAGGCGATAGCCGGTCCCACGTAGTGCGCACACGACCTCCTCAAGACGCTGATTTCCGGCGCTGCCCTCGAGCCTTCCTTGCCGGCCCTTGCTCCAGCCTCGCCACTGAGCGTAAGCCCGCTGAGACATCCTCACAGCGCTTCGGTGTCTGCGGAGGGCCAGACCAACCATGGCCGAAACATCAGCGAGCTGATACGCCCGCACGAGGTCCGCGGCAAACGTTGGCCGCAGTGGGCCCGTGCCTCTCACGTCAACTCTCATGACTCAAAAATGCCAACTCCCCCAGGCACCCTGCGCTTGCCTTAGGGCTTCTGGGGACCAGCCGCTGACCATGGCGGGGCTGTGGACGAAGCGATCGTCCGGGGAGTTGACTACCTCATTGGCAGCACTATTCTCTGCCCCCGATGCTGGGGCAGATACTGGGCCGATCCAGGTCTGGCCACGTCGGCGGACCGTGGCGTCAACCGTTGTGCTGGTTGCGCTCCCGTTTTGGATTCTGCCCCGCCATCGGGGGCAGAGAATAGTGCCCGCCGACGAAACCGCTCAGCTTGAGCGAGACCCCCAAATTCCAGATTCCAGATGACTGAGAGCGAAGACCCAACGCAAGACTTGGCTTGGCTCAATCGCTTAGTGCGTGAAAACTTGCTCTCCGGTTACACGCGCGCCTCGTTCACAGTCACGTGGCTCGGAGGAAATCGGATCGTGAGCCAAAGTCGACTTATAGGTTGGGAGCCGAAGCCTGTCAGCAGTGAGTAGGTCGGCCCACGACACGTTTGAGGGCGCGCGGTCCCGCGACACATGAACACCGGTGGCCGCGAGTGACGAGGAGGAGGGCGTAGGTCTTGTCATCCGTCTTCCCTCACTCGCTTAGTGCGTGGAATCACCCATCCGCCTAACCGAAACCGCAGGTTACAGCCCCAACAACCCTAATGGGGGTACAGCCCCTCGCAGTTGGTGGGAGGCTGGTGGCCGAGCCGTTGGCCGGTGAGCACTGTGTTGACCCCGGG
>JBBQNO010000224.1:0-3241 GCA_038330045.1 Actinomycetales bacterium | reverse complement strand
GGTGAAGTCGCTGCCGTTTCGGGTCAGCAGCGTCAAGCCGTGGCGTGCTGCGGTAGCGGCGATCTGCAAGTCCATGCGACGTGGCCGAGGGTTGCGGCCGTGTTGTCGCACCAGGTTGGCCAGCGCCCCGTAGTACTCAGCAGTGTCCACATCGAACGACAACACCTCGAAGCGGTCCACAATCACCTGCACGCGTTTGCGCCGGTACATCTGCGTGAGCGGATCGCTCGCGGCGCTCACACCGTACGACAGTTCGCCGATCGTTACCGCCGAGACTGCGACCTCGTCAGCGACATCAGCGACGTGTCTAGCTGGGAAGTCAATCAGCACCGATGTGTCGAGCAGGGCACGGCGCGACTCGCGCGTGGTCAAGACTTCTCCTCGGCGAACGGGTCGGTGGGCTCGTCCAGCCCGAAAACGTCGTCAGCTGTAGTCAGATCAGCCCGCCACGCTGTCGAGTCTGGCGCTGGCAACTTTCGCTCCAGAACTGTCCCAAGGTCTGAGTGATCTGTTGGCGGATGGCGTAGCCGCTCAGCGGTGAGATCGCGAGAACGCGAGAACGCCTAAGACGGCCATCTCCGTCTGTGATTGCTTGGACATACCCCCAAGATATCTGATAGATGTGTTCATGTGAACGTGACCACTGGGTTTCCGCGACGGCCACGCTGGGGGCTGGCTTTCGCGTGCTGGTGCGGCGGGGTCAGTGCCTTTCAGGTGGCGTTGGCCGTTGGTGCCCCCTGGGGTTCTGCGTCGTGGGGTGGCGGGCATGCTGGCGTCCTTCCCAGCCGGCTGCGAATAGCCAGTGGTGTTGCCGCCCTCGTCTTTGCGGGTATCGGTTCTGTTGCTGCTGGCCGAACGTTCAGAGGCAAAGCGCATGCTCGGGTGTTGGTCGGCGCGGGAGCCTACGCAGCGGTTGGCGTCATCGCGAACGGCTTATCACCATCGGAGGTGGAGCGGGCGATCTGGGTGCCAATCAGCGCGATCGGCGCACTGTTGGCTTTCATGGCGTGGCGTGAAGCGGTGCGCGCAGCTGAGCGAACTCTGTAGAAACCTGGGCTTGCCTGCAAGACTCAGCAGTAGCAGGAGCAGTACCGTGCCGGCCGCCGAGTTTGTTGGTGACACTGCCCCACTGCGAGACGCAAATCGGCATTCGCCTAAGGATGGCCTTCGGCATGACGCGCGTGTCACATGGGAACCGTCATCGGTCAGCGATCGGTGAGCGGGACGATAGACGGATCCGTGCGCGGGGTCAGTGACACTGGATCTCTTTGCCCGTGGTCTGTGTTCAGCCGTACATCTGGGAACCGGGGGTGGTGAGGATCTGTCCGGTCTCGAGCCAGGTCTTGATGCCCGAGAGGATCATCGGCCACCCGCCGTACAGGGCGGGGGGTGCGTCGTCGTGGAGTTGGTCGTGGGTGACGGTGAGTCTGCAGGAGTCGCCGACGGGCTCGATCTCCCACGTGACGCGGGTTGTTCCCTGCGCTTGGACGTCGTCGCTCCAGGTGGTGACCATTGACTGTACGAGTCGGCGTGGTGCGTCGACCACGAGGTTCTCGCCGTGGCTGAGTTCCCGTTCGGCTCGTGGGTGGGTCGTGGTGAACGTCGAACCGGGCGACCAGTCGGAGTGGACCGAGGCGCCGAACTGATACTTTGCTCGGATCTCGGGATCGGTGATCGCGTGCCAGAGCCGCTCGGGCGTGGTGCGGATGTAGATCTCGAACACTTTCTCCATGGTGGCCTCCAGGGTCATTTTGAGGTTGGACAGATCGGCCGCCCAGCCGTCGGTGTACTTGGTGATCCAGCGGTCGTGCAGCAGCCGGATCGGCACGATGTTCAGGTAGTGATGCTTCTCGCGGCCGGACCGTTTGGCGGCCACGAGACCGGCGTCTTCGAGGATTCCGAGGTGCTTGGCCACCGCGACCCTTGTCATGTCGTGGGCCGAGGTGAGCGCGGCGAGGGTCTGCCCGTCCTCGACGAGCAGGGAGTCCAGCAGCGCGCGACGTGTGGGGTCGGCGAGTGCGCGGAATACGGAGTCCATGCAGTCCCCTTCGGTTGTCGTCTGTCGGTCGGGTCAGCTTCGCCGTTCGGTGAGGTGGACGGTGACGTCATCGCCGGCGCTCTTGCCGAGCTGCTTGCGGAGGTCCGCCCGGATCGGCAGCTTGTGCCTGCCGTCCCCGAGCGCCATGAACGCGCCTTCAAACGCATGTCCGTCGACGGTCCCGGCGACCTTCACGAGGCCGCGTGTGCCGAAGAATTTAGCGGTCCAGTCGGTTGTGACGTAGGTCCACCCTCCGGGTGCCGTACTCCTTTGCAAGACCGCGGTGAACGTGCGGTCGAGCACCGGACTCATCGTCCGGCCTCGACGACGACGAAGCGGTTGCCATCGGGATCGTCGAAGGTGAACATCGCGGGGACGCCCTCCCAGCGCAAGATCTCGCCCACAACGATGCTCCTGCGCTGCATATCGGCGTGTTCTTGTTCGGCGTCGGGGACGGTGAAACGGATTCCCGTGTCGGTGACTGCTGCGTTGCGCTCCCCCTTGGTCAATGCGATTGACACTGACGCGTTGGGGGCGGCGACCTCGACCCACCGCATGGTCGGGGTGGCTTGGGCGTCTAGGCGTGCCTCGAACCCGAGGATGTCGATGTAGAAGTCGAGCGCCGCATCTTGATCGGTGACGGTGACGGCAATGGTGCGAATGTCGCTGATCGTGGTGGGTGTGGCGGTGGGGTTCATGGCGGGTCCTCCTGATCGGTCGCGGATCCGGCGGTTGGGGTCCAGGTGGAATCCACCATAGGAAACTAAATGGTTTCCTGTCAAGGTCTGCAGACCGGGAGTTGCGGCGGGCGCGATGACCCTGACAACCATCCCGGGTGAGCATCCCTAAAACCACGGTCCGTCGCCGTATGCGGAACCGTCACCGGTCAGCGATCCCGTCGCGGTCGCCGGTCCCCTTTCGGCACGAGGGTGGCACGATTGGCTCGTCAAGCAACCCTGGTCCGGTTGCACCAGGCTCACCCGGGACGATTCAGCATGCCACCAACCGTCCGAGCGCCCTCAGCTATTGTGACAATTGACCAGTCGGGATAACCCGACCGACTCCAAATTGGAGGTTGACACCTCCGGGGACAAGAGCAAACGCGCCCGGTATGCGGGCTTGCTTCTTTGGGTGCCCGGCTTGACGGAGAGGTAGTGGCCTAGGAGTCGGGATGAGGGGCGAGGGTTGGGGCAAAGCTGACGG
>JBBQNO010000223.1:0-3266 GCA_038330045.1 Actinomycetales bacterium | reverse complement strand
AGGTTCACTGGCACGCAAAACATCCTGGCAGCCGGGCCCAGTCAGGTGTTTACAGCCCATGAGGGTCGGGATGTCCCGCCCGGGGTGCGGGCTGACACTGCGCCTGCGGCTGGCCGGTTCTCATCTTCTCGGGACGCCCTCCTCTGGCCGGGCTGACTTGTGGGTGGTGACACGATAAGGGTGTGACGGTGGCGATTCTTCGAGGCGAGCTGATCGCTTTGCGACCGGTTGTGCCCAAAGACCGAGAATGCCGGCAACGGCTTGGCTTCCACGCTGAGATCGAGCGGGGGTATGGCGTGCTGCGCGAGTCCGGTCCGATGACCGAGGAGGAGGCAGACGCCTGGTACGCAGGCTTGGTGGAGACGGGGGCAGACGCGACAAACGCGACCTGGGTGATCGAGGCCGCCGGTGAGCTTGCGGGAGTGGCCTTCCTGCATTCCATCCGAGAGGTCGATGCGAAGGCTAGGTTCGCCATCGGGTTGCTCTCTCCCGATCTGCTCGGCCGCGGCTACGGGACCGAGGCGACTCGGTTGGTCCTGGAGCACGCTTTCGGGCTCATGTCGCTGCATCGCGTCGACCTGCGGGTGCTGGAGTTCAACGAGAACACTATCGCGATGTACCGGCGCTGCGGGTTTGTTGAGGAGGGGCGCGAGCGTGACAGTTGTCGGATGGGTCAGTACTGGTACGACGACGTCATCATGGGCATCCTTGACCATGAATTCTTGAGCGGACCGGTCAGCCGGCCGTGATGCCTCTGCCTCCACCTGAGGGATGAGACCGCGCATCAGCGTGAAAGGTCCCGCGCAACGTCCGCTATTGCCGCCCTCAGCGGCGGTCGATCATGCGAAACGGCGAAAATCCCCCTGCGGCAACCACAGCAGGTACATGTATGTCTAGCGTCCCGAATGGTCCTGTAGTGATTTGGGGAGGTGCATAGGGTGTGTTTGACGTGATCGAGGCACGCGGGCTGTTGTCGAGATGGCGTCGGTTATGAGGTATCTGGGGTTGTGTGATCAACGGCCGTCGGGTTGCTGGCGTCGCAGTATGGCCGCACAGTTGGAAGTTCAGTTTGAAGCGCCCCAGGTTCTCTGCCGTTCTCATACGGGCTGCGGCTCGGTGTTGAGGGCAGCGTAGTGGGCTTGCTCGTGTTCGATCGGGGGGATGTGTCCCAGCGACCCGTGGAGCCTGCGGTTGTTGTACCAATCGACCCAGCCTGTGGTGGCGTATTCGACATCGGCGAGGGTCTTGTAAGGGCCGTCGTGGAATACGGTGGTGCGGATGCACTCGGCTTTGTACAACCCGTTGATGGTCTCCATCAGCGCGTTGTCATAGGCAATCACCGACGGACCCGATCGAGGGACGGATCTCCTCCAATGCGAGGTGCTCGGTCAGCCTCACGGACGTGTATTGCTTAGGTTCAGGGGGTCGTTGCAACACTGTTGGTTGATACTGGATTTGAGAGTAGCCGGTTCAGGCCCTCGGCGGGGGTAGCCCAGTCGAGTGTTTTGCGGGGTCGAGTGTTGAGCGTGTGGGCGACGGCGTCGAGGTCGGCTTCGCTGTACCGGGATAGGTCGGTGCCCTTGGGGAAGTACTGGCGCAGGAGCACGCTGGTGTTCTCGTTGGTGCCGCGATGACACGGGGAGTGCGGGTCACAGAAGTAGATCTGCATCCCGGTGTCGATGGTGAGCTGGGCGTGCTGGGCCATCTCTGCGCCTTGGTCCCAGGTCAGTGATGCCTGCAGGTGCTCGGGCAGGGACGTGATCTTGGTCGCGATAGCGTCGCGTACGGCTAGGGCCCCATGCCCGGCTAACGGCGGCCCGTTCTTGGCACGAGGGATGGTGGTGTCAAAGCCTTCCATCCGCGGCAGGTGCAGCAGCATCGTGGCCCGTGTGGTGCGCTCGACCAGGGTCCCGATCGCGGACTTGTCCAGCCCGATGATCAGGTCGCCCTCCCAGTGGCCCGGAACGGCGCGGTCTTCGACGTCGGCGGGGCGGGCGGAGATGCGGACTTCGTCAGTGACGAACTTCTTGCCTTTGCCCTGGGTGCGGGCCCGTGGCTCACGCAGGGCCCTACCCGTGCGTAGACACGCGCTCAGCTCCCGTCGCAGCGCGCCGCGTCCTTGGACGTATAGCGCCTGGTAGATGGCCTCGTGAGAGATCCGCATGGATTCATCCTCGGGGAAGTCGACGCGTAGTCGGTGGCTGATCTGTTCCGGGGACCACGCCGCGCCCCAGCGCCGGTCCTTACGGGGTCCGTGCCGGCGCGACTTCCACGGCACGTTCGGGCCTGGGATTGAACGGCCCTGCGCGTCGGTGACCTCTCCGGCAAGCCGAGCCTGCACGTAGTCGCGCAACCGGACGTTCGACGCCAGCTTGGCAAGCTTCGGACGCCGAGCAGCGAGCTCGGCTTTCCACTGCGCCACACTGGCCCGGTAGACCCGTTCACCTGCCCGGGTCGCGGTATTTCGGCGTAGTTCACGCGAGATCGTGCCCGGGTCACGGCCCACGCGACGAGCGATGTCACGCACCCCGCAACCCTGTACTTTGAGCAGCGCGATCTCTTCGCGTTCGGCAAACGACAGGCACCGGCCCGTGGGCTCGGCCAGACTGATCGGGGGCATGCCGCCACCGTGCCGGAACCAGCGCGCACCTACCGGCGCCGACACGCCCACCCCCACTGCGGCAGCCTCGCTGGAACGACCCTTAGCGATCAAGGACCAGAACGCGCGCTCCGTTGCCCGCGACGGCGGTGGCCTACCCGGGGACCGCATCCCAGGCCGGACCGCCCGATCCGCGTCCTGCTGTCGACGACCCCCCTGGCTCGTGACTGTTGACACCATGCCGCACCTCCGCCGTGAAGGTGTTGCGACGACCACTTGATTTCGCCCTTCACAACTCCCACTGGAGGATGCACCGCCCCAGATGACCCGGCCGGGAACGCTACTGCCGTCTGCCCTTGGTGAAGTACAGAGCCGGACCGACGAAGTTGACGGCGATGATCGCCGCCCAAACTGCCTTGCGGCCGTTGACCTTCTCCGGGGGACGGATGGCAAGATCTGTCCACGCCGTCGCGGCCAGGGATAAATGGATCGACACCAGGGTCAACACCGCCGTCTGCTGCCTGCTGCTTAGTGGTCTCGCTCGTAAGTTCGTCGGGGGTCACGCGGCTGGGTTCTGGATCAGCGGCGCTGGTTGTTCGCGCTGGTCCAGTCGTTGGAGCAAGTCACTGAGGTCGGTTGTGGTGAACTTCCACCGGAAGGGACGCGC
>JBBQNO010000222.1:0-3285 GCA_038330045.1 Actinomycetales bacterium | reverse complement strand
GAAGCGGGTGTTCCCGGCACCGGGACAGCCAGCGATGCGGTCGCGATCACCTGCCCCACCTCAGGAGCCGGTGACATGTTTGGCGGGCCGCGTTCGCTGTGGGGCGGCCGGGCTGCGCTCGCGGTGTATGACGCCGTGTTGACTGGATCAGCCGAGTGGGCTTCGGCCCGCAGTTGACTTGTGGGGCGTGACGCTGTGGGCCTGCATCGTCGCTGGCGTGGCGTTCGTAGGCTCACCCGGTGTGATTGTCTTCGGCCGGTTGAGGGCAGGGCGAGCCGCCGGCCGGGGATCTCGCTGAATGCCCCGATATCAAAGCGTGAGCAACTTGTCACGACGTCAACCAGGCCAGTGCGGTGATCTTCACAACCCCTAAAAAGAGGGCCAAAGCAATCGTCGCTACAGGCTGCACCGCGTACATCGCAGACCAGTCGCCCGAAACCGCCTTCCGGATCAAACTGGCGACCAGATCCGCAGTCAGATAGGCCACGAAGAGCGCAGCGGTCGCCCACGCCAGCACGACTGCGACCTCGTCGGCTCCGGTGAAGGTGAATCCCACAATCAGGGTCGCTGCGAAGACCGACTCGCCGACCGACCCTCCGGCGATGTAGGCCCACGCGGCGGCTAATCCACCGCGATAGCGCTGAAACACGTCGGCATACGACTCGTCCATGGGGGAAAGCCAAACGTCGCCATCGCGCAGCGCTACGTGCGGCGGATTGCCCGCGAGCTCGACGCGGATGCAGTCACCAGGCACCCCCAGCATCCGACCTCCTGCGTAGTGGCCGTACTCGTGGACCGCAACCAGCAGCAGCACGAAGCCGACACCACCGACGAGGTCAACAGCGAGCGCGATCACGGCTGGGCTAACGGTGCGAAAGGACGTTGATCACGTTGCCGTCGGCGTCGCGGAAGAAGAACCGGCGAGCGCACCACTCCTCATCGGTCAACGGATGCACGATCTCTAACCCCTGCTCGACGGCATTGATGTGAGCGAGATCAACATCCTCGACGTCGAACGATGCGTGCGGAGTCACCGGCGCGGTCAAATCATGGGTCATCAGGCTGAACTGAGCGGATCGCCAGGTGCCCAGGGTCACGATCCATCCGTGGTCCATCAGCACGTCGACCCCCAACAGCTGCCGTGTGCGGTCGCGCCGCGCGCAGATCGGTCACGGTGATAATCGGCACTGCCCGAAGCATGCCCAAGCGCACATTCTGCTCTGCGCTCCACCCACGCACCATACATCGGCTACCGTCGCTGTTATCGCTGTGGCGATGCCAAAAATCTTCTCTGACGCAGCCGGTCGGCGAGCCGAGTTTGAGGCTGCGGCCTGGTTTCTCGACGCACGCTAGGCCGCGCCTCGGTGTGCGCCCTGGCCCCGACTCCACTGAACGATCTCCTCTCCGCGACCTGGTATGCCGTCACCCTGTGCCCCGAGCACACGCGCGCCCACAGGACGGGGCACATCAGCTGATGGGCGGCTTCCTCATCGTGCTTGCTTTTGCCGCGCTGCCAGCGGCCGGAAACGTCCTCGGGATCGAGCGGGTCATCGGTATTGTGAAAACCCGCTTCGTGGGAGCCGACAGGTCGAGCGGGCCGTTGGCGATTTACACCGGGGTGCCCCTCGACCTCTTCAGCGACGGCGTGATGATCGGCACCGCGACCCTGATCGCCCTCGCCTCGGGCTGCTGCTGGCGCTCGGTCAGGTGCCTGCCGACATACCCGAGGGCTTTGCTGCCTTGGCGTCGCTGCGTCGCGCCGGGTTCGCGCTGTTTGCCCTGATCTCTGCATACGCCAGCGTGAGCGCACCCCGGGCACCCAAACAGGCAAAGGTGCCAATTTCGGCCCAAATAGCGGTTCTATCAAGGTTTTGCCTGTCTGAGTGCCCAAAAGGAGAGGATGTGCGCCCCAGGAGCGGCCCCGCAGAGCCCGGATCAGGTCCTATGTGAGCGCTTCACGCACCCAGTCGGCGATCCTGGGCGGCGGCACACCAAGGCGGTCGGGATCGACCTCGCGCAGGAGCCGGTCCCACGAGGCGGCGCGGTGCACCGACCCCAACCGGTCCGCTGAACCCAGAACCGCAGGCCACTCATCGCGACTGACTTCTGGCCATTGCCCTAGGTATGCCGAGACCAGCGATCGGGCTGTTGCCGCATCGATGGATTGCGGATCGGCGGTCGGTCGCCGCACGAGGTCCTCGATCAGCGCGTGCACGTATGCCGACCCCTCCCGCGGGCAGGGCGGGCACCATCGACAGCCAAGGGTTCGATGACACCCTCCGGCTGCACGCGTGCAAGAACCACCAGCAAGGACCCTTCGAAAGCCTGCCCAGGGTTGGCGACCTTGAACCACACCCGCCCAGCGGTGGTCTCAGCGCTGAAGACGGCGGCCCAGAAACGGACTTTGCGGGGCGCAAGGTCGTTGGTGCGCCAATGTCCGACCTCACTCAGCGCGCCGTCAACCCACGCGGTCGCCGTGTCAGCAAACGACGCTCGCTGCCACTCCTCGATCACGTCGCGCATTCAGCCCTTCCCTCGTTCGTTGATCGAGGACACGGTTGCCAGCCCCCGCGAGCCAGAACCCCTAGCCTCCCAGTCCAGCCCACCCGGGTCGGTAATAACGCTCACGCGATTTGTTCCTTCGAGCACCACCACGTGGTCCGGCCACCGACTGTGTCGCGGATCATTTCACCATCGCAGCGAGGGCAACGAGCCCCTGCCGCACGGTAGGGGATCACGTCGCCAGTGTGGACACCCCCGTGCTTGATCGCTGCTGTGGTGGCCTTACGCAACGCGGTGTGCAGACGCCCCAGATCCGCTGACGACATCGAGTCAACCCGCCGCATAGGCGCGATGTGGGCCTGCCATAGCGTCTCGTCGGCGAGCAGGTTCCCGACCCCGGCGATCACCGACTGATCCAACAACCGAGCCTTGACGTAGGCCCGGCCCCGCGACATACGCCCGGCGAAATCGGCCTGCGTCACCTGTTCTGCGTCCGGCCCGAGAGCCTCGAGGGGTGGGTCAAGACGGACCCGACCGAGGCGCCTCTTGTCGAACAACCGCAGCGTCCCACCGTCCTCGAAAGTCAGCGTGAAGCGGTCCCATTCGGGCTTGCGGTCCGGCGAGTTCGCGCCTTTGCCGTAGCCGCCACCGTCCCAGTCGCCGCCCTCGGTGCTCTCGTGATCGGGTTGGCTGATGATGATGCGACCGCTCATCCCCAGGTGTATGCCAAGGTCCGGCCCCGCCTGCTGCTCACCTTCCAGTGCCGACATTTCGCACCACATG
>JBBQNO010000221.1:0-3345 GCA_038330045.1 Actinomycetales bacterium | reverse complement strand
CTCACCGTCCCGGACCTCGAGGTCATTCCGATCTCGGCGCTCGCCGGCGACAACGTGGTGACCCGCTCGGAAAACATGCCGTGGTATCAGGGCGCGTCGCTGATGCACCACCTCGAAACGGTGTACGTCGCCTCGGACCGTGACCTCATCGACACCCGACTGCCCGTCCAGTTCGTGATCCGCCCCAAGTCGGACGCGTTCCACGACTACCGGGGGTATGCAGGCCAGGTGGCCGGCGGCGTGCTGCGCAAGGGCGACGAGGTCATGGTGCTGCCCAGCGGCTTGACCTCGACCATCGCGGGTATCGACATCTTCGACAAGGAGGTCGACGAGGCCTTCCCGCCGATGTCGGTCACCGTGCGGCTGTCCGATGACCTGGACGTTTCTCGCGGTGACATGATCTGCCGGCCTAAGAACGCCCCGCGCGTTTCCCAAGACATCGATGCCATGGTCGCCTGGATGGTGCCCGATCCTTTGCGCAACCGCCGCAAGCTTGCGATCAAGCACACCACCCGCAACGCTCGGGCCGTGGTCAAGGACATTCAGTACCGCCTAGACATCAACACCTTGCACCGCGATCAGGAATCAACCGAGTTGGGGATCAACGAGATCGGACGGGTCACGCTGCGCACGACGCAGCCGCTGCTGTGTGATGACTACTCCACCAACCGGGCCACAGGCTCCTTCATCCTGATCGATGAGGCCACTGGCTCCACCGTCGGAGCAGGGATGATCAACAGCTGAAAGCTGGTCTATCGGGGGCGATAGACGTCGGCGCGGTGGTCAATATGGACGACGTAGACGATCCGCTGCTCTTCGTCGATGCGGTAAAGCAAGCGATAGGGTCCGCGTCGGGCACCATAGAGACCCTCTAGATCACCCTTGAGTGTCTTGCCGACCCGGCGAGGCTCGCGGGTTAGAGGACCGAAAGCGAACTCGACGATCGCCGGCACGATGCGCGGAGGGATGCGCTGCAAGGCGCGACGTGCGGGCCCCGTGAACTGGACCTGGTAGGTCATCCTTCGGCGCGTCAGCGGTCACGCGCGGGCACGCCGAACTCGGCCCGGATCGCGGATTCACCGTAGGTTCTACCCGCTTGGATATCGTCGTCCGCCTCGGCGATGGTGTCGCGGACGCCGGGTTGTGAGAGCCAGAAGAGAGTTTCGTGGAGAGACTCCCATTCTTCGACGCCGATCAGCACCGCTGCGGGGGACCCGTTTTTGGTGATTGTGACTTGATCGTGGGTCGCACTCACAGAGTCGACGTACTCGTTCAATTTGTTCTTGACTTTTGAGATCGGCAGCGTCTCCATACTCTTGATTTTAGGCTGTTAAAGAGGCCTAGTCAAGGCTAGAATAAAGGGCTGCTTGTAGTGGGCTACACGGTTGCTGGTCTTGCTTAGCCGGTTGGCTTCGACAGGTCGCTTGCTGACACGATTCGTCCCCGAAGAACGCACCGCACGTTGGCGATCAAGAACACCACGCGCAACGCGCGGGCCGTGGTCACCTCGGATTGGACAATGTCTGCTCGACACCAAGGGAGACGGCAGATGCTCCCCCTAGAAGGTAGACCGTGTCGGGGTTTAGGCGTTCGAGCTCGGCTGAGGTGACAGAAAGGATCGACTCCGGCCGCGTCAGGAGCACCGGGACCCCTTCCGTACCAGCACGGGCTGCGCCGGCAAGCGCGTCCGGCCAGTTCTGTCCCGAAGACAGGTACACGGATGACGCGTTCGCGAAGTCGGCCGCGACCAGTGCAGCAGTGGCATATCGGTCTGCTCCACCTATTCGCTTAACTCGACCGTAGGCGCCCAAAGTTGTGAGGACTTCGTCTGAGATCGCAGTTGGCCCTCCCAGCGCCCTGATCTCAACCGGATCTAGGGAAGACAACGCGGTCTTGGTGGTGGTCGGCACTGCGTCGGTGCGGACCAGCAGTACGGGCCCGTCGAGCGCTCCTGCTCGCGCCGCGCCGGCCAATGCGTCGGGGTAGTTCTCACCGGTGGCCACGTAGACGATGTCTGCGGTGCCAAACTCCGCCGCGACCCGCGCAGCCGTTCCGTACCGGTCTGTGCCTGCCCAGCGGGTGACTGCTGCGGGACCTGTGGCTTCATCGACCTGGTCGAGAACCGTTGATGAAATGGCCGACTCGCCCCCCACCACAACCACCCGCTTGGGTGCAAGCCGGATCAGTTCTTGCCGTGTCGCGTTCGGTAAGGTGTCCTGGCGGGTTAGCAGGACGGGGGCACCGAGGCTGCCCGCGCGGGCCGCCACTGACAACGCATCAGGGTAGTCCGCACCCGTCGCCACGAATACGGTGCCAGCTCCGGGGGCGTGGACTCGCGAGATGGCGGCCGCTGTGCCGTACCGGTCCGCTCCGGCGAGTCGGACTACGTCGGTCTCGGTGGGCGAGGGCGCCGGTTCGAGCAGCGCGGTGTAGGTGGTGGCTCCTGACGGGGCCGTCACGTTGTGGGTCTGCGCCCCTCCGTCGGACCAGTTCACGAACCTGTAGTTTGCTCCGTCTTTGGCTTGTGGTGTGGTGGCGCTGATGGTGTTTGTGGAGCCGACGATCACCGTACGTTCAAAGGGTGCCACTTCCGTGGTGTCGCCAACCGTCAGGGAGAGGCCGCCCGGGTCTGTCTGGAACGTCAGTGACACCGTCTTCGGATCGAGGCGGACGGTTGTGGTGTCGCTGAGGCCGCTCGAATCCGTGGCAGTCAGCCGAAGCTCCAGGTGCGATGGGTACTCGTGATCAGGCGCGCTGAACGACCCGCTCGCAACGTTCGCGAAGGTTTGTACGGGGTGCGAGTGGCAGGTGGAAGGGCAGTGCTGCATGATCAGTTCCCACGAGAGCGCCGACGGCGCAAGGTTGCCGTCCTCGACGTCAGTGCCAGAGCCGGAGAACTTAATAACGTCGCCGACCTCCCAGGCGGTACTGGCAGTCGGTATGTCGGTCGTCGGAGTCGGGGCTGTGTTGCCGACGGAGATGGTGAGCGAGTCGGTGGCGGTGGCGCCGTGGTCGTCGGCCACTCTCAACGAGGCGGTGTAGTCGCCCTTCGAGGTGTAGGTGTGGGTCGGCCGCGCAGCCGTTGAGTCGTCGAAGGCACCATCGCCGTCTAGATCCCAGGCGTAACTGAGGACGTCACCGGGGTCAGGGTCGTGGGAACCGGTGCCATCAAACTTCACAGTGAGCGGGTCCGCCCCGCTGGTGGGCGTGGCCGTGGCCACCGCCACCGGGGCCTGATTGGCGCTGGTGTACTGGATGCGTCGGATGGTCCCGCCGGTGAAATCGACGTAGAACAGGTCGCCACCTGGACCGATCTGCAGGTTGACTGGATTTGCAGCGCCGGAG
>JBBQNO010000220.1:0-3386 GCA_038330045.1 Actinomycetales bacterium | reverse complement strand
ACTAGAGCACCCTTTTTAGGGAAGATCACAGCCGGTGAACCGCCACAACGACGCCTTGCCACCGGAGTCCACGCTCTCGAAGCCCGGCAGGTTGGTCCGGATCCGCCTCAGGCCGGCCGTTTCCTCCTGCCACTTGCCACCCTCGGCGAAGGTGAGGTTGTCGGCATACACGTGAGTCACACCCAAGGTGCGCACCGCTTCGCAGACTTCTGGGTCGTACTGCCACGAATCGAACTTCTTGGCTAGCAGCAGTCGCTCTGGTGACCCTGCGATAGGCGTCAACTGCGGATACACCACCTCAACTCCGCTGCGCGCCAGCAAGTATGGCGACCCCGCGGTGGGCTCCCCCAGCACCACGGCATCGTCGGGAAGGAGGGTCGAGGCCCGATCGACCATCGCGATCTCGTCTTCTTCGAGCATCGTGCCCCAGGCGATGGGCCAGTTCGAGTACGTCGAGGCCATTACCTCCGTCTGCATCGGCCACCGGAATCCGAACGTGAGGCCACCGAGGGCGACCACCAGCGCCGCTGCGGCAGCCGTGAGGGGGACACGTCGCCACCTCGACACCGAGCGAACCAGCCAGGCTGCTCCCCCAGCGCCGAGCATGAGCACGGGGATCAGCAGGATCTGGTTAACGCGCGAGGCCTGGGTGTACCAAAACCCAGCCAGCACGCGGGCGGGGTTGTCGGGCGGCCCAGCGGCAAGGAGGGTGATCGCGCCCGTAGCAAGGAGGGCGACGATCAACCATCGCGCGTGCTTGGTGCGCAGGCACAGCACCACCCCAGCCAGCATCAGCAGCGTGCTCGCCGCGTTGACCGCCTTGAAGTCGTAGACGTAGATGAGTGGGTGGTCGATGAGCAGCGAACCGAGACCGGGCAGATAGCTGCTCTGCCCCCCGCGCTCGTACCCGACGATGGACGCGACTGGCGCTGAGGTCAGGATGCCCCAGCCCAGGCCCACGGTGATGACGGTGGCGGAGATCAGCGTGGCCGCGACTGCCCCTCGATGCCCACGACGCCAATAGCGAACGGCGTGACGGGCGATCAGCACGGTCACCAGCGGGATCGCCAGGACCGCGAGCGAGAACAGTCCCGATCCGTGAGACAGCACCACGCCACTGCTCGCGCCAAGCACCCCGATTCCGTATGCCGTATGGACCCGCGGCCCAAGATCTTTGCGGAGCGCGCTGATGAGCAGAGCGAGGGTGCCGGGTATGCAGGCCACGCTGAGGGCGTAGGGCCACACGCCGAGCATGGACACGGCGATAGCGGGGAAGGTCACGTAGGTCGAGGCCAGAATCGGCACGAGCACCATAGGCAAAGCTTGATCTGGCCACACCACCCGGGCCAGCGCGACCAAGCCGCCGATCCAGATGAAGGAACCGATCACGATCGACGAGGAGTTCGCGGCCTGCGTGACGAACTCAAAACCGGGGCTGATCGCCACCAAGGCGTGCCACACGCTGGGGTAATAGGGCGCGATGGTGTCGCCATACATCGGGGCGAGTCCACCGAGGCTCGACCCGTTGCCGGTGTCCTTGATGAACCAGACCGAGTTGACGTGAAAGACCGAATCCCACGCTTGTGCAGGCTGATTCGGCGACTTCATGCCGACCATCATCGCGGCGGCGAGAAGCCCGCCGCCGAGAGTCCAGGTTGCCGCGAGCCAGCCGGACTCTTTGGCCTTCAAGACGCGTTGGCCAGCCACGCGCACCGGGGGTTTGCGCACAGTGCCGAGCGCGATGCTGGTGCCGATCGCGATGACCACGGCAACGAGCGAACTTAACGCAAACGAAGTCAAGGACCACGGGACGCCAGCCCACTGCAACAAGACGGCACCGATGCCCGCCATTCCGGCGGTCATCGCCGGGGCAGCGCCCCAGGCGACCAACCCCCGGATACCTAGCGCGCGCAGCACCCCGTAGCCAGGAAGGATGAAGACGAAGACCATTGCAGCAATGCCCGGGAACACGCCCAGCCACGAACTACCGACCATCACAAGCAACCACTCATAGTGAGGCGGTTCCGCCGCCAATCGTGATTCGTGGGACGCCTGCAAAGGTAGCGGGATCGGTGATGCGGCGCCCATCGACGAGCAAGCGCACGCCAGGCAGATCGCCCGGGGTCAATGACGCATATTCACGGTGGTCCGCTTGCACGATCACCACGTCGACCTCGTCACCCATGTGGTGTGGTGCCCAGCCAAAGGTGCTCAACTCGGCGTCGGTATACATCGGGTCGTGCACCGTGACCTCCGCGTTGCGCGAGGTAAGCGCTGCGACGGTGCCGAAGACGCCGGAGAAGGCTGTTTCTTTCACGCCGCCTCGATAGGCCGCTCCGAGGACGGCAACTCGCAACCCGTCCAGCGAGCCGAGAAGCTCTTCGGCGCGAGCGACGGCATATTCAGGCATAGCCGCGTTCGCGGCGCGGGCACTGCGCACGACGGTGGCATCCGGGTCGGTCGAGAGGTACAGCCGCGGGTAGACGGGGATGCAGTGCCCACCGACCGCGATACCGGGGTTATGGATGTGGCTGTAAGGCTGGGAGTTGCACGCTTCGATGACCCGCTGCACGTCGATGCCCACTTGATCGGCGAATCGAGCGTACTGATTGGCGAGACCGATGTTCACGTCTCGGTAAGTCGTCTCGGCCAACTTGGCCATCTCGGAGGCCTCGGCGCTGCCCATGTCCCAGACGCCGTTGGGCCGTGGCAGATCTCCGCGCTCGTCGAAGGTCAGCACGTCGTTGTAGAACGCGATGGCTCGCTTCGTACCTTTGGCATTGAGGCCGCCCACGAGCTTGGGATAGCGGCGTAGGTCGGCGAACACTCGGCCGGTGAGCACGCGCTCGGGCGAGAAGACGACGTGAAAGCCGTCGTCGGCTCCTTCGGTGAGGCCGGAGATCGACTCGATCATCGGCTTCCACCGGTTGCGGGTGGTGCCGACGGGCAGCGTGGTCTCGTAGGAGATCAGCGTGCCGGGGCTCAGATGTTCAGCCAGGCTTTGGGTTGCACCGTCCATCCAGCCGAAGTCGGGCTGGCCGGTCTCTTCGTCGACAAACAGCGGTACCACGAGCACGATGGCGTCGGCGGTCGGGATCGCTTCCGCGTAGTCGGTGGTGGCTTTGAGTCGACCCGCGGGCACCAACTCGGCCAGCTTCTCCGCGAGGTGTGCTTCACCTGGGAAGGGCTCGATGCCGCGGTTGATGAGGTCGACGACGGTCGAGTTCACGTCCACCCCAAGGACATCGTGCCCTGCGTCGGCGAATTGCACCGCCAACGGCAACCCGATCTTGCCTAGCGCGACGACCGCGATCTGCATACTGCTCCTAGCCTGGTCTGTGCTGGTGCTGGTGCTGGTGCTGGTGCTGGTGCTGGTGCTGGTGCTG
>JBBQNO010000219.1:0-3389 GCA_038330045.1 Actinomycetales bacterium | reverse complement strand
GCTCGATTGGCACTGACCCCCGTGGTGACTGTTATTGTTTCATCCGTTCAGCGCGGCAGGTTGTCCGAGCGGCCAATGGAAGCGGACTGTAAATCCGCCGGCGTAGCCTACGCAGGTTCGAATCCTGCACCTGCCACCACGCGACGACATTCAGGCCTTGACCTTTTCGGTCGGGGCCTGAACGCTGCCCGGGGTCAATCCTTGTCGTTGCGCCATCTCCGCATAGACGCCTTGTTGCTCGATCAACTCAGCGTGGGTGCCGGTGGCCACGACCTCCCCGTGCTCCAGCACGATGATCTGGTCGAAGTCCTTGATGGTCGAGAGTCGGTGAGCCACGACCACCAGGGTGCGTTGCTCCGCGAGGGCATCGAGCGTGTCCTGCAGCAGGTGCTCGGTCCGTGAATCCACTGACGACGTCGGCTCGTCCATCAGCAGGACATCTCGATCGGCCAGCATGGTGCGCGCCCACGCCAACCGTTGCCGTTGGCCGCCGGAGAGTTTGGTGCCGCGCTCGCCAAGGTCCAGGCCAAGCCCGGCGTCATCACGGGTGGCGAGCTCGGAGAGTCCTACCGCGTTGAGGGCTCCCAGCAGGGCATGATCGGCGGCTTCGGGTGCCGCTAGCCGGAGGTTGTCGGCCAGGGTGCCGCTCAGGATGGGGGCATCTTGCTCGATCAAGCCAAGATGCGCGCGCACCCGGCTGCGCGGTTGGGCGTGAAGCGGCATACCGAGCAGGGTGATCGCGCCTGAGGTGGGCTCGTAGAAGCGCTCCATCAACGCCAAACTTGTCGACTTGCCTGACCCAGACGGCCCCACGATGGCGGTGCGACTGCCTCGGGCAACGGTAAAGCTGACCCCCTTGAGCACGGCCCTTTCGCCGGTGGGCTCACCGTCGCTTTCGGCGTCGTCCGGGTAGATGAACGACACGTCGACAAACTCGAACGCGGGGGATTCGTCGTTCACCAAGGCGGGGGACTCGTCTAGGTCGACTTCATCAGCAGTCTCGGAGTCCAACCGCACGATCTCCTGTATGCGATCCAGCGCCGCCAGCCCGGACTGAATCTGCACGAACGCACCCACCGCCGTGCCAATCGGCAGGACCAACAAGAACAGGTAGAGGATGAACGCCATCAAGTCACCAAGCAGCATCGATCCGTTTGCGACACGAATCCCCCCAACGGCGAGCACCACCAGGAACGCCGCCTGCAAACAGATCGACATCACGGGCTCGATTACCGCCGACAACTTGGCCAACCGCACCCCTGCTTGGTATGCCGACCGCGCGTCTTTGTCGATCAATTCAGCCTCACGCGACTCGGCCATCGCGGCCTTGACGGTGCGGATCCCCGACAGGGACCGCTCCACGGAGGCCGACATCGCGCCGACGGCCTCCTGGGCCGCCTTGCTGGCGTGCCGCACCTGGGTGCCCAAGACAAACGCCACCGCCACCCCAATCAGCACCGTGATCAACGTCAGCCCAAAGAGCAGCGGGTCGATCCAGATCATCAGCACCACAGCGGCAACAAACATCAGGACCGACGAGACGATGTCGAAGATCCCCGAGGTCACGACCGTGCGCAGCAGCGTGGTGTCGGCCCCGACTCGCGACATCAGGTCGCCCACCCGGCGGGCATCGAACACCTTGATCGGCAGCGATAGCAAGCTTGCGACGAGGCTGCGTCGCACCCCGAGCACCACCCGCTCGGCGGTGCTTTGCAACAAGAAGGTCTGCAAGCCCTGGAAGAGGGCCTGACCCAGGGTGACCCCGATCAGCAGCCACAAGAACCCGCCGATGGCCTCACCCGCACCGACCGAGTTCACCAGTTGCTGCAGCATCAGGGGCTGGATCACAGCGAAGATGGTGGCGAGCAGCGAGGCGAGCGCTACCCATACCAGCGCCATCTTGTGCTCGCGGATGAAGGGCCACATTTCGCGCAGATGGGCACGCGACTCCTCGTCAACGCCCGTCGGGGGCGTCGTGTCTGCGTCGTGCGTCGGCTCGGGCATGCTCCCCAGTATCCGGTAGGGCGTTCTCGATCACGACGGGCGTCATCCAGATGCATATTCTTCCGGTACTCTGTATATATGACTGCGACCCACTCCAGCGGCGACGTCCTTTACGCTGGGGACATGACTGCTACTGCCACGCCCGCGCCCGAGACTCTCCACAACCAGACCTTCATCGATTTGGAGAATGAGGTTGCTGCGCACAACTACAACCCGCTGCCTGTGGTGGTCAACAAGGCCGAGGGCATCTGGGTCTACGACGTCGAGGGCAATAAGTACCTCGACGCGCTCTCGGGCTACTCCGCGCTCAACTTCGGTCACCGGCACCCCGCGTTGGTCGACGCTGCCAAAGACCAGCTGGACCGCCTGACGCTGACCAGCCGCGCGTTCCACAACGACGCGCTCGGCCCGTTCTGCCGCGACCTCGCCGCTCTCGTCGGCAAGGAAGCGATCCTGCCGATGAACACCGGCGCCGAAGCCGTCGAAACCGCGCTGAAGATCGCCCGCAAGTGGGGTTATACCGTCAAGGGCGTCACCCCCGGTCGCGCCAAGATCATCGTGATGGCCGGCAACTTCCACGGTCGCACCACCACCATCGTCAGCTTCTCCGATGACCCCGAGGCACACGATCACTACGGCCCGTACACGCCCGGCTTCGAGACCGTCCCGTATGCCGACCTGGCCGCCATCGAAGCGGCCATCGACGACGACACGGTTGCCGTGCTGGTCGAGCCGATTCAGGGCGAGCAGGGTGTGCAGATCCCCAAGGAGGGATTCCTGCCCGAGCTGCGCGCACTGTGCACCGACCGCAACGTGCTGATGATCGCTGACGAGATCCAGTCCGGCCTCGGCCGCACCGGCACCACCCTGGCCTGCGGGTATGAAGGCGTCGAGGCTGACATGTACACGCTCGGCAAGGCCCTCGGTGGCGGGATCATCCCCGTCTCCGCCGTCGCCGCAAACCGTGACGTCATGGACGTCATCACCCCCGGCACCCACGGCTCGACCTTCGGTGGTAACCCGCTGGCTGCCGCCGTCGGCCACGCCGTGGTGAAGTTGTTGGCCACCGGCGAGCACCAGGCCCACGCGGCCGAGTTGGAGCCGGTCTTCCGCGAGCAGCTCGAAGCGTTGATGGGCAAAGGCCTGGTCGGTGTGCGCGTGCGCGGGCTGTGGGCCGGTGTCGACATCGACCCCGGGGTCATAACCGGTAAGGCCGCCTGCAAGGCCCTCATGAAGAAGGGGGTGCTGGCCAAGGACACGCACGGCTCGACGATCCGTCTCGCGCCGCCGCTGACCATCACCAAAGACGAATTGCTGATGATCACCGACGCTGTCGCCGCTGTCGTAGGCGAGGCCATCGCCAGCAAATAAGCCTTAGCATGCAC
>JBBQNO010000218.1:0-3397 GCA_038330045.1 Actinomycetales bacterium | reverse complement strand
GGGAGGAGTCGCCAGGGCAACAAGCAAATCTAGTCCTCGTGCTCGACAACCAATGTCGGCAACAGTGAAGGGCCCACCACGCGACTCCCACCGTCCGGCTAGACGACGGCCTCAACGGACCATAGGAACAACGACGTCACCTGGACAGCCACGCACCCATTTTCAGCCCGGAACGGGCGCCCCGCCAGGGGCACCTTGGCTAGATGAGTAAGTCCAAGGGCTCCGGACGGCGTGGGGGCTATTTTGAGTGGAGAAGGGTGTCCAGAGTCGGCGTTGCTAACCAAACGCGAACCTGGAGGCCCTCGTGGACGCCGATCTGGACACCCTTGCCACCGCACTCTATGTGACGACTGATGATCTGTTGATCGCTCATCCTGAGCGTGTTCCGCTACGCCCGAAGGTGGGCATCACGCCGAGGACCAGCGACGCCGAGATGCTCACCTTGGCCGTCATGCAGGCCTTGTTGGGCTTCACCAGCGAGACCCGGTGGCTGCGCTATGCCCGCAACAACCTGCTCGTGATGTTTCCCAACTTGCCTCTGCAGTCGGGCTACAACAAGCGGTTACGCAAGCTCGCGGCGACGATGACGTGGCTGATCGGCGAGCTGGGTCAGCAGACCAGCGTGGCCGGAGACGACGTGTGGGTCGTCGATTCCACCCCGGTCGAGTGCGCCCGGTCGCGGGAGACCGTGAAGCGCTCTGACCTGGCCGGATGGGCCGAATACGGCTACTGCGCCTCACACTCCCGGTTCTTCTGGGGACTGCGGCTACATCTGGTCTGCACCCTGCAGGGACTGCCTGTGGGCTGGGCCCTGACCGGAGCGAAGGCCGACGAACGCGAGGTCCTCAACGCGATCTTGGAAGCCACACCCAGCCTGGCCGGCCAGAACAGACAGGTCGTGATCGCCGACAAGGCCTACTACGGACGGGCGTTCGAGGCCGGTCTGGACTCTGCTGGCATCGATCTGCTGCGGCCAGCCCGCAAGGGCGAGAAGCCACGCCCCGGGCAACGGTTCTTCAAACCACTGCGCCAGATCATCGAGTCAGTCAACGCCACATTCAAAGGCCAGCTCGACCTCGAACGCCACGGCGGCAAGACTCCCGCCGGCGTCTGCGCCCGGATCGCACAACGGGTCTTGGCTCTGACCGCCGCGATCTGGCACAACGACAACCTGAATCTCAAGGTACGCCGCTCACTGACCGCCTACGACCACTGAGACCCCTTGGAATTTGTCATCTAGGTGGTCCGCTGCCGACCGGCTCCCATCCTCTCGAGCGCGACCGAAAGCCCCCTTCGTAGAGCGCGCACCCGGCCGCGGCGCGGACCGCCTCCTTCCCCTCGACACCAAAGGCTCAGCGGCAGTAAGTGCGTGCGCACGTGTTTGATATCCTCAAAGCATGACGTCGTTTGACCCAGTCGGCGCATGGGCCGCGCTGCTTCGCACCCACGCCGCCGTCCTGCCTAAGCTCGAACGAGCGCTACTACCCACCGGGTTGCCTTTGACCTGGTACGACGTTCTGCTGGTCGTCAACGCGGCACCGGAGCGCCGCCTACGCATGACCGAACTCGGCCAACAGGCTGTAGTGAGCCGCGAGCGTGTCAGCAGGGTTGTCACCGAGCTCGAGCGAGCGGGGCTGGTCGTGCGGGAAGCCAACCCCGACGACAAGAGGTCATCCTTTACGGTCATCACCCCTGAGGGCCGAAAGCGTCTGCGAACAAGCGCCCCGATCTATCTCAAGGCCGTCGAGGAGCATTTTCTCTCTCGACTGAGAGACGAAGAGTCCCGGGTGATCGCCCAAGCACTGGGCCGCGTGGTCTCCGCGGAGGAACAGTCCTCTTCCTGAGGCAGCCCTCTTGCTCTGAGCTGCCCAAGCCCATCGGCACACTTCCGGCACCTTTACTGCCTTTGGTCCGCCACGCGCCGCGTGCGTGCATGCGGGGAAACTCGCCCAGGCCCTGACCAACCCTCCTGCTGCCGGCTCGCTTCTCGCGCGGGTTCGACAGGCCCAGGATCGGCAGGCGCCGCTCGGCAACCTTATGTGCGGGCGCACGCACCTTGACAAGGGATCCGCTGCCCGCAATTATATGCGTGCAACCGCACCTACTATCGGAGGTCAATAGCCATGACCGAACTCATCACCCGCACCGACCTCGAGGCCCTGGTCGCCACCAGCGCTGTGGTCCTCGTTGACGCGCTCCCCGTGTCGTACTACGACCAGCTGCACCTGCCCGGCGCGGTCAACCTTGTGGAATCCGACGTCGACACCGAGGCTCCGCGCCTCCTGCCCGACAAGGACGCCACGATCGTCACCTACTGCTCCAACGAGGCTTGCGGCAACAGCCAAGCAGTCGCACACCGTCTCGAGCGCCTCGGCTACACCGCTGTGCGCAAGTACCGCGAAGGCATCCAGGACTGGGTCGCCGCCGGCAACCCGACCGAGTCCACCCAGGCCGCCTGAACCCCCACCCCCATCACAACAAGTCAGGAACACCATCATGTCCGACACCACCGCCCACCAGGCCTCCCCCACCCGCACCATCGACGGGCACTTCCTGCCCGCACCAGGCGCCTGGGAGATCGACCCCGGACACACCGACGTGGCCTTCATCGGCCGCCACTTCATGCTCACCAAGGTCCGGGGCAGGTTCACCGACGTCACCGGCACGGTCGTCATCGCCCCGAACCTCAACGACTCCAAGGTCGAGGTCTCCATCAGCATGGCCAGCGTCGAGTCCGGCAGCGCCGAGCGCGACGCCCACATCAAGTCCGCTGAGCTGTTCGATGTCGAGCAGTTTCCCACCGCCACCTTCCGCAGCACCGCGGTGGACTGGGACAACACCAGCGGCACGGTGCACGGCGACCTCACCATGCACGGAATCACTCGCAACGTCCCCCTCGCAGTGACCTTCGAAGGACACGCCCGCGACCCCTGGGGCGGCGACCGAGGCATGTTCTCCGCCAAGACCAAGATCAACCGCGAGGACTTCGGCATCACCTGGAACGTCGCCCTCGAGGCCGGCGGCCTCCTGGTCTCCAAAGACATCCAGATCGAGATCGACCTCGAAACCGTTCTCAACCGCGCCTGATCCCGGCGGGTGACGGGGCGCACCACACCCGTCACCCGCGTCGTACGCCGTGCCCTAACCCCAGAGCAGCGCCGTCACCATCAACGCGCCGACCAGCACCCGGTCGCGCCACACCCGTTCGGGAACGGCGGCTGCGCGGGGCTCGGCCCACAGCGAGCGCAGGGCGTTGGTGATCACCCGCCCAGCCTAGGGACCGCCGAGGCCTCGGGGACCGACCGAAAGAACGAGACCCCGCTCCTCCCAACGGCCGAGAAGTGTCCGGCCTCGACGCCGATGTGCCCGGGCCGGCGCTCCGCGACCGTGGAGCAAC
>JBBQNO010000217.1:0-3405 GCA_038330045.1 Actinomycetales bacterium | reverse complement strand
CTTGACGTGGCGCTACGCCGAGGTCCTAATCGACCAACGCGTCCTGGCCTCGACGAGGTGATGATCGTGCGCAACTTCGATCTGCTAGAGAGCTGACTGCGCCACGGTTTGCCGAAGCGCTCCGCTCCGCAAGCCGATCCGCGACCGGGGACGGGGCTTCACACGGCTGAGCGGAGGAGGACATGGTCAGTGTCCGCCCGGTCACGGACCAGGCAACGCCCGTCCAACTCGAATCGTCGTGCCGCGGCGCTATATAGGCTCACCCTCACCGAGGTACCGCGGACCTCTAACTGTTGCCGTAGGGATTGTTCTGGCGACGCATGACCCTGCCGAGCAGCACTTCGAGCGGCGCGCTCAGTAGAACCACCTGTGGCTTTGGGCGTGGATTCAGACGTCAGCTGCTTGAACCGTTACCCCGAAGACAGCCAGCCAGCCCCGTCGCCCGCCATATCCGCGCCTCACTGACCTACCTGCTGCACGCCGCTTAGCCCAGCCACTTCACCATCCACCTTGGACGAGGCGGCGGGGTAACGTGCTGGGACGATGACAAGAGCGTGAGGGGTAAGGATGAACGGTTTCGACGATCCAGTTGGTTTCGGATCGGGGTTGAATGAGCAAATAGCCACTGACGCAGGGGGGGCGCGCCTACTTTGGTCTAGACGTACTAGGTGGACTGACTTCACAGTTGGCCGAAGCCGCGAGGCAGCGTCGCAACGAGCGGCACTGGGGCCCCGCGGTCCTAGGTTGCGCGATGTGGATGGACGACCCAGACCTCATCGCAGTTCTGCATCAAATGGCGAATGTGTGTGTCGTCGTGACTAAGCAGACCCGCGTGAAGTTCGATCAGCCAGGAACCCAGCCGCTTGTGGAGCTAGCCGCAGAGCGAGGTTTAGGACAATCTGCCTATCCCGAGCTCGACGACCTAGCGGCACGAGACGCAAGCGGAGATGCACTCATGGTTGGGCCCTACACCCCAGACTGGCGGCAGACCATGAGCATCGGTGGTGTCAGGGAGGTGGGCTATCGAAAGTCGGGAAACCGCCTTGTCCCAATCGTTCACTCCAAGATCATGCTGCTGGGTCAAATGTGGTGGTCGGACGAGCACCCATCTGGGCACACTGTCGACCAGATCGGGTTTCGGCCCGAATGGCTCTGGCTAGGGTCGCCCAACTTCACTAAGGCATCGCGGCGCTCGTTGGAAACGGGGATGTGGATCAAGGACCCCTCAATGCTCCTGGCGGCGCGAAAGTTTTTGCTGGGTTTGGTTGCAATGTCAGAACCCCTCGGCGCGGGGCCCGATTTACCGGAGCCGCAGTTGGTGCCCGTGTCCTACGACGACCAGGCGATGTCTGAATATTTTGCCGAGCATCGATACGACTATTTCGAAGAGGAAGTGTAAGAGATCACCATGCAACCATCTGGTCTCTGCCGCTTGACGCTCCCGCACGAGGACAACTTGGCTGCGCAAGTTGCGTTGAGCCTCGACAACCTTGAAACCGTGCTTGGCGGAGTTGGCATGTCGCTAGCCAACCTCGTCCGACTCAACGTCTACACCACCGACGTCGATCTCCTCTTCCTTCACTACGGCGTCCTGGTATCGCGGCTGGGAGGCCCAGGTGGCACCGGCCACCACCATGCTCGGCGTGACTCGGATGGCGATCCCTACCCGGGCGCTATGTCCGAAGCCGGCTGGCTTCTTCAGCTGACGGGATGGGCAGGGCCAGCCAGAGTTAAGTACAAGAGGGAACCACGCGGAGGTGGCCGTGTCCTTATGGGAGAGTCGATCTCGACAAGGAGGAGATCGACATGCCGCTTGAGCAACTGCTCGCCCAGGGCCAGCCGGTGCGCATCACCCGGTGGGGCGAGCCCGTTCTTCATCGTCGCTGCCGGCCGGTTACCACCTTTGGCACCGATCTATGGAACCTGCTTTGCGATATGTTCGCGACGAATCGGGCAGCCGGTGGTGCTGGCTTGGCGGCCCCACAGGTCGGTGTCGACCTCGCAGTCTTCGTCTACGACTGCTTCGACGCGCACGGCCGCCGCCACCAGGGGCTAGTCTGCAACCCCACTATCGCGCTAAACCCTTCACCTCGCTTGGACGCCGAGCACGAGGGATGCCTTTCTCTGCCCGGTGCCTACCTTTCTGGCTACGCGCATGTAAACCAGACGCGTTTGCGCATCTAAACCAGACGCACCCACGGAATGGGTGGATTAGATGTGCACGAGATTTAGTAGCACCCACGGTCTTGCGCTTACCCACCGGAAGTGTTTCAGGAGAAGTTGGCTCTGACGACGAACGTCGTAGGTTGACGACTCGGTGCACGGTGGCCAAGACCGTCGGTGTGGTCGCCACGGGTGCGCAGGGCGGGAAGACGTAGGGAGGCGGGTGGTCGGTTGGTCATTGAGGCCCCTAGGAGGAAGAGCAGAGTCACTCGCCAGGAAAGCGCCGTCCACAACTCCTTGCCCCGCCAGCTACGCATGAAGTAGCCCATCCCCACGCCAGCGATCGTCGCGAACAAGCACGCAGGCCCGGCCGGTCGGCAGAAGGTAGAGCCGCTGCAGGACGTTCTCCGGCCAGAAGGGACCCACATTGATGATTATCATCCCCGAAATCGCCAATCCCGT
Organism: Actinomycetales bacterium; assembly: GCA_038330045.1. Lineage (GTDB taxonomy): Bacteria > Actinomycetota > Actinomycetes > Actinomycetales > Dermatophilaceae > Ornithinicoccus. The sequence goes on along the minus strand of JBBQNO010000217.1, from coordinate 780 downwards.
GCTAAGTCGATCCCCCGAGGCGACGCCGCGCCCTGGGGGTGGGGAGGGCTTTGACGTCAGTCGTGGACGTGACTCGGCGCCGCTCGTGGTGTGTCCGCGCCTATGGGTGCCACCCGGACGACAGCCCGGTCCAGATGCGGCACACCGGTGATCAAAGCCGTTTCGACATCCTGGCCCGGCGCGTGCCCGGCCGACAGTGACAGGGACGCATCCGTGGTCACGCACAGTTCGGTCTCCATCCGGTGACCGGGCCACCGCGCCCGCGTCTCCCGCACGTCCTGGACCCCGGGAACGCCCGCTGCGATGGACTCGACCCGCTCCAGGGTGCCGTCGTCGACGCCATCCATGAGGCGGCGTATCGCGGTGCGGGGTGGAGTTCGCCAGGATCCACACAATCACCGCAGCAATCACCAAGCCGATGATGGCATCGAGCTGCCGAGCACACCACCGGAGCTGCGACAGGCGAGGCCCCCCCACCATCACGCACTCCTCGACAACCGGCGCCACCGGACCCGCGAGGCGCGCCAGTGAACACGACTTCTGACACCTGATATGGAGATGGGTTTTGTCAAGTGGCAGGGTGAGGCGCCCGTCCTGAGGCCTCAGGGCGGGCGCCTCGTGTTTCGTTGACGTTTGTCTTGGTGAGCGTGTCGTTGGCGACGCGCGGTCAGACTGATATTCGCGGGTTGGTTACCGCAGGACGGTGCTTTCGGCAGGAGCGTTTCCGCGTGTCTAGGATCGAGCGTGACGAGCGTGTGGCTCGTTGCTCATAGGTGTTTC
>JBBQNO010000216.1:0-3465 GCA_038330045.1 Actinomycetales bacterium | reverse complement strand
AAGGACACCGGCCCGATCCAGGCCGACCTGAACAGCCAGATCCTCAACGGTGACGTTGACGCTGAGGCTTTCCAGCCTTCGGAAATGTTGCGGTTGAACCTGACCGTGCCGCCGGCCGCCGAGCCGAGCCGTTTGGGCGTGCTCGCGGGTGACCTCGCGGGCTTCCCGAATGGTCGTCGTCTGGCTGACGACGTGGTCGACATCGAGATCCAGGCGCTCATGGGTGCTGCCCAGACCGGCGAAATTGTTGAGGCTCTGGCAGCAGGTGACGGTGTCGATGCGAACAACGTTGCTTTCAGTGACAGCTTCCCCTACCTGGCGCTGCCGAGTAACTCCTCGGTCAACGCTGGCGAGGACGTCATGCCCGGTGGCGGCGTTGCTACCGGTGCTGGTGGCACCTTCGCTGACAGCGGCATCCCCACATGGGCCTTGACCAGCGGTGTCGCATCGTTGGCCCTGATCGGTATCGGCGCAACCTCGCTGATCCGTCGCCGTCAGAACGCCCCGGTGAGCGTAGGTTCAGGCACCATCGCCTGATCCACGCATAAAACAGTGCTGAGGGGGACGGACACCCGCATCACGTCCGTCCCCCTCACCATGCAGCACCCCAACCCTGCCTCACCCCAACCACACGCCACCGGGCGCCCGCGCGCAATCGTTGACATCAGTTGAACGATCGAGAGAAATCGGCCGTGACCGATCAAGAAAGGGGTCTCACACCTTTGCGGGCGGCTGCGCAGCGGGTCATGAGGTTGAGTCCGGCGCTGGCGCAAGGCCCAGGATGCCTGGGAACACCCCTGGCCACCCTGGACAGGAAGTGGCGTTCGGTGGCTCGTTCCTCCAAGTACACCGTTACCTCGATGATCAACGCGGGGCAGGCCGTCGACGGCCAAGCCGACCCATTGCACGCTCGTCATCGTTCGACCTTTCATGAAGACTGGCACTGCTGGTGTTAGTGCTGATGCTGGCATTCACTCCACGCGCCGTCCGGGTTGGCCGCATCGCGGCAATAGCGGCTCGTCGTCGGCGCCGGACCGATCTCGAACGCATCCTCAGTGATCACCGTCACTACCTGGCTCCCCGGGGCCCGGACCGGTCCAGACGCGCTTCGGCGCGGTCGGCTCGGGACCGTTCAGCCTGGGTGGCTTCCCGGGATTGCTCTAGTTCGGCGCGAAGGTTGGTGATGTGCTCTGTGTGGGTGGTCCGTAGGTCTGCGAGGCGCTGCTCGGCGTGGGCGTGCTCTCGCTCGGCGTCGCGGCGGGCGGAGTCGCGTTCTGCAGCGACGGTGGTTATTTGGTCTCTGGCTTCATCACGCGGGTGTGGCTTGGTCTAACTGTTCGATCACCTGATCACGGGTGCGGGCCATCTCATCGCGGGCCTGTTCGATCGCTGCGATCTCGGCTTGAGCCTCGCCCAGGCGTGCCTGCGCAGTCTCGGCCACCGCGGTGGCCTCTGCGGCTGCGGCGTCGGCGTCGGCCCGCTCGGAGTCCGCGGCGTGTTGAGCTTGTTCGGCCCTGGTGGCTTGGGCGTTAGCCGTCGCGACTTCTTCGGCGGCTTGGGCGGTCATCACCTCAATCTGGTCGTTGAGGGGAACACCACCTTCGACATGTCCCGCCAGCGGCGGGCGAACTCGATCTGCGCCGGCGTGGCGCCAGGCTGCTGGTCGGCGGTCGGCCAGTGAGAGCTCATCGTCTCCCACAGTTTTCGCCCATACAACGCCAGGCCCGTCGCCCCCACCCGGTCGGACCACCACTGGAACAGCTCGTCGCTCGGCACGCTCCAGCCGAGGTCGTCACCGGGCGCGGCGATATAGCCGTCCAGGCTCAGGTTCATGCCAAAGGTCAGTTTCCGCATGGCGTCAGCCTTCCATGAGTCGGTATTCGGCGTACAGACCCACACGGCGCGAAAATTCATCGGTCGGGCACAGCGAGGACCGGTTGACCACCGCCAAACGGATGCTGCGGACGGAAGGGAACCCGCTCTGGTGTCCGAACCGTCACCGGTCAGCGATCCCTGTTCGACACAGGCTAGAGCCAGCACGGCCGTTCGCGAGCCACGTCTGGTGTACGCCTCCCCCCAGCACCGCGTAATTCGCAATGCGACAAGCCGCACACGGCCCTATGCAACATGGGTAGCCGGTCCGGAAATGTCGAGATGCAGCGCAGATGACACACGACACGTGGCCTAGTTTGCACAGATCGGAGTATCCGGACCTGCGTATGTAAAGAAGGACCGCGGCGGGTAGACAGCGCACATTCATGGAGTCCAGCCCTTCAGGGCTCCTCAATTCACCTATCAGTGGTCCTGTCACTCGTTGCTGGTGAGCTAGGCCGCTCGGCGGGCCCACAGAGCGAGGCGCTACCGTCCGCCCATGTTCATGGAGTCTTGGCCGTGGAAGAGGGATCTCGGAGCATCTGCGGATCGGCTTGAGGAAGCCCGGCTTGGGCTGGCGCGACGGCTCGCTCAGTTCGGCGATAGTGATGATGCCTACGAAGAAGAGGCCGAGGCGCTGTACCAGGTGGAACGCGACGTAATGGCAGGCGCTTTCGCCGCCAGACGATTAATGGGGATGCCAGCAAAGGTAACCAAAAGGGCGCGGGCGACGACCGCTCGCGTGACTCGGTTCCCTCTTCGCGAAGGAGCGAGTACACCTGACTCGTTTGACGTGCTTGGCAACTTGGACATGTACGAGATAGCTACGCCCCGAACCGCGACGATCTCGGCGAACGAGATGTGCAACCTCTTCGTGCACAGCCTCATCTTCCGGTTGGCATGGACGCTTGAGGGCCTTTCATGGGAGGACTACTGGCTACTCCCTGAAGATGATCCGCGATGCGAGACCGAGCCGATGGAGTTGGCTGGTTTGCTTGTGGCTACCGATAAGTCGAGCAGCAACCACTTGGTGTTTGTAAGCCTCGCAGAACTCTTGCGTGTTTTTAGGGCCTTCGCGAATGACGAGGTCACCCAGGTCGAGGGCCGCCGCGATCACAAAGGTCGGATGCACTTCACCGCGAAATAGTGGCCTGGCACGCAGGACGATGAGCACCTACTTACGGGTAGGACCAGCAGTCCCAGCGGCCGCTGGCAGAACCCCCATAAGGGTTGGTCGCAGATGAGTTCAACCAAAGATCCACAGTTCGATCCCGCTGGGGTACGGGTTCGGCTGACCCGAGCCGATGTGCTTAGTGCTCAAAACCCGCTGGCCCCGGTGTCGCTCGGGTGGGATGGGTTTGCTCAGTGGAATTGCTCGATGGGGGCGCCGACATCACCATCGACCCAGTCGAAGAAGCCCAGTCGTGTCGGTTGGCCACCCGCTTGGCCGAACCAGATCAGTCGGCCGGTCCGGTGGGTTATGTGTCTGACCCGGTTGGGTGTGGTGCCTCCGGCGGACTCGAGCGCGGCATCGAAGCGGGTGCCTTCGGTTTCGAGGGTCGTAAGGTCGGTCACCGTGCGGGCTCCGAACTC
>JBBQNO010000215.1:0-3489 GCA_038330045.1 Actinomycetales bacterium | reverse complement strand
CCCCACCCCGGCGCCCAGTTGCGGTTCACCGACACCGACGGCAAACGGGTCACCGCGTTCGCGACCAACACACCCCGCGGGCAACTGCCCGACCTCGAACTACGCCACCGGCGCCGCGCCAGGTGCGAAGACCGCATCCGGATTGCTAAAGACACCGGCCTGACCAACCTCCCATTGCAATCCTTCGACGCCAACCGTATCTGGTGCGCAATCGTCATGCTCGCCGGTGACCTCCTCGCGTGGATGCAAACCCTCGCGTTACACGACTACCCCGCCCGACGGTGGGAACCCAAACGGCTACGACACCGCGTCCTCACGATCCCCGCCACGATCGCCCGCACCGGCCGGCGCATCAAGCTCCACCTCAAAAACACCGCACCATTCGCTGACCTCGCCGCCACCGGGTGGACCCGGCTCGCGGACCTCGCGCCACCCTGACCGACATGCCCCTGCCCCGACCAGCGAGCAACAACCAATCGCGAAGTGGAACGCGACGCCCACCCAGGAGCGACATCCCGGCGGCCTGTCACACCCCAATGCCAAAATTAGGCGTACACAGTCACCGCGACGCTGTGGCCACACTCCCCCCCACCGATGAAAGATCGAGGCTAGGGGGTTGCGAACCGGCGTCAAGGCGTGCACTATAACATCCGGGATACCCTGAGGAGGAGTAAATATGGCTTGTGCATGCACGATCCACGATCGACCAAAAAATGATCCTTGCGCCCACTGTGCCGAGGCCATCAAGAACGGTTGGCCCGTGGAGAGACACGCGTGCTCATCGTTCGGAACCTGTACTAGGTGATTTTTAGGAAAATCACATGACTAAAGGCCTTGTGGCATTAAGCCAAGATTCACCAATTCTATCGGAGGATTTACACTATGGCCACGTGGACAACTGTGAAAGAATATTTGGTCTCGAATTACAACGTAACGGAAATCGATGCCTATACTTTCAAGTTAGTATTCACTCTTCCTAATGGACGGTCGCACGTCGTGATCGCTGAGGGCGCGCGCCAAGGTGACGAAGTAGAGCCATCCTGGCTCGACTTTCAAGCGCCGATTGGTGATATTGGAGAAATTCAATTATTCCCTGCAATACGACTAGCGTCGCAAGGTATGGTCGGGGGTATTTCGTTGATGGGGGACAGTCTAGTCACTCTTCGCGGTTCAGTTCCATTGCAAAACCTGGATCGTAATGAGATAGAGCAGCCGATGCATCTACTGTGCCTGCAAGCAGACAGGATTGAAAAAGCCTTGACAGGAAAAGACGAATACTAATGGGTTTATTTTCACGGGCTCCGAAAAATATTCCAGACGACTGGTCGGTCAAAGAAGTAACAGGTCTAGCTAACTGGATGAGGCATCAAGAACCCTATCCTAGCCTAAGGGAAGTTATGGAGTCTGCTGTCTCGAACAGTAATTTAGTTAATGAGGATGTCAACAAGGTATCGGCCCTTGCCTCTCTTTATACGATGTGGAAAAATGTGGGTTCACATATGTTTGTGTCGGGAGGATCGAAAGCAGGAGCGGAAGGATTGTCGAAACTCTTTGAGAGGACGGACTTTACCGAAGACATGTTGTTTCGATATTTTTCTCACCAGGGAGCAACTGGCGTAGCTGTATTTAATACACTTGTGGAGCATACCCAAGAACAGTTCCCAGAATTCTTAGTTGAGCAGATCAATGAAGGCAAACATGCTCCACAGTTGGGTGGAAAAGACCGAGTTTAGGTACTAACGGGCGAAATACAGGTCCTGATTTTGGCCGCTAGCGTTCTTCCAACTGGTTCTAGCGCGGGTGGTAGAGCCGACGTCGGTACGTGACGCCGGCCGGGTGCTGACCGGCCTTGGGGTGGCTCCGAAGCACCGGAACTCGTTCGTGAACGCCTTCTCCGGTTATCTAGGTGTGGTCACTGGATCGGGGACGTTGGCCCCTGCGGGACTGTGGATCACATGTCAGCGGGACCGCCCTGATTGGTTGGGAGATGCTTCGCCTGTGTTGTGCCTTAGATTTGGTTCGGCAAGTCCGGTGGGTCGACCGGTCCCGCGTCTTAGGTTGTTATTGGAGTGCTTTTCGGGGGTATAGCCATTAGGCCCCGGCGTGAGTGGCTAGTCTGAAGCGCCCCAGGTTCTCTGCCGTTCTCATACGGGCTGCGGCTCGGTGTTGAGGGCAGCGTAGTGGGCTTGCTCGTGTTCGATTGGGGGGATGTGTCCCAGCGATCCGTGGAGCCTGCGGTTGTTGTACCAATCGACCCAGCCGGTGGTGGCGTATTCGACGTCCGCCAAGGTCTTGTAGGGGCCGTCGTGGAAGACGGTCGTGCGGATGCATTCTGCTTTGTACAGCCCGTTGATGGTCTCCATCAGCGCGTTATCGTAAGCGTCGCCAACGGAGCCGATCGAGGGTCGGATTTCTTCCAACGCGAGGTGCTCAGTCAGCCTCACGGACGTATATTGCGACCCTGCGTCGGAGTGATGGATCAACCCGGAACCGGGCTCTTCCAGGTGCGGGACGGCGCGGCCTTCTCGTTCGCGTTGCCACAAGGCCATCCGCAGCGGGATCATCACCAAATCAGTGTGCTTAGTAGTGGCTGCGTGCCAGGCCACGATGCGTTGGGCAAAGACGTCGACGATGAACGCGACGTAGGTGAAACCGGCCCACGTCCTGACATATGTGAAGTCGGTGACCCACACACAGTTCGGTGCAGGCGCGGTGAAATCGCGGTCCAACAAGTCACCGGCGCGGGTGCCGTCCTTGGCCGGGATCGTGGTCCGCACGCCTTTGTCGCGCCGCACCCCCGATAGGTGCAGGGTGCGCATTGCCCGGTCCACCGAACCCGCGCTGGCATCGCCGTGGCTGGTGCGGCGCAGCAACGCGGTCATCTTGCGCCGCCCGTACAACCCTTCCGGGGTCAACCTGCGCCTCCCGTGGCGGTCGACCTTCCAGGCCACGTCCCGGACCGCGTCCACGACGCTCGCGTCGCTGAGCGTGCGGGCACTTGGCCGGGCGGTGCGCCAGGACCGGTACGTTCTTGCGGCGACCTGACAGCCCTGCTCGCGCAGCACCCGACAGACCGACTCGACCGCACGACCTTCGGCGCGTTGAGCATCGATGAAACCCATGATCAACGGTTGCGGGGGTCGAGTTCCCCCGCGAAGAAAGTCGTCGCCGCTTTCAAGATGGCCACGTCCTCACGCAGCTGCCGGTTCTCTGCTTTCAACTTCTTGATCTCAGCCAGTTCTTCGCTGCTGATCCCGTCGCGCCGGCCGGCATCAACATCAGCCTGCGCAGCCCAACGGCGCACCGTTTCTCGGCCCAAACCCAACTGCTTTGCTACCGCCTCAGCGGCTGCGGTCACCGACGGGTACTCCTGCTGGTGTTGCGACATCAAGCTCACTGCTCGAGCCTTGACCTCCGGGTTGATCTTCTTAGGCATGTCGACATCCTTCCTGACTCAGAAAGAAGCGGCATCAAACCTGGGGCGCTTCA
>JBBQNO010000214.1:0-3507 GCA_038330045.1 Actinomycetales bacterium | reverse complement strand
GGCCGCAACCGGGTCACGATCGGGGCATCGTCGAGATCTACGTCGACGTCGTCGTTCGGGATAGGCGCGTTGCCTTCGTTTAAGGGCTCTTCGGCCGGGCTGGTCTCGGCGCCGCGGATCGCTGACTCCAACAACAACTGTCCGAGTAAGAAGCTGCTGAACGAGCGGTAAGCGGCAACCATCTTGGTGTCGTCGAAACCGTTAGCCGACAAATTGGCCAACATGTCCTGCACGATGGTCACACTACGAAGGGGTGGCCTCAACCATGGAGCGGCAGGGTGCCTGGTCGCTACCAGCGGAAACGCCTGCGGGTGGTCCACGGCAATGGCCCTGATTTGGTGGGCCAGCGCTTGTAAGTACCCCTGCCACGTGTGGGTCAGATTCTCGTCCATGCCTTCGGTCACGTCTTGCAACAGGTAGGCCACCACCGCCTCGAGCAAGTCCTCGCGACCGCTGACGTAGCTATACAACGACATCGCTTCCACCCCCAAGCGCTGACCAAGTTTGCGCATCGACAGCGCCCCGGTCCCGCTCTCGTCAATGACAGCCAACGCCTGTCTGACGATCACGTCTCTGCTCAGCGCCACCCTCGCAGCACCATCCCCATGGTCCACATCCACCATGTGCATACAAACCCGCTTCCACTAGCCCATGCGCGCGCTGACCAGCCGCACGCTCTTTACAGTGTAAGGTCGGCCCGGATCGTGGCGTCGCTCGACGCTACCAAACCCAACTCACATCCCGTGAACAACCGGAAGGCAACACATGGAAGACGCACTACGAGACGGACTGGCCACCGTGGCCGCGTTCGTCCCCAAACTCATCCTGTTCCTCGTCATCTTGCTCATCGGATGGCTCATCGCCAAAGGCATCGCCAAAGCCATCGACAAAGTCCTCGAGAAGGTCGGTTTCGATCGCGCCGTGGAACGCGGCGGAATCAAAAAGGCATTGGCGAAAAGCCAGTACGACGCCTCCGCGATCGTCGGCAAACTCGTGTACTACACGTTGATGCTGTTCGTGCTGCAACTGGCGTTCGGAGTTTTCGGGCCCAACCCGATCAGTGACCTAATCACCGAAGTCATCGCGTTCCTGCCCAAAATCATCGTCGCGATCATTATCCTGGTCATCGCCTCAGCGATCGCGACCGCCGTCCGCGAACTGATTACCAACACCCTCGGCGGTCTGTCCTACGGAACCATCCTAGCCAACATCGCCGCCGTGTTCATCATCGGCCTTGGCGTCATCGCGGCCCTGAACCAGGTCAACATCGCCACCACCGTCACGTTGCCGGTGCTGATCACCGTGCTCGCCACCATCGGCGGCATCCTGATCGTCGGCGTCGGCGGCGGACTGATCAAGCCCATGCAACACCGGTGGGAAGGCTACCTCGAAACGATGGCCGAAGAATCGAAGAACATCAAAGACGAAGCCGACCGCGCGCCCAGCGTGAAGGCCCAAGCCAAGGCGGCCAAAGCCGAAGCCGAAAGCTCGCAGTCAACACAACGCACCGACGGTGCCACCGCAGTAGAAACCGAACCGTTCGACCAGCGCAACCCGTAACCCCACCACCGCGCACAATATGAGAACCCCGCTCACCACACGATCGCGTGCGGGGAGCGGGGTTCTCACGTTGAACTACTTGACCTAGAACACACTACTTCGTGACCTCGATCCAGGCGCCCTAGCCTTCTCGCCTGTCTCTATCTAGACCCAGCCCCTGCTTCGCCCATACATTCAGGTGGTTCACAGCTTTCAGAACAGTCAATGCCGCCGCTAGGGACCAGTGCTCGGACAGCCCGTCGTGCCCAACGGCTATTCGACCCAGCACACCGTGGGAGGAGCGACCTAGTGCTCAGGAACGACTGGCGCAATCACCACAGGTCGAGGCCTCGGTGCGCACCGGGAGCCCCTAACCGCACTATTTGGGCATGAACGTCTTGTTATGGCAGAACCGGCCAGTGCTCTGGCGCAGGGCGGTTCAGCCTCGACCCCGTGGGGGCACCGAGCGAGCGTCACCGGGCCCCTGGAGATCCGGTGCTGGACGGTACCTAGGTAGAGCGCGAGGCGATGACTATGAAGCGCCGCGGCTGATTGAAGGCGCACCACCCGTGCTCGGCGGGCCATCCGCGACCTGTGTACGACTAGCGACGATGACATCGAAGGAGGCAACGATGGCATCCAGAAGCGCCCCGATGGTGTCTACCGTGCACGGTATCGCGATGCAGGGGGGAAGGAGTACTCACGGCACTTCGATCGCAAGATCGACGCTAGGCAGTGGCTCGACAGCGTTACGGCCTCAGTCGTTCGCGGTGACTACGTGGACCCGCAAACAGCCCGGATGACGATCAGCCAGTGGTCTGCGTCGTGGTTCACGGCTACTGCACGCGTCGCGCCTCAACCGTGCGCCAGGCCAGGGTTCACCTGCGGCGGATCGAGGCAGATTTCGGGCCGATGCCGCTGTCACCGGTTAAGCCGAGCCACGTGAAAGCGTGGCTCGCTGAGCTAGGAAACGAGGGGCGAGCAGACTCATACGCTTACGCGCTGCACCGCCGATTGTCGCAGGTTTTGGCCGACGCCGTGCAAGACGAGATCATCGCGCGCAACCCGTGCTCGCGCCCCGCCTCACCGCGACGAGGTGCGCAGCGGCCCTACGTGGCGACCACTGCGCAGGTGTGGGCACTCCACGATGCCTTCCCCGCCCATCTGTGCGCCGCGGTGCTGCCCGGCGCGTTCGTCGGTCTGCGCACCGGCGAGGCAGCCGCCTTGCGGCCCAACGACGTTGATTTCATGCGGGGCAGCGTCTCGCCGGTCATCCAGTACCCGGTCTGCCTTCAAAGTCCGAGACAGCTCCAACGCCAGTGCCGATCCCGCAAGAGTTGGCGTTGGAGCTGTCTGCGAAGGTGGCTCGAGGACAGGGCCGAACAGTGGTCACGGATGAGACAGGTCGAGAGTCCTCGCCGTGCACTATCGAGCGGGCAATGCGAGCCACCAGAGGAGACGTGCCGGGGTCACCCGATGGCTTCCGTTTTCGCGATATGCGGCACTACTTTGCCGCTTTGCTAATCTCATCGGGCCTCGATGTGAAGGTCGTCCAGGCTCGGATGCGGCACGCCTCAGCCATGACCACCCTCAACACCTACGGGTATCTTTGGCCTGACGCAGATGAGTCCGCACGGGCTGCTGTCGCGTTGGCGATGGCTGCTCGCGCGGACTCAGTGCGGACTACGGTGGCACCGTAAGCCTTTGACCTGCAGGTTTACCTAGAGGTCGAAGTACATTTCGAACTCGTGCGGGTGCGGACGCAGACGGATCGGATCGATCTCGTTAGAGCGCTTGTACTCGATCCACGCTGCAATGAGGTCTTCGGTGAAGACATCGCCCTCGGTGAGGTAAGCGTGATCCGCTTCCAGGGTGTCAAGCACGACTTCCAATGAAGCCGGGAGTTGGTCGATGTTCTCCAACTCGGCGGGCGGCAACTCGTAGAGGTCCTTGTCGACGGGCTCCGGG
>JBBQNO010000213.1:0-3530 GCA_038330045.1 Actinomycetales bacterium | reverse complement strand
GGACCCGGATGGGGCCTCGCGTCGTGGAGGGGTCGACCACCGCGCCGCTTTGGGTGATCTGCACCTTCCCGGCCGCCACGAGTCGCCGAGCCGCGCGTCGAGCAGGCTCCATCAGTTCACGCCAACCTTCGTCGCGGTCGCGGTCGCGGTCGCGGTCGCGGTCGCTGTCACTGGCTGCGCTGACCTTCGCGTTGTTAGCCGGCATGGCAGCCGCCGCGACCGCTCTAGCAGCCTCCGAAGGGCAGATCGTGCCCTTTGGTGATCGGCCCGCGAGCAACCGCAGAATCGATGCTTCAAGTTGGCGGTCGACATCATTGACTCCACGGCGGCGACACGCACTCGAGCAGAACGTCACCTGAACCCAGTCGCGCTCCCACTTCTTGCGCCACTCGATACGGCGACCGCACGACGCGCACGTCTTCTGCGCTCGTGTCGGCGAGAAGGTGGGGCGCGGCATACGCACGATTGTGACAGCCCGCCTGGGCCTAGCACAGATGAGTTATACAAGGAAGTGACCTTCGTCACTACCCCGAGGTGTGAAGGGTTGCCGCTTAGACAATGCTCGGCTGGACGACGACTTCGCCCTGCAGGCCAGTGGCGGCCTCGTGGCCACGATGGCCGTCGACACCCAACTGAACCCGCTTTACGTCGGTGGGCCCTTCGACAGCATGAATGGGGTCGCCAACACCCCCGTGGCTACGTGCATGTAAACGAAACGCGTTTGTGCATCTACCTCAGCCGCGCGAGGTGAGTGGATTGGATGTGCACGAGATCTAGTCGCATCCAAGGTCTTGCGCTTACCCATCGGATGTGTCGTAGGAGCTCCATGTTGACGATTCGGCGCACGGTGGATGTTGACGATTCGGCGCACGGTGGCTAAGTCTATCGCTATAGTCGCCACGGCTTCGTAGGCATGAATTCTGACGCCATATGGTAGCGAATCATGACGTGGGTCTTCCTGGGCTACGACGTCGAGATCCCGGGTGATCTGCTCCACCAACGCGATCGAGTCGTTGAACGCCCGATACCGGTGGGCGGTGCGGGCACGGGGAACGCGACATTGACTTCGCGCTACGCTCTCAATCGACGGCACCGCTTCGACCGCTAGGCGGTGCTGGCGCGCCCACCCCCCGCACAAAAATCCCTGCTGAGCCTTTAGCCAAGTCGTCGAACACGTCGACGCATCACATCCCGTACGCACCGTAGCCTTCACCCCCCTCAAGAGCCAACACTGAAGAAGCGTCATCGTCGACCCCCTTTGCCGTCTCCTTCGACCAGGTAGGACTCTTCAGCCTGCTCGCCACGCTGCTGTTCCTGTAGGTGGTCTCTGTGCCCTTCATATATGAGTGCAGCCGGGGCGCCGGCGATGTCAGGTCTGTTGTCGGATTGGTGCCGTGCTGCCTGACAACACGTCAGCTGTGGGCATGGTGTCGAAGCCCGGCGACATCTACACTCAACCGGTGGCCTTCGATGACGAAGCGGCCGTAACGAGAGGTCCTGAGTGAGCGCAAAAACCGACATGGACACACGAGCCGAGACGGTGCGCGGCATTGCGCTGGGGCTCATCAAAGAACGTGGCCCGTTGCTGCCCATCCTGCATGCGGTTCAGCACGAGTTGGGCCACATCGATGCGGGGGACGTGCCGGTCATCGCCTCAACCCTGAACCTCTCTGTGGCTGAGGTGCATGGGGTGGTCTCTTTCTATAAGGATTTTCGGACCACACCGGCCCCACAACACATAGTGCAGGTATGCCGGGCGGAGGCGTGCCAGTCCGTCGGCGGGCAGGCAATTTTCGACGCCGCTAAACGCACCTTCGAGGCCCGCGACGACATCGAAGTCGAAGAGATCTTTTGCTTCGGCAACTGCGCCCTCGGCCCCACCGTCGCCATTGACGGACGAGTCCACGGCCGCGTCACCACCAAGCGCCTCGACGCGCTCACTCAGGAGTTTTCATGACCAGCACCATGAGCAATCCCATGAGCACGGGCAGCACCACGATCTATGTGCCCTGCGATTCCAGTGCGGTCGGCGTCGGCGCGGATGAGGTCGCGGAGGCGCTCGCCGCCCACGATGGCGTCACGATCTTGCGCAACGGCTCCCGCGGGATGCTCTGGGCCGAGCCGCTCGTCGAGGTCGTCACCGATCGCGGCCGGGTGGGCTACCCCAACGTCACTGCCGATGACCTGCCGGCCCTGATCGAGGGCGGAATGTTGACCGGCGAGGATGTCGGCGGCTGCCTCGGGGTGGTCGAGGAGTACGAGTGGTTCGCTAGCCAGCACCGCGTCTCCTACGTCCGAGTGGGGGTCATCGAACCCACCAACATCGCGTCATACGCAGAGCACGGCGGGTGGGTCGGGCTGATTCGCGCCTTGGCGATGGAGCCAGCCGACGTCGTCGAAGAGGTCGTCGAGTCCGGGCTGCGGGGTCGCGGCGGGGCAGGCTTCCCAACCGGCATCAAGTGGCGCACCGTGTTGGGTGCCGAGTCCGACCTGAAGTTCGTCTGTTGCAACCTGGACGAGGGCGACAGCGGCACCTTTGCCGACCGGATGCTCACCGAAGGCGACCCGTTCACGCTGATCGAGGCCATGGTCATCACCGCCCACGCGGTCCGGGCCGGCGAGGGCTACGTTTACGTCCGCTCCGAATACCCGGACGCCATCGCGACGCTGCGCCGGGCTATCGACATTGCCTACGCGCACGGCTACCTCGGGGAGAACATCCAGGGCAGCGGTCTGAGTTTCGATCTGCACGTACGAGTCGGCGCCGGGGCCTACATCTGCGGTGAAGAAACCTCCATGCTCGACTCCCTGGAGGGCAAGCGCGGCGAAGTCCGAGCCAAGCCGCCGATCCCCGCACTGACCGGCCTGTTCGGTAAACCTACTGTGGTGAACAACCTGCTCAGTTTTGCGGCGATCCCGATGATTTTGGCCGACGGCGGTGCTGCGTATGCCGCGCTCGGCGTGGGACGATCCCGCGGCACCCAGGTGTGCCAACTGGCTGGCAACATCGCTCGCGGCGGCATTGTCGAGGTCGACTTCGGCATCAGCATCCGCGAGTTGATCGAGGGCTATGGGGGCGGCACTCGCAGTGGTCGCCCTATCCGCACCGCTCAGTTGGGTGGTCCATTGGGCGCCTACCTTCACCCCGACCAGTTCGATACCCCGATGGACTACGAGGCGCTCGCCGACATCGACGCGATGGTCGGGCACGGCGGCATCGTGCTCTTCGACGACACCGTCGACATGTCCGGTATGGCGCGGTTCGCGATGGAGTTCTGCTCGGCCGAGAGTTGCGGCAAATGCACCCCGTGCCGGGTGGGCTCGGTGCGCGGCGTCGAGACGATCGACCGCATCCGTGCTGGCCAGGATCGCGACAAGAACGTGGTGTTGCTGCAAGACCTTTGCACCACCATGACCAAGGGCTCGTTGTGCGCCATGGGTGGTCTGACCCCCATGCCCGTGCTCAGTGCGCTCAAGCATTTCCCGGAAGACTTCGACGCTCCCCGAGGCGTCGACGTCGCCGACCCAGC
>JBBQNO010000212.1:0-3544 GCA_038330045.1 Actinomycetales bacterium | reverse complement strand
GGCGCGCCAGGCCGGTTCTCGTTCGGCGAGCCAGTCCTTGAACGCCTTCTTGGAGCGGCCTTCGATCATGTCTAGCAGGCGTGCTGGGCCGGTGCCATCGCGCACGGGCGTGAGGTCGATGATGACGGTCACGTACTTGTCCCCGCGCCTGGTGTGGCGCCACACGTGCTCATCGACGCCTAAAACGGCGACCCCGTCGAAGCGGTGTGGGTCAGCGATCAACACACGGTGCCCCTCGGCCAGGACGGCGTCGTTCGCGGTGTTCCACGCGACGCCGAGCCCGGCCGCGACACGGGCCATGGACAAGTGTTGACACACGATCCCTACCAGCGCCCACGCCACCCCGGTGTGGGAGATCTTGGCCCGTGGATGGGCTGCGGTGCTGGTGTCTTGGCGCCACACATGACCACACTCGGTGCACCGGTAGCGGCGGACGCGGACCAGCAACGTCGTGGGCCGCCAGCCGAACGGTTCATGCGCCAGTTCACGAGTCACGGTGTCCCTAGCAGTGCCTTGGCAGCCGCACCGGTGGCACCAATCATCAGGTTCGGTGACCCGGCAAGACAGCACCGCCCGGCCAGGCTCAAGACGCTGACCCACCACCATCAGGCCAAGCCCGTCCAGGCCAGCAAATGTCGTCAGGTCAGGGGTCGTGAAGGTAACGTCAACCACGTCGAGGTCCTTCGTGACGGGTGTGTGAGAACTCCCATCATCGAAGGACCTCGACCCCTATCCCCACTTCGACGCGCCCACCCCAACTACACCCTGACGCGAAGATTCACCGCAGGTGGGATGTGGTGACGAGCTCTATGAGGCTTGTGGGTTTTGGTCGAGAGTGACGTGATAGCCCATTGCTTCAAGTTGATGAATCGCCCGGTTTCTGGCTCGGTCTGGCCGTAGACGGGTGTAGTAGTCGGCCCCCGGGTCGTCATACAAGGTCCCGATAACGCCCATGTGCCAGATTGCCACGAGGAGAGTGTGCTGGATGGCGACGTTGGCTTTCTGTGGCCCGCGACGGGCCGCGATCCGCCGATATCTCGCGTTGAGGAAAGTCCCGGGCGTGCGCGCGATCGACATTGCTGAGGCGCCGAGGGCGCCCTGAAGGTACGGATTGCCCGGACGGGTTCGACTGGACTTCACCCTCCCGGCCGACTCGTTGTTCCCCGGTGTCGTGCCGGCCCAGGACGCGAGGTGCTTCGCGGTCGGGAACCGGCTCATGTCAGCGCCGCTCTCGGCGACGACGACATCCGCGATCCGGGTGCCGATCCCCGGGATCGTGCAGATCAGGTCGTGGAAACCGCGAAAGGGCTCCATCATCACCTCGACCCGTTCGGTGATCTGATCGATGACCGCGGTGTGCTGATCGATGAGGTCGAGATGAACGCGGGCCAAGAATGCGTGGTGCTCGTTGAACCGGCCGACCAGGGCTTCGGTGGGTTGCGGGATCTTGACCCGCATCCGGCGCTGAGCCAGGTCGGCCATCCGGACGGCGTCACTGTCACCAGCGATTAGAGCCTCGATCTCGCTCGGCCCGAGACCCCGACGATGTCAGTGGCGACCGAGGACAGCGTGATCCCGGAGTCCTTAAGAAACTTCTCCAGCCGCTGGATCTCTCGGGAGCGTTCCCGGGTGATCGACGTACGGGTCCGAGTCAGATCCCGCAACTGCCGGATCGGCTCGGGCGGCACAAAGGAGCCACGGACCAGACCGTGCGCGCCGAGCTGGGCCAACCACGTGGCGTCGGCAACATCGGTCTTGCGACCGGGCAGATTCTTCACATGCCGGGCATTGACGAGGATCACCTCCACCCCGGGCAGATCCTCGAGCAGATAGTAGATCGGCTTCCAGTAGTCGACGGTCGCTTCAATAACCACACACGTGACCTGATCGGCGTCAAATTGCTCGCGCAGCAACGAGATCCGCGAGGTCACCGAAGACCACGTCGAGACCGTCTCAACGGTCTTGCGGCGGCTTGCGCCCGCAACACGAACGCAGACCTTGGCGTCCTACTTCGAGATGTCCAGCCCGGCGCACCGGGCGTGCACTACTTCCATTTCCACGGCTCCCTTCTCGACGGTTGGACCATCAGGAAACGCCCGTCGTGGGGAGCACAGGAAAGTCGGAAGTCTGACGCTCGGGCTCAAAGGCACCAATCCACGGTTCCCGTGGAGTCCTCCACCACCATGCTCATCTACAGGCTCGCAGGCACCAGAGGGTGACCGGGTCAACCACGACGGACGGACTCACTATCCAACCGGGGACCCTGACCCGGCAACCCCCGGACACCGACATCTTCGCGCACCACGGTGCGCCCCGAAGGCGGCGCCGAAATGCTCATCTGTGATGAGCCCATAAAGGGCCATCCGGATGACCGCAACGTCGCGCCGGTGCTGAGGATCCGCTTTCTTTGCGGGAGGTACGCATTCTCGACGCGTACCCCGCCGACCAAACGGGGTGGGCGATGGGGTTTGAGGACTGACCGGACAGGATATTCGCAACTCAAGGTTTCGCTACTCCCTTCACAGGTTCAAAAACTCAAAATCCGCCGCGGGTCGTCGGCGGGCATCGTCGCAAAGAGGTCCGACTTGAGCAGGCCGTAGGCCGTGAAGCGCCGCGTATGGACGAGATACGGCGCGAAGCCAGCCCGGTGGCAGCCCTTGAGAGAGGCGATGTTGTCGGTGCCGACATAGGTCAGCACGTAGCGCGCGCCGAGTGCCTCACCACGTTCCGCGATCAGTGCCATCGCCGCCGACATGATGCCCAGCCCGCGATGCGTGTGCGGCGTATACGCGTTTTCCAGCAGCGCCTCGTCCGGTGAAAGATCCGCAAAGCCGCCGACCTTGCGGATAGCATCGTTGCGGGTCGGGCCGAACAGCCACTGCATGTAGGCGGGCGAGCCGTCGCGCTCGTCGATCGCCACGTGGCAGCCTTCGATGCCGACCTTGGCGACGAAACAACGTCGCCAGAACACTTCTTTCTGGTCGGTCGGATCGAACGACGACGTGTCTTCGGGGAGCAGGATCGCGAGGTCGCGCTTGGTGATGGGACGGACCGAGATCGGGATCTTGGCGATTGGATGCACGGCAGACACCTCAAGGTCCCGCCGCAGACCGTAGCGGACGGTCTCGGACGTGAATTTCGGCTTGAGTCTGCCGCCAGCCCTTCGGTTGAGATCGCTGATCCTGCGGCTCAAAGCCGAACCCGCCAGTGGGAAGGCGAATAAGCGTTGACAGCCATCAAAGTCTCCCAACAATCTTTTTTGCCCAGTTGAGCCGATCCGCCCGGACATTCGGTGACGTGAGAATAGCAGAGCCCCAGGACTACTGACATAGGGGTAGTTTCCCGGCGTGTCACCAACGGTTCGTGGGGCCCGATGGTGTTGTATTCCAGCCGGTAGTCCTCTGAGTGCTTGGCAAGCATGAGGGCGTCGTCGATCTCGTCGATGAACAGCCGCTCGTACTTCAAAGTGCCGAAGCCGCGTTCGCGTGAACCGTTCTGCCCGGGGGTGCGCACGTGGGCCAACTCGGGGTGCAGCTCGATGAAC
>JBBQNO010000211.1:0-3575 GCA_038330045.1 Actinomycetales bacterium | reverse complement strand
CTGGAGGAGAAGGCCGCGTTCGAGCCCTGCCACACGAGTGCGCCGGCGAGGAGAACGGCCACCGGGCCGGTAGTTAGGGCGGCAATCCGCCGGGTGCGGGAACTGGGTGTGCGCATGAGCATTCCTCTTCGATAAGGGGGGGGTGACGGTCTCGTCATGTGGACGAGCGACTGCCCCGATAAATCGCACTGTATAGAGCCGTAAGCACGTTGCGATCCACCACAATGGATTCATCCAGCAGCCGCATCCGGTTCCAAAGGCATGTCTCTGCCCCGAACCTTTAATGTTCCCGTTTGGTGGACAGGGCGACTAAGCTGCTATCTCCGTGATGTTTCTGTAGCCCCGTTTGTCCTCGGCCAGTATAAAATATCGTAGTTCGGAATGGCATCTGGTGGTGGTCCAGTAGCCGTTAATCCCGTCATCCGTGTCGGTGCGAAGGTCGCGAAGAACGATTCGGGGACGGCATCATCTTAACATCTGTCCGTTCGTCCTAACGATCTGGCGATATTGTTTTTCCGTGCAGCATCGGGCGACGTCGGCGGATTTATATTGCGCGCAGCGGTCGGAGTACATCTAATCCAGGTGTTGGGTGGCGATTCGCCGGGGCGTTATCCAACGCGTCGCTGACCAGGCTGGACCGCAGGGGCCCATCGACCGCACAACCCAACCCGGCGGGAGGTGCAGGGCCCATCACGGTTGCACTGTGGCCCCCACCCTTGCCAGGTATCACGGAGGTGAAGTCGGATCACCAGGTCTGGTTCGGTGCCGCAACGGTGGAGTAGCGCCCGATCAAGTCCGGCTTCCAGGCCTTGGGGTGGCGTCCTTGCAGTCCAGCGGTTTTCATCACTCTGGACCCGCTCACCTACGGCCCGGTAACCGCCAAGCCGCTAAGCCGCGCGGACCCGGCAGACACCAGGATTGTCGTGACTCATGTCGCAGATCTTGATCATTAGGCCGTCAACACTTCGCGGCGGTCGCGCGTGCACTGGGTGCACTCCCGCGCAAGGCGTAGTACCCAGAACGGACAACCGTCAGCCGCTCGCATATGAACACCACCGTGATGACGTGAATCCCGCCCGGCCCGCGATATCAGCCCATTTCACTGCTGCTCGTCCGCGAACCAGATCGTCACTTTCTTCCGAAACTCAATTGGATCTGCAATTCGGTGTTCTCAACCCGCGCAGCGTCCGTTAACCGCGCGTACGTGGCTGCCCTGCCTCTATGCTACCTAACGTCATCTCGTGCACACCAGGATGGCGTCCTACCTCAGCGATTGACCGCTGCTCATCCAACGCAATATAAACTGCGTTGGCCCTGCAAGCATCCATAAAGCGACGGCAACTCAACCCCATTCCACTGCCCTTCAACTCGCAGGCGACTAAGCCACGCGCCTACCAAACAGGACACGGACCGACCCAAGACCCCCAGAAATGTGGCTGAAAGAAATTAACATCTTGGCCTGCTATAGACGTAAATGAGTCAACCTTGGGGCACTCCTCATACCCGTGGTGGGCGTGATCTCGGGTAGGTCAGGGCAAAGCGCGCCAGCCTGACCCGATCACGGGCGACGACACCGCCTGCGCAGCGCCGACTTCGTCCACTCCGCCACACCGAGCGCGCCACTTCGGGGAATGACGGCGGCTTTGGTCCGAGTCGCCCACGTCGCGTGGTCGCGCACCGACTCCACCACCGTGGCCACATCGGCGCTGACTTGCGTGTTGTCGATAGTGAGCGTGTCGAGGGAGGCATAGCGCGCGCCCTGCAGGTGCCCGCAACCCGATCGCGTGCCGCTGCCCCGGCCGCGTCCAAATCGGTCTGTTCTGCGTAGTGGCGGTGCATGGCCGCCGGGCTGCGCGGTCCTGCTTTCATCGTCGTCACGCGTTCGCCGCCGGAATCGGTGCGGCTATCTGACCTGGACTGGACGTTCATCACCGCTGGCGTACAGGACGCCATCACCGCCGCGTGTCGACGCACCGAGGATGCATCCTCTGCCAACAGCCTGGAGCTCGAGCTCATTCATGAGCGGTGCGGCGGTCATCGGGTCGGCTCTCACGGCTGGCCTGCTCGACGTGCTGACGATCCACCTCGCACCCGTCTGGTTCGGGGGCGGGACACCGCTGTTCACCAGCGACATCCCGCTCACCGCGCTAGAGCCGTTCAGCCTGATCCAAACGCCGAACGCCACCCATCTGACAGCGTCGGTTGAAGCGGCTACGACCATCAACTCCGAACGGCCCGCGGGTTTCGTCAGTTGGGGATCCCATGTGACACAGGACCGACGCGTGGCGGTCAGCGTCCAAGACGTATGCCGGTGAGCGTTCCTCATCTGGGAACGCGCCGCAGATTTGCTGCGCATGTAGCTGCGCTCTCGGCCTGACTACGTCAGCGCATTCCGGCTGCGGCATGATCAACCTGCGCGCTGCGGAGCCGTTCGAGTTTGTGCCTCGCGACGGCGGCGACCGTCGAGAGTCCGCTAGATCGTTTGAGAGCCCCGGCCAACTCCTGGCAGGGTGACGTCGCGCGGGAGAGCAGCACGGAGCCACCGACAACCGGGAGGGAAGACTCATGAGTGAAGAGCAGGGCTGGGTGGATGAAGCCCTTTCGAGCGCGACGCAGGATCTGTACGGGATGACCCACGTCGCGCGAACGGCCGCAAGGCTGATTGTGGACACCTACTCCAGTGAGGCCAGTTCCGTTCTCGGCCTGGTTGGACCATGGGGAAGCGGAAAGTCATCACTCATCGCCATGTGTTCCGAGGAGTTGCGCGAGTCCAATCCAGAGTGGGAGATTGCTCGCTTCACACCGTGGGCAACGACGGATGTCGCCTCGATGCTCGCGGACTTCTACCGGACCTTGGCAGGTGCGCTTCCCCCGAAGAAATCAAGAAAACTTCGGAAGAGCCTCGGACGCGTTGCCATGTCCGGAAGTCCGGCGCTCAAACTACTCCCCATTGCGGGCACTGCTGCGGCTGACGTGATGTCCGCTGCAGGGGCGAAACTGCTCGAAGAACCAAGCTGGGACAAGGCGTTTGCGGAAGCCTCGGCCTACCTGCAGGAGCTAGGTACCCCCATCCTCACCGTCGTGGATGACGTCGACCGTCTACACGGTGATGAGCTCGCCCACTTGCTCAAGGTGATCCGCCTGTTGGGGCGATTCCCAGGCGTCTCGTACCTCTTGGCCTATGACGAAGAGACTCTATTCAACAACCTGCAGCGGCAACATATCGGGCCCGAGCCGTCTGAGAAGGCACGGCTCTACATGGAGAAGATCGTTCAGTACCCCCTCATGGTCCCCCCACTATTACCCGAGCAGGTCCTCGAGCAGTTCGACACGGGCCTGTCCCAGATTCTGTCTGACCTCGGACGCGGCATCGCCGATGACGAAGGGCGCCTGAGTTCACTCACCGAGGTATACGTGTCACAACTTCGAACTCCTCGAGCAATCAACCGGTTCTTAGCGCAGGTCCGGCTGACCCTCACGATGCACGACGTGGGGGAGATCTACGAAGGTGACGTGATCCTTTTGACGCTCCTACGCGTGCAGTTCCCTAAACTCTACGCAGAGCTTCCACGGTG
>JBBQNO010000210.1:0-3623 GCA_038330045.1 Actinomycetales bacterium | reverse complement strand
TGTGCGAACCCGCCGAACCCACGCCACCACCAGATCGTACGTGCCCCCGAATTAGTGCCTTAACAACGCACTAACGAAACACATCACCGCAAGTCAGCGACCCGGGCCATCCCGCGAAAACAACAAGTGACCCAAGTCAGGAGGCCCCACACCCCGCGCCGGGTGTGGGGCCAGAGGTGGGTCGATCTTCTTCGACCGGCCCACGATGACCAGTAAATCGATGTCAGCCGTCGCCTCACCAACCATCAGCGTTCATCACCGCGACATCGGCCAGCACCTGGCCACGGTCATGGACCGGGACAACCTCAGGACTCCCGACATAGCCGCCACGGCTTGCGCATGACCTCAGGAGTCCTGAACCCGACGTGGCATCGCCGTGGACAGGCCCCGGTCAGGCCGCTGCCCCCGGCCACCACCGCAGCCAGCTTGAGACACCGCGCTGGCTCATTGCCCGATATTTGCGAGCGCTTGACAAGGAGGTACGCTTGGCTGCGTGACTTCTACTCGGGACTACTTGAACATCGCAAGTCCAAGATTCCCCTGTTGCACGGGCACTTCCTTGCTCCCACACTCCGATCACATCCCGCGGCCCACGAACGACCCGAACTAGCACCACGACTAGGCCAGGAAGGTGGTTGGCCGACGCTGGTGGCCGGCAACGACGCCCTTGGATCCGAAAGGTACAAATGACTTCAGAGCCACAAGTATCTGTAGTCATACCCACGCTCGGCCGACACTCATTGCGCGCGGCGGTGTCCTCAGCCAGGAGCCAGTCGATGGCCGTACAGGTGATCGTGGTGAATGACTCCGGCGAACCGATGTCGTTCGATGTTGGTGCCGACGTTCTTCTCGAAACTAGTGGGCGCCTTGGCCCCTCATACGCGCGCAACCTCGGTTTGGGTAGTGTCGTGGGGAGGTACGTTGCATTCCTCGACGACGACGATATTTGGTTACCCGGCCACCTGCAGAACGCGGTGAGAACTTTCGAGGAGTGGCCACAGGTGGATGTTTACTGTAGCCGGGCGGTCATCATAAGTGAATGTCGTGCAGCTAGAGTGGAACCGGTCGATATGATGGGCGATCGCACAGCGATGGGATACTTGTTTGGAAGAAGCATATGGCGGAGCCGTAACCGAAGAATACCTGCTCTAACGATCGTGTTCCGCGAAGGGCTCGCTACCCATCTGTTCGATGAACAGTTGTCGAACGACGAAGACACGTGGTGGCTACTGACCGCCGAGAAGCACCGTGGTGCTCGAGTCAAGCAAGAAAACTCGGTCGCTGGCATTGTCATAGCATCACCGACCCGATCAAGTCTTCGTGAGTCGCAGCGGGACCAAGCCGCCTGGGCCAGGCGACTTGACTCACTACACCCGGGGGCGGGAGGGGTACATCTAGTGGGCCGACTAGGTCGGTTCGCAGCACGAAATGGCGAAGTGGACACCGTGCTGAAGATGGCTGCGCTGAGCCGAAACGTGCATCGGGGTTGGACGTGGATGCCCGTCGTGTTGGTCGAGTTACTCGTGGCAGTCGTACAGCGCGTGCGGCGCTCGACTCGTTGATAAGGGGACGTGCGATAAGGATAAGGGGACGTGCGACAAGTTGAACGATTTTAACGGATTCTGCGGCACACGGTGCAGAGGCGAAGTAGCGAGCCCGGGCTTGATGTGGAGGGGGCTTCTCCGAGAGAAGGTTTGTCCCGTTTGCGCAGTGGGATTCGCCGCGGTCTCGCCGACGTGTCCAGTGAAGGATTGTTGTGAGAACCCGCTTTGAGCGTGAACGCCGTGCCGTTCCTCACGACCGGTCCCTGTACGCTACGGCGCCTATACCGTTGCTCGTCATCAGTGCGCTTGCGTATGGGGCACTAGGTAAGTTGGTAGACGGTAATTTGCAACTCACAGATAATATGGGTCGGAATGTCGTCCAAAGCAACGGCAACATCGGATCCTACGTCAGCATCCTGTTGCTCTTCGTCGCCGTGGCCATAGCGACGGTGGGCTTGTTTGCCGGAGATAGAAGCCGTACATCAAACGGTGGCACCAACTTTTGGCTCATCACCATGTTGGGGTGGTGGGTGATCTGCGTGGTGATCTATCAAGCAGAGAGTCCTGGCATTATCGGCCTGCTATCACCCGTAATGGCGTTCGTACTGATGGTAGGAGTTGTTAGTTACCCGCCGAATGACCGGTCACTGTTGGCGGTAAACATAATTCGCGATGTCGGTGCCGCGGGGGCGATCCTCATAAGTTCGTGGGCACCCAACATCGGTTCTTTGCCGTGTCGTGTAGATAAGTGCGGGCTGTTCGGTTCGATGTGGACTGGATTTGCTTATCATGAAAACTCAGCCGCCGCGGGGTTCATTCTCTTGCTTCCCCTGTCGTTACTGTACCGCGCAAGGTGGCGTCAAGGAGTCGCTGTTGCACTCGTCATCGTATTGACGCTGGGCAGCGGTAGTCGGACCTCGATCGTCGGGGTCGCAGCGGTAGTGGCCTTCATGGTGCTTGCGCCTCGTTGGGAGCGACGCGGCGCGGTGCCGCTGTACGCCCGGGCATTTCCGCTGCTGGCATTCCTTATTTCCGGTTTGATATACCTCGGTTTGATCTCTGTCGAGTTGACCGGGCGCGACATTGTCTACAAGGGCATTCGGGACGCTACGACTGGCTACGCCGCTTTTTTCGGCCCAGGAGGTCTTGTCGTGGAACGAGCCACAGGAGGATACGTGACCGGCGAACATGGGCAGTTCCCACACGTACTGGCGAACAGCGGGTGGGTGGGCGTCGCGCTGTTTTTCTTTGCCATGCTTAGTTTCTTGGCGCAACGTCGACATGACATGAGGTCCGTAGTCGCAACAGGACTCCTGCTTGTCGCGGCCACCCGCTTTGTCAGCGAGCCAGGCTGGACCTTGTCCGCGCGATCCATCGAGTTCGCCTCGATGGTACTGGTTGTGAGTCTGCTAGGCCGCGGCGAGCAATCCCGACATGCCACTGGTTTGAGCGTGCGGGAGGACAGTCCGAACGACGCTACCTAACCCAGGGCACCACCCGGTCCGGCGGCCAGCAGGACCCACACCCGGCGCCGGGTGTGGGCCTGATGTGGGGAGATCTTCTTCGACCGGCCCCGCGTGACCAGTACATCGATATGCGGCAGTAAGTTCAGTCAACGAGTAGTGGCTGCGCAGCACGATGAACGAGTCTGATTCTTGCCGTTCTCGTATTTTCAGCACCCTGGTCACTGCGGGTTTGAGGGCTCTTCCCAGTTGCGGTGGGGGTCATAGGTTGAGGCCGCCTGCGATGAGGAGCATCCGGAGTCTGTAGTTGTTGCGGTTTCGGTAGCCTCGGGCGATGCGGCGGTGTAATTCCCGAGTTGGGTCAATCGGCTTAGTGCCTAGATCGTTACGGCGGAGCCAGCATGCGAGTAACTCTTCGTCGCAGGTCAGCGCGCTCTTGAGCCTCGCGTCGGTTATCACTCCCGGGCGGCAATAGGCGCGTGACCGGTCACAATCGACTCTGCGTCACGCCCGTGGCCGCCCGGGTCAACACCGACACGCCTGCCGCCTTCCCCAAACGGTGCGCGAAACTCGTTGTTGAGGTGCCCAATACGCGCCGGCGCTGACGTGCCTCTAT
>JBBQNO010000209.1:0-3644 GCA_038330045.1 Actinomycetales bacterium | reverse complement strand
CAGGGTGACGAGGTCGCCGGGACCGGAGACGAAGAGTCGCCGATCGGGAGCGTCACCGGTACCGATCACAGAAGGGCCCTTGCGACTCATACTCTCAAGGGCCCTTCGCCAATTTGGGGACAGAGGTGGGCTGCGGCCACCCGATCCGTGGAGAGCGCAGGCAGTCAGCAACAACTCCCGGTCGCGGGAATACCTGGGGCAAGATCACAGTGACTTGAACCAGGTCGTGCCCGTGATCGGCGAGCCACGCCTGCGCACAACAGCCGGACCGCCGGGCGAGCATCTCGACCGCGTTATCGTGGACAGGGCAGACCTCGGCTATAGCCCCACCATGCTCGTGGCAAGCGCGGCAGCAAAGGCGCCTGACGAGTTGCACAACCGGAACAGGCGACGCTGTCTGTCAGCTCCGCCACCGACGGCGCGGACGCGGTCGATGGTGGCGAGCACTCGGGCTTCGTCTCCGTGTGCGCGCAACAGCGGTTGGACTCGGTCGACCAAGGCATCTATGAGCTCCCAGGCGGGGACCTGACTGCCGGTCTGTGGATCTGTCACCATCCCGTGGAGGCCGACCCGGGCAGCGGACCGACAGGACCGCCTCAGCAGCGCCTGCTGGACGGGTATCACGGGGCTCCCAGTTGCGGCCTCATCGACTGCCATGCTGACCAGCGCACGAACCAGACCCGCGTACGCCACGGCCTCATCGACGGTCAGGCACATGTCGGCCGCTCGGACCTCGATGGTCGGGTAGCTGGGTGAGAGGCGCGCCAGGAAGTACACGCTGCGGCTGTCCAGCGCCTTGCCGGAAGCGATGGCCTGACCGACCAGATGGTCGTACTCCTCGACCGAGCGCGCCGGAGGCGCGGGCATGACGGTCGGCCAACGCGACGCAAGAAGGAAACGTCGGCTGGCCCAGCTGGTGACCTCGCCTTCCCAAATGGGCGAGTTCGCAGTCAACGCAATGAGCGGTGGCAACCAGGGTCGGAGCCGGAGCAAAGCCTCCACCGCGACCTGCCTGGTGGCCACGCCGACGTGGACATGGCAACCGCAGATCCCGTTGATGCGCATGGCCGACGGAAACCTTCGCGCGAGCTCGTGGTAGCGAGGTTCATCCGTAACCTGGGGCGGGTCGGGCATCCCGAACGGCGGAACTCCTGACGCGACCGTGACGACGCCGTAGCGACTCGCGACCTCCGCGACCCGGCGACGCATCGTGCTCAGTCCTTCATGGACCTCCGCGAGGGAGTCGCACACCGGCGTCCGAGTCTCCACCATGAACCGCATCGACTCGGCTACGACGCGTGCCGGGTTCCGACATTCGCGAATGACCTCGGCCGCGGCCGGTACGACCACCCCGGTCCTCGGGTCAAGCAAGATGAGTTCCTCCTCCACGCCGACTGTCGGCACGCCGGTGGCCTGGGCCGATCGGCGATGCTTGCCGACGTGCGAGTCGTGGGCCGTGTCGGTGGACATCCTGGTCCTCGCATCCGGATCCGCGATTGAAGAGGTCGAGGTGACCGCTGGACTACCAGCATCCAGTTCGCCGAGCTCCCGAGGGAGGGCCGAAGGGCACCTCCGAGCCGGGTCCTTCGCAGGGTGCGGGACGACCGGGGCGGAGGCACCCTGTCGTCAATGGGACTCGCGCTCGGGGTGGTTCGAGGCAGCCGTGCCACTGCTGCAAGGGCAAGCTCTGTGAGACCGGCGTCACGAAGCCCGCACCCGGCGCTTACCGGCCCCGGCGCCCGCACCCCTCGCAGACACCTGATCCGTCAGCAGGCGTCGCGCGGATAACTCGCAGATGTCCATCCTGGCTGCGACCGATAGCCCCAACTGCCCCGCCAGGGAGTGATGAGCCCGGAAGACTGCCGCCAGCACCTGGCCAGGAGCCACCGCGCCGGCATACTCGAGGATGAGCCGATCGGCGAGCACGCGGCACTGCTCACGACGGGCCCGTCGGTCGTCCATGGCGCGTTCCTTTCGGCATCCTCAGAACAGCCTGCGCCCACGAGGCCGAGCCGCCCAGGGTCCTTTGGCCCGATCTCGCGAGTCGCTGAACCGTCACCGCGATCCGTCGATGACCCATCTAGAGCCGGTCGGTTCGGTCTTGAGCTTCGGGGCTCGATGGGACGCACCTCGTGACGCAGTGGGCGCAGCGCCTTGGCCCGCTCGAACCCCACAAGCGCGAATCCACGGCGGACACGGCTAGCTCCGCGCGGCTTTCGCCCCGGGCTCGCGGGACCTATGACCCTGCCCCGAGACGCTTCGCGCGCAGCATCGTGGTGGTGAGGGTAGGAGGTTCCTCATGTGGGATGTGTCGCCACGCAAGGTGTTGGTCGTGGCGTCGGCCGACTGCGATGCCGCGTTGCTGTACGCCGCGGACGAGGCGCGACGGCGGCGCTGCGGCGTCCACCTCGTGCACGTGGCGCCACTGGTGTACGGCGACCCTGCCCCGGTCGGCTCGGTGACGGTGATCACCGACGAGCAACACCGGATCGGCACCAACCTGCTCAAAGAAGCTGCGGCCAAGCTGGACCGGGAACTGCGCGACGACAACCTGGCCGTGAGCATCGAGCTCTGCCGGGGATCCGCTACTGCTGCCTTGATCGCCGAGAGCATCCACGCCTGCCTGGTCGTCATACAGCATCCATGCATGGGGCCCGACCGCGAGACCCGGACCCTCTCCTCGACGGACGGGATCGCCGCCCGCGCCAACGCCCCAGTGGTTCTGGTGCCGGCCGACTGGCGGCCTGAGCCACCGATCCGAACTCCGGTGGTGACCGTCGGGGTCGGGGACGTGAAGACGTCCGCCGAGATCGTACGAATGGCTCTCGAGCACGCCGATCGCGCCGACGCGCGTCTGCGGCTGGTCCATGCCTACAAGACCCAGGCTGCCGCACGCCGACACCTCACCGGCGCCGCGGACTCACGACGTCTCCGCACGCAGCTGACGGACGCGTTCGCCAGTTTGCTCACCGCTCATCCCGAGGTGCCACTAGAAGTCACGCTCAGCCGTGACGAACCCGCCGAGGCGCTACTGCGGTTGTCCACGGACTCGTCGCTGCTAGTCATCGGCTGCCGGCGCCCGGGTCTCCCCCTCACCGCCCACCTCGGGCCCGTGGCTCGCGCCGTCCTGCACCGATCACCCGTACCCGTACTCGTCGTGGACCCGAACCCCGAAGACCGACCCGGAGCGGACAGCGCCGCCATGGCGACGGCCGCAATCCCCTGACCCCAGCTCTTCGGCAACCCCAGGCCTGACCGCACGCGACCAACAACGGTTGAGCTACATCATGTATGCGCACAAGGGAGATCGCATCGTCATCCGCAGCCAGCACGTCGGAGGTCCGGTCCGGGACGCGGAGATCCTCGAGGTCGAACACGAGGACGGTTCCCCGCCGTACCGAGTGCGATGGTCCGACAACGGCGACGGGCATCGGGTCAGCCACGTGCGGGTCGGTGAGTTGCTGCACAGCCTCGGCTACAGCCTGCAAAGCAACGCCAAGGCCGTTGAGGGCAAGCAGCACCCGGACCGGGACGGGCAGTTCCGCCACATCAACGACACCGCCAAGCGCTACCTGAAGTCGGGCGATCCGGTGATCAGCGTCGACACCAAGAAGAAGGAGCTTGTCGGGGAATCGCCTGGCTAC
>JBBQNO010000208.1:0-3706 GCA_038330045.1 Actinomycetales bacterium | reverse complement strand
TCCAATAGCCGCGCATGGCCTCACCGTCCGGTCCGATCATCACGTATGCGGACTTGCCTCCCGGAGCAACGTCGTGTCGGGTAAAGGTTGCCGGATAGTCCCGCGGCCCCCAGAACTTTTCCAGCTGGCGCGGGTCGGTGTAGGCCTCCCACAGGCGCTGAACGGTCGCCGGAAAGTCGGCGACGACGGTCATTGTTAGAGCGGCTTCGTCTTTGGTGACTGAGGTAACGGGCATGACGGGGCCTTTCAGGTGGTGAGGTTCGTAGGGGCGGCGGGGTCTTCGGCGAGGAGGTCATCGAGGCGTCCGATGCGTGCGCGCCAGATCTCTTCGTAACGGTCGAGGAGGTCGCGAACGCGGGCAAGAGCAACAGGGTCGCCGCGCACCACGCGCTCGCGGCCGCGTGTCTCTTTAGTCACCAACCCAGCTCCTTCCAACACGGCAACGTGCTTTTGCACAGCGGCAAACGACATGTCGTATGCCGCCGCGAGCGTTGACACCGACGCTTCACCGGCGAGGGTGCGGCGCAAGATGTCGCGACGGGTTGCGTCGGCCAGCGCCCGGAAGATCCGGTCGACCTCAGCGTCGCTAAGTTCTAATCGTACAACCATAAGGTTGTACGTTAAATCCCTCGGGGGTCTCGCGTCAAGGCCGACCCGACAGCCAGTCTTCACATAACGAGCGCCTAGATAGGGTGGCGTCCTGAGTCGACGCATCGGTCGAGCCGCGCAACGAAGGAGCACCACTGTGTCCAGCCAGATCACTGTCACTGTCGAAGGCCAAGACAGAGCAGTCGAGGCGGGCACGACCGGGGCAGACCTCTTCGGTCACGACCGTGCCATCGTCGTATGCCGGGTCGACGGCGAGTTGCGCGACCTCGCGCACACGTTCATTGAGGGAGAGGTTGTCGAGCCGGTGACTATCGATTCGCCTGATGGCCTCGATGTGCTGCGGCACTCGACGGCTCACGTGCTGGCCCAAGCCGTGCAGCAGACGCATCCCGACGCCAAGCTAGGGATTGGCCCGCCGATCCGCGACGGCTTCTATTACGACTTCGACGTCGAGCAGCCCTTCACCCCCGATGACCTCAAGGCCATCGAGAAGGCGATGCAGAAGATCATCAACTCGGGCCAGACCTTCGTCCGCCGGTCGATCAGCGACGAGGACGCAGCCGTCGAGCTCGCGGATGAGCCCTACAAGATCGAGCTCATAGGGCTTAAAGGCGGCGCAGCGAGTGAGGCGGCCGAGGGAGCTGAGGTCGAGGTCGGTGGCGCCGAGCTGACGATCTACGACAACGTGGGCCGCACTGGAGATGTCATCTGGGGCGACCTGTGCCGTGGGCCGCACCTGCCTAACACCAAGCTGATTGCCAACGCCTTCAAGATCGTGCGCAGTGCCGCCGCCTACTGGCGAAGCAACGAGAAGAACCCGCAGTTGCAGCGCATCTACGGCACCGTCTGGCCCTCGAAGACCGAGCTAACGGCATACCTCGAGAGGCTGGCCGAGGCCGAGCGACGCGACCACCGCAAGCTGGGCACGGAACTCGACCTCTACTCCTTTCCCGACGAGCTGGGCTCTGGGCTGCCCGTCTTCCACCCCAAGGGCGGGGTGCTCAAGCGCGAAATGGAGGACTACGTCCGTCGCCGGCACATCGAAGAAGGTTTCGAATACATCTCGACGCCGCATATTTCGAAGGAAGGCTTGTTCCACACCTCGGGGCACCTTCCTTATTACAAAGACACGATGTTTCCGCCGATGGCGTTCGAGGGCAGTGACTATTACCTCAAGGCCATGAACTGCCCGATGCACAACCTGATCTATCGCTCGCGAGGGCGCTCCTACCGCGAGTTGCCGTTGCGGCTCTTCGAGTTCGGCGCGTGCTACCGCTACGAAAAATCGGGCGTCGTGCACGGTCTGACCCGTGTGCGCGGACTGACGATGGACGACTCGCACTCCTACGTCACCCGTGACCAGGCGCCGGGCGAGATCCGACACTTGTTGCAGTTCATCTTGGGGTTGCTGCGCGACTTTGGCCTGACCGACTACTACCTTGAGCTGTCCACCCGCGGCGATAGTGAGAAGTTCATCGGCAGCGATGAGGATTGGGCCGCGGCCACGGGCATGTTGGAGCAGGTCGCGCTGGAGTCGGGCCTGGAGCTCGTGGCCGACCCCGGTGGCGCGGCCTTCTACGGACCGAAGATCTCGGTGCAGGCTCGCGACGCCATTGGCCGCACCTGGCAGATGTCGACGGTGCAGGTGGACTTCAACCAGCCTGAGCGGTTTGAGCTGGAATACCAGGCCGCCGACGGCACCCGCCAGCGGCCGGTGATGATCCACTCGGCCAAGTTCGGCTCGATCGAGCGCTTCATCGGGGTGCTCGTCGAGCACTACGCGGGGGCCTTCCCTCCGTGGCTATCCCCGGTGCAGGTAACGGCTATCCCCGTCGCCGAAGTCTTCGAGGACTACCTCTACGACGTTGCCAGGCAGCTGAAGGCCGAGGGGATCAGGGTCGAGGTGGACTCAACGGACGATCGGTTCCCGAAGAAGATTCGCACCGCGCAGAAGTCCAAGGTGCCGTTCATGCTGATCGCCGGCGAAGAAGACCAGAGCGCGGGGGCGGTGTCGTTCCGCTACCGAGACGGGACGCAGAAGAACGGTGTGCCGATCGCCGACGCCATTGACGAGATCGTCAGCGCCGTCCGCGACCACGTTCAGGTCTAGAGGCCGATCTGCCGCAGCAGCTCATGGGGTCAGAAGTCGCCGCCAGCGATCAGCACCACGCACAGCCCGGCACCGATGACTAGCGCTCCGCCGAGAGCCAGAGGTATGCCGAGTAACAGTCCCTGGCCCCACCGTCTCGTCCGTGTTGGGAAGCACAGAATGATGCCCACGATCGGGACCACCGCCATTCCAATCCCGAACAGCGTGCTGAAGGCCTGGTTCATGGCGCTGTACCCGAACGCAAAAGGTGAAACTTTTGTAGAGGAAGCCCAAAAGCAGGATGGTGCTGATGATGGCTGGTCTCCACAGGCTCTGCTGATCAGGGACGGCTGAAACCTCATTCGCCGGTGGAGGCTGCCAATGTGGCCACACCCCGCCGCTCGAGGCCCCGTCGTAGGGGGTACCGCCCAGTGAGGGATCGCCCGAGGGTGGGTAGGCAGCCCACCCAACTCTGGGTACATCTAGACACCTTAGGGGCTGCTCAGCCCGGACCTGGGCGGCAATCGAGCTCGGCACCTTTAGGATCGTGGCCATGGTGGAGGCGGACAACAGCGACGGCATACTGAACGGTGTTGCCGATTCGGGGGAGTTCGCGGGGTCTCCGGACGGTTTCGACCGGCTCTGGACCCCGCACCGTATGGCGTACGTGCGCGGCGAGAAGCCCACCGCTGATCCCGGCACCGGATGCCCGTTCTGCGCGGCCCCCGACCGCAGCGACCAAGACGGGCTCATCGTCCACCGCGGCCAACACTGCTACGTCGTGCTCAACCTCTTCCCCTACAACCCCGGCCACTTGCTGATCTGTCCCTATCGCCACGTCCCGCTCTACCTCGACCTCACCGATGAGGAAACGGCGGAGTTCACGACGCTGACCAAGGACGGGCTGCAGGCGCTCAACGCGGCCAGCTCACCGGCGGGTGTCAACATCGGGATGAACCAGGGCCACGTCGCCGGTGCAGGAGTGGCTGCCCACCTGCACCAACATAT
>JBBQNO010000207.1:0-3843 GCA_038330045.1 Actinomycetales bacterium | reverse complement strand
GACACTTCAATCTAGCGGTGATATCATTGGGGTGATATCGGAGGTGGTCGTTATGGAGCAGATCCTGATCCGCAACCTTCCCGCGGGGACCAAGGCCGCGCTTCGTGCGCGTGCCAAGCAGCGTCACCGATCGGTTGAGGCGGAGGCGCGCGACGTGCTCACCAAGGCTCTGGAGGGCGAGCCCGTCACTATCGTTGACCTCTTGGGCACCGACGACGGCGCCGACATCGAGTTCGAACCTGAGCGCCTGGGAATGACGGCTCGCTCGGCGCAACTGTGAGATACCTCTTGGACACCAACGTGGTGTCCGCACTGCGGGTCCGAGGGCGCAACCGGCCTGTCGAAGTGTGGGCAGCGTCGGTTCCCTTCGGTGACCAGTTCGTCTCAGCATTCACCATCGCGGAGATCGAGCGAGGAGTGATTGCTAAGGAGCGATCCGACGCTGAGCAAGGAGCAGTCCTGCGTCGCTGGTTCGAGGAGAACGTCTTGCCCACGTTCGCCGACCGGGTGCTGCCGTTCGACCTGTCGGCGGCTCGAATCCTGGCGGCCTATCGCGTCCCCGAGGACCCACCGTTCGACGACGCCCTCATCGCCGCCGTCGCGGAGTCTGTAGAGATGACCATCGCGACGCGGAACACCAAACACTTCGAACCCCTCGGCGTCCCTTGCCTCAATCCATGGGACACGACCACGCCCAGAGACTGAGCCATCCCCAGTGCGTTGGGTGTCGATGGCGGCCACGAGCGAGGTCCACGCCCATGAGGTCGCGTACCTGGCTTGCGCCAGGAGGCGAGTTCGGCGCTGGCTGGTGCAGTCGGGCGTTGACCGATGCCCCAGCCGGCCGCAGCCCGTGGCCCGGCCAGGCCCACCCTTGGGGGTGCGCCATGAGCGCGCTATTTGTCGGGTACGCCCGATGCTCTACCGACCAGCAAGACCTGACCGCCCAACGCGACGGACTGACCATGCTCGGCGTGGCCCTGTGCGTCAGGCTTACGTGAGACACCTCCACTGATTTCCTTCCCTTGCACGGGGTGAGAAGCGAGACGTAGGCAGATGACGATGACGACGGCTGATGTGGGCACCGATGATGGGGTCATGGGACCTAGAGCGAATCGGCCGAAGAGGCGGAGATTCTCCGCCGAGTACAAGGCACAGATTCTGGCGGAGTACGACGCCGCTGATCGTGGTGTGCGTGGGTCGATCCTGCGCCGCGAGGGCTTGTATTCCTCGCACATCATCGAGTGGCGCAAGGCCGCCCAGGCCGGCGCGACCGCGGGTCTGGGACCAGCGAGCAAAGACCGCCGCGACAAGCAGCGCGACAGGGAGATCGAGCAGTTGCGTGCTCGTGCGGAGAAGGCTGAGGCCGAGCTGGTCAAGCACAAGGCGGCGTTGGACCTGATGGGAAAAGCACACGCGCTCTTGGAGACTCTCTCCGAGAGCGCGGAGCCACCGGTGACCGACAAGCGGTCGAAGCGGTGATCATTCCGCTCGTCGATCAGCTCGCCGCGTTGACCAGCATTGCCGTGGCGTGCGCACTGCTGGGCCGCTCACGGGCAAGTCACTACCGCGCGAAGAAAGAGGCGCGACGCCGTGCGGGTCTGCCGTTCGGGCCCGAACCGGCACCGGTGCGGGCGCCACGCCCAACACCACCGAACGCGCTGACTCACCTCGACCGGCGACGGGTCCTCGATGTGCTGACCGAGCCGAGGTTCGCGGATAAGGCCGTCGCTCAGGCGTGGGCGACCCTGCTGGACGAGGGCACCTACCTGTGCTCGATGTCCACGATGCATCGGATTCTGCGTGAGAACAGTTTGGCCGGCGAGCGACGCCGTCAGGCGACGCATCCACCACGGAAGAAGCCCGAGCTGTTGGCGACCAAACCTGGGCAGATTTGGTCGTGGGACATCACGAAACTGCGGTCCCCGACCCGTGGGGTCTACTACGACCTCTACGTCGTGATCGATATCTACTCCCGCTACATCGTGGCCTGGACCATCGCGGCACGTGAGGATGCCGAGATCGCCAAAACGATGCTTGAGCACGCGATGGGTGTCCATGGGATCCCCGAGGCGATCCACGCAGACAGGGGCACCTCGATGACCTCGAAACCCGTCGCTCAACTGCTCCTCGATCTGGGTGTCGACCGGTCACACTCCCGCCCGCACGTGTCGAACGACAACCCCTACTCCGAGGCGGCGTTCAAGACGTTGAAGTACGCACCGGTGTTCCCGACCAACTTCGGTTCGCTGCAGGACGCGCGGGCGTTCTGCGAGAGCTTCTTCTCTTACTACAACCACGAGCACCGTCATTCCGGTATCGGGCTGCACACCCCCGCGTCGGTCCATCACGGCACCGCGACCCAGGTCCGCGCCCAACGCCAAGTCACCCTCGACGCTGCCTACGCGGCGAACCCCGAACGCTTCACCCATGCCCGTCCCGAAGCCCCGAAATTGCCTACCGCGGCGTGGATCAACGAGCCCTCAAAGGAGGCACTCATACAGACCGCCTGAACGAACCTGTCTCATCAGCCTTGACATCTTCCGCGATCCTGACGACGACTATCCACGATCGTTTGTGAACGAGCATGTGCCCTTCTACTTGGCCGCTAAGTCTCCGATGCTCTACGTAGTCAATCGAGGCCACGCGAACTACGCCGGAGGATGTGATGACCTGGTCTTCTTGGGTTTTGTCTTGGGCGATCTCAACGCCTCAGGGTCCACGTGGTGTGTCAGTGACCAGAACGCGGCGACTAGTCGCGTTGCCTTCAGCCGCGACCTCGATGCCCTCGGCAACTTCGTGGACTTCGACTTGTTGTGCCAGCGAATGTGGAACAACACCGGCGACGACCAGGATCGCCAAAGCCGTCGTGCGGCTGAGGTGCTTGTTCTTGGCGAGTTTCCGCTTGACCTCATCCAAGTAGTTATCGCCAAGTCCGAGCGGACCCTGGCGAGGGCCCGGGCGGCGCTCGGCGACGATGTCGGTGAAGTAAGGGAGTATCACTGTGTGCCTGATTTGTTCTACTGAGAGGATCATGGTGTGACTGTGGAAAAGACCACGGGGGATCTCCTGGCGGCTGAGGTTGACGCGCTCGTCAACACGGTGAACTGCGTCGGCGTCATGGGAAAGGGCATCGCGCTGCAGTTCAAGCGACGGTTTCCCTCCGTATTCAGGGAGTACGCCGCTGCCTGTCGAGCAGGTCAGGTCGCAGTTGGCAAGATGCACGTAGTTCCCACTGGGCTACTCGACGGACCCGAATGGATCATCAACTTCCCGACGAAGAAGCACTGGCGTTCGCCCTCGCGGCTGGAGTACGTGCATGCAGGTCTTGATGACCTCCGACGGGTGCTTGAGGAGAAACAAATCCGTTCGGTTGCCATCCCCCCTTTGGGGGCCGGCAATGGCGGACTGGACTGGGCCGATGTTGAGCCGTTGATTACGAACGCACTCGCCGATCTCGATGATGTGCGCATCGTTTTGTATGAGCCGGCTGCTGGCCAGCGGGCCGTCGCTCCGCCCGAGACGATCCACATGACATGGGGGAGGGCGCTGCTGATCGCACTACTTGATCGCTATGTGGCGCAGCGCGAAGTAGCGGAGCCATGGGAGGACCAAAGGGGCGCATCGCACCTTGAGATTCAGAAGCTTATGTACTTCGCAGAGTTGATCGAACCCAAACTGAACCTTGGCTTCGAGCAAGGGCGCTATGGGCCGTACAGCGAGCGGGTACGTCACCTTTTGCAAGGCATGGAGGGTGCATACACCGTAGGCCTCGGTGACGGTGCGAACCGTGTTCTGGACTTGAACCCGATAGTTCCAACCGACCGGGGTCTCGCGGAGGCCGCC
>JBBQNO010000206.1:0-3854 GCA_038330045.1 Actinomycetales bacterium | reverse complement strand
CGCGGGCATCTTTTGCCACCTCGACGCCTAACGAGCAACACCCAAGGCGGAGCGCTCGTGCTACTCCCCCTGGGTATCGCCCTCGGATGTGGGGGGCGTGATGATCTCGCCCTCGATGACATCGCCGCGGCCGGGACGTTGAGCGCCCGCCTGGCCGCCAGGGCCGGGCGACGTACCCGGCCCTGCGACGTGGCCCAGTAGCCGGCTGGCCACGACCGCCTGCAGCCACAACCGGGTGATGGGCCGGGTGAACGGCAGTACGAAGAACAGGCCCAAGGCGTCGGTGAGGAAGCCCGGTGTCAGCAGCATGGCACCACCTACGAGCACGAGGCCCGCGTCGGTGAGTTCCCTGGCGGGGGTGGCGCCTTTGCGTAACGCCCCGCGCAAGGCCGCCCAGGTGCGCTTACCTTCTCGATGCACCAGTGCGGCGCCGATGATGCTCAAGAAGATGAGCGCGCCAAACGTCCACCACGGCCCCACGAGGCGGCCGACTGCGATGATGGTGGCAATTTCGAGCAGCGGAATGAGCAAGAGGAGGAAGAGGATCCAGCGCCCAACCCTTCGCCCCTTGGATCGCTTGCCGCTCGAGTCGGCGCTTAGGCCGGAGGTCATCGCAACTCTTCCGTGACGAGGCTTTGACCGCGATGGCTCAGCATCCACCTGCGGCCCTGTCGGACGCGGCGCTTTATGCCCCACACCGTCACCCTGACTAACGCCTCGCGCACGATGTCCGTGCCCATCTTGGAGACCCCGTGCTCGCGTTCGATGAACTCGATCGGCACTTCGATGATCCTCAGGTCAGCGTCGACGGCGCGCAACGTGAGGTCCACCTGGAAGCAGTAGCCCTGGGAAGCGACCTGGTGCAGACCGACGCGCTGCAGCGAGGCGAGGCGATAGACACGGAACCCCGCGGTCGCGTCCCGGATGGGGATGCCCAGGGCGGCCCGTACAAACAGGTTGCCGCCGAGGCTGAGCGCTTTGCGGTGGGTCGGCCAATTGCGCACCGCACCCCCGGGCACCCACCGTGAGCCGATCACCACGTCGGCCCGATCGGCGGCCCGCAGCAGGTCGGGCAGTTGCTCGGGCTGGTGGGAGCCGTCAGCGTCGATCTGGACGGCGGCGGTGAAGCCATGGTCGCGAGCCCAAGCGAGGCCCGCGATGTAGGCACGCCCCAGGCCCTCTTTGCCCGTCCGGTGAAGGACATTGACAGCCGGGTCCGCGGCTGCGAGGTCGTCAGCCATCTCGCCGGTGCCATCCGGCGAGTTGTCGTCGAGGACCACGATGGTGGCGCGCGGAACGGCCGCGCGTAGGCGCGTGACCATGTACGACAGGTTCTCGATCTCGTTGTAGGTCGGGAGCATGATGCACACGGAGTGCGCCTCTAGCGCCGTGAACTCGGTGGCCGATGGCTGAGCGCTCATGCCTGCTCAGTTACGGGTCTGCGTCGCCTGCCGATGGCAGTGCCCAACACCAACAGCGCGAGCAGCACCGAGGCGGCCGGTTCGAGCCACGGCCCCACGACGACCGCAGGACTGATCTGCGTGCGCCGGGTCATCGACCCGCTCAGGATGTCTTGGGTGAAGAGGTCTGTGCCTTCGCTGACCGATCCGTCCGGGGCGACGAAGCTGCTGACCCCGACGGTGCTGATATGAACGATGGAGCGGCCTAACTCCACCGCCTTGACTCGCGACGCGGCGAGCTGTTGCACGGATTCGTTGGTAAAGCCGAAGGTCGCGTTGTTCGTGGGGACCGCGATGAGGTCGGCACCTTTTCTGACCGTGTCGGCCATGACGTCGTCGATCACGACCTCGAAGCAGATGGCCACGCCCAACTTCAGCGTGGGCCCGGCAGGTTGCTGAGCCGCGGCCCCTTCAAGTGGGACATCCAGCACGCCGATAGCCTCGCCCGCACCGAAGTCCCTGGTCAGCAGATCCACTTTGTCGGAGAAGCGGCGGAAGAAGTCGCGGTAGGGCATGTATTCGGCGAAGGGGACGGGCGAGCGCTTGACGTAAGACTGCACCGGCCCCTGGCCCGGGAGGTACAAGAGGCTGGCATTGGCGAGCGGCTCATTCGGCGGCGCCAAAACCGCCCCCACGACAAGTGGTGCATCGATGGTGTCGACGGACTCATTGATGATCCTGGCAGCGTCACCATTGCGCAACGGGTCGATATCGGAGGAGTTCTCGGGCCACAGGACGAGGTCGGGCGCGGGGATGTCGCCGTCCTCGACACGCCGCGCGGCCTCGAGCGTGGTGTTGACGTGGTTGTCCAACACGGCGCGGCGCTGAGCGTTGAACTCCAACGACATTTCGGGCACGTTGCCTTGAATCGCCACCACCTGCACGGGGTCGCCATCGGTAGGGCGAGGAATCGCCGCGGGAGCGATGAAAACACCAGCAGCGACGGCGGTGGCCAGCACCGCCGTGCCCAGGCGGCGTCCGAATCCATGCCGTTCCCGGGTGACGCCGAATTGATCGGTGACCGAGCCCACGGAAATCGTGTGTAGGGCCAACGCGAGCAGCGCCCCGCAGAAGGCGACCAGGAAGCCCAGGCCGGGCACGCCCACCCACGCCACCACCGCCAAAGCGGGCGAATCGGCTTGTGAAAACCCGAGCCGGCCCCACGGGAATCCCCCGAACGGGGTGGTGGCCCGCGCGAACTCGGCGACCATCCATGCGAGGGCAACGGCGAAGGGTCGCACCCTGGTGTGTTGACGCCGACCCTGGAGGTAAGCCGCTACCGCGCCAAAGGCAGCCACGTACAGGGCGCACAGCGTGGCTAGGGCCATCCAGGGAAGGGTGCCAACGAAAATGCCCGACCAGGACACCAGCGGAACAAAGCAGGCCCACCCCGCGACGAGGCCCAAGAAGGCACCGCGCCATAGGCCAACGCCGGTGAGAGACACCACGATGAGTGCGAATCCGACGGGGGCGAGAAACCATAAGTTGTAACTGGGGAACGCAAGCCACGTGCCGAGGCCCCCGAGGGCTGCGAGAAGGAGTCGAAGCAGCACGCACACACCATAGGCGACAGCCCCGGGCACACCATGCATTGGCCGGAACGCATCAGAGCGCATGTTGCCAGGGCCCACCCAGCCGGTGGGGCCAAGGAACCAGGCCCACGTGCGCGGCTCGGAGCGTCCCTTGTTGTCTACTGGGCTGGGTAGGGCCCTGGCTCACCCGCATCTCAGCATGGTGAATGTGCTGCGACCGTGCCTCCGTCTCTCGACGGTGCGAGCACCGGACGCGACCTAAATCTACTGTCACTGCTGCGCATGTCAACTCGCTCTGACCTGCACAAACGCGTGAATGCGCAGGTCAGGACGGCGTGGCGAAA
Source organism: Actinomycetales bacterium (assembly GCA_038330045.1). Lineage (GTDB taxonomy): Bacteria > Actinomycetota > Actinomycetes > Actinomycetales > Dermatophilaceae > Ornithinicoccus. The sequence continues at coordinate 518 of JBBQNO010000206.1, read as the reverse complement.
CGAAGGAAAGATTATCCGATTCACAACGGTCGGCGTGTCGCCGCCGACACGCCGACCCGGTTGATCGGGTACAAATAGCCTGTGCCTGTTGACCCACACCCCATGAGCCCCGCCCCCTTGCCCGAGCCGCGCCGCAGTGGCCGGATAGGCAGGTTGTGGCATCGTGCCTTCTCTCCGTTCTGGATGGTCCCGGCCTTGTGTTGCGTGGCCGCGTTCGGTTTAGGACTGTTGCTCCCGGTCGTCGACGAGGAGTTGTCGCTCTACGTCCCGTTCCTGTTTCAAGCAGGTCCGGACGGGGCCCGTGCGATGCTCTCCACCATTGCCGGAGCGATGATTTCGGTGACGGGGCTCGTGTTCTCTATCACCATTGTCGTTTTGCAACTGGCCAGCTCGCAGTTCTCTCCGCGGGTTTTGCGCACGTTCCTCGACGACCGTACGCCGCAGGTGACGTTGGGCGTGTTCAACGCCACTTTCGTCTACGCCTTGACGGTGATGCGAAAGGTCAGCGGCTCATCGGA
>JBBQNO010000205.1:0-3904 GCA_038330045.1 Actinomycetales bacterium | reverse complement strand
CGTTGGTCATCGCCACCATCGTGGGTGAGGCGGTGCCCAAGACGTTGGTCGGGTTGTCTTCGAGTCCTTTGGTGTCTTCAGGAAGACCGAGCTCGCGGGCAACACGGCTGGTGTTTTCCGGGCCGATGTCTTCGTTGAGTTGGACGAAGACGGTGTTGACGGAGTTGGCGGTCGCGGTGCGCAAGTCGATCTGTCCAAACTGCCTATCTTCGAAGTTCTTGATCTCCACCTGTTCGCCGGAGCCCGGGTCGTCGAAGAGTCTCGGACTATAGCCGGGATAGGTCCGCAATGTGCTGACGTCTCCTTCAAGGGCCGCGATGAGCGTGAAGACCTTGAACAGGGACCCGGCCTGTTGCGTTGCCTGAGTGGCCACATTGAACTGTTCTTCCTGATAGTCAGCACCGCCATACATCGCCGTGATCGCGCCAGTGCCGGGGGTGACGGCGATGAGACCTGCGCGGAGTTCATCGGCGTCTGCCGTGTCGGGCATCTCCTGCGAGATTGCTGCTTCGGCAGCATCTTGATGCTTGAGCACAATCGTGCTGGTGATCCGCAAACCACCTTGATCGATGTCGTCATTAGTGACGTCGAGTTCGTTGACAAGTTCTTTGCGAACGGTGTCCAAAAGATAGCCCGTGGGCCCGGCGAGGTCATCCGAGGTTGTTGGCTCAAGAATTTCGGGGAACTCGGCAGTATTAGCATCTGCTTCGGAGATCCACCCCTGCGTGACCATTCCGTCGAGGATGTAGTCGAAACGTTGCTCGGCGCGTTCCCGGTTGCCGTCGGCGGAGTTGGGGTCAAGGCGCGACGGCGCGTTGGTGACCGCGGCCAAGAAGACCCCCTCAGAGACGTCGAGCTCGGAGGTGTCCTTGCCAAAGTACGCCTGAGACGCGGTCTGAGTGCCGTAGGCACCACGCCCGTAGTAGATGGTGTTGAGGTAGTTCTCCAGAATCTGATCTTTGGACAACTCGCGGTCGATCTTGATTGAAATCATGAGCTCTTTGAACTTGCGCTTGTACGACTGGTCGCTGGTGAGGTAGTAGTTCTTCACGTACTGCTGGGTGATCGTCGAGCCACCCTGAGTCGAGCCGGACGTCAGGTTGGACAAGGCGGCCCGTGCGGTGCCGGTGATCGAGATGCCGTCGTTGTCGTAGAAGCTGCGGTCCTCGGCCGACAACATGGCCTTCTGCACGTGCTCTGGAACCTCACTCAGGGGCACCGACTCGCGGTTGGTGCCGCCGGTGAATCGGGCCATCTCAGTTTCGCCGTCCGCGTAGTAGACGATCGAGCTCTGCGACTCCGCGAATTCATTGGGATTGGGGATGTCGGTCTGGGCGTATGCGATGGCGAAGACCGCACATCCCGCGATGACCGCGGCAAGCCCGAGCCCGATGAACCACAGCAGCACCCGCTTCCACATGGGTCGCTTCTTCGTAGCGGCCGCGCGTCGACGGGTCGCTGGGGGTCGACCTGGGGATGCGGACTCAGCGTTGTTGCGCTGTTCTGCGTCCGACGAGCGACGAGCCACGGGTCCTCCTGAAGGTGCACGGATGTAACGCGCCATTGTGACGCGTTTGCCTGTATACCCCGGAAATGACGTGATCGATGTATCGGAACGATATATTGAACCGTTGTAACGTGTGGTGTTCCCGATCAAGTCCAGGAGGTATGAGTGAGTCGTCGTTCCGACATGCTCGAGCTTGCGATCCTCGGGCTTTTGCAGGACGCGCCCATGCACGGATACGAGCTCCGCAAGCAGGTGCACCGGGTTCTCGGCACGGTGCGAGCGCTGTCCTACGGCACGCTCTACCCGCGCCTGCGCGACTTGGTGATTTGGGGCTACCTGCGCGAGGTTGACCGGCCGATCGCCGGGCGCCGCGCCAAAATTACGTATGCCGTGACGCCCGCCGGGCGCGAGCGGCTCTCGCACCTCCTTGCGGTGGCCGGGCCGAGCGCCTGGGAAGACGAGGCTTTCGCGGTTCACTTCGCATTTTTTGGCCGCACCGACGCTAGCGTGCGGCTGCGCATCTTGGAAGGTCGCCGTTCGCGCCTCGAAGAGCGCCTCGCGGTGATCCGCGCCAATGGCCCCGCGCACAGCACCTCCGCGCGTGTCAACGACACCTACCTCGACGAGTTACATCGTCACGGGGTCGAATCCACTGAAGCCGACCTTCGCTGGATCGCCCGAATGATCGACATAGAACGGCAACAACACGATCGTGCGCTCAGCCAATACGGCAACGCACTGGACAAGGAGTAGACATGGGTTCCGTACGCGTTGCAGTCGTGGGCGTTGGTAACTGTGCAAGTTCGCTAGTGCAAGGAGTGGAGTACTACAAGGAGGCCGACCCGGCTGCCTCAGTACCCGGCCTGATGCACGTGATGTTCGGTGCGTATCACGTGCGCGACGTGCAGTTCGTCGCGGCGTTCGACGTCGACGCCAAGAAGGTCGGCTTCGACCTCTCTGAGGCCATCGGTGCGAGCGAAAACAACACCATCAAGATCGCCGACGTGCCGCCCACCGGTGTCACGGTGCAGCGCGGTCCGACCCTGGATGGCATCGGAAAGTATTACTCCGAGACCATCGAGCAGTCCGACGCCGAGCCGGTCGACGTGGTCGCCGCGCTGCGCGAGGCGAAGGTGGACGTGCTCGTGTCCTACCTGCCCGTCGGGTCCGAAGACGCCGACAAGCACTACGCCCAGTGCGCGATCGACGCCGGCGTGGCCTTTGTCAACGCGCTGCCCGTCTTCATCGCCTCCGACCCGGCCTGGGCCAAGAAGTTCGAAGACGCCGGAGTGCCGATCATCGGTGACGACATCAAGTCGCAGGTGGGTGCCACCATCACGCACCGGGTCATGGCGCACCTGTTCGAAGAGCGTGGGGTCGTGCTCGACCGCACCTACCAGCTCAACGTGGGCGGCAACATGGACTTCAAGAACATGTTGGAGCGCGACCGCTTGGAGTCCAAGAAGGTCTCCAAGACGCAGGCTGTGACCTCCAACATCAAGCACGACCTGGGCGCACGCAACGTGCACATCGGCCCGAGCGACTACGTGCAGTGGCTGGACGACCGCAAGTGGGCCTACGTCCGCCTCGAGGGTCGCGCGTTTGGCGATGTCCCGTTGAACTTGGAATACAAACTTGAGGTCTGGGACTCACCGAACTCCGCAGGCATCATCATCGATGCCATTCGTGCGGCCAAGATTGCCCTCGACCGTGGCTTGGGCGGCCCGATCCTGTCCGCATCGGCATACCTGATGAAGTCCCCGCCTCAGCAGATGCCCGACAACCTTGGCCGCGAGCAGGTCGAGGCCTTCATCCGGGACGAGGTTACGGTCTAACTCAACTCGTCGGGGCTTAGTTTGCACCCCTGGCGTCAGGTGATTAAGGCTCGCCGTCCCCGGCGTCGGCGATCCTGACCCCCACGAACGCGGGTGACCTCACTGGTGTGCCCGCCGGTGAAGTGGTTGCCCCCTGCTCAGCGACCACCACCGCGCTCGGGGTGGGCGCCCCTCTGAGACCCAGTTCGGCTCGTGGGTAGCCTGCTGACAGCGGGAAGTTGGCCAGCGTCCACCCAGCCGAGCCTGCTGACGATCATTGTGTCTGGACCGTGCTGCGTCACGTCGAGGCCTTCCCGATCAACCGTGTGAGAACCCCGCCTAAGGAAAGACTGGGTCTCTACTCACCCCTCGACAGGCGCAGAGCCCTTGTCCCGGTTGGAGCCTCGATCGCGAAGAGCCACAAATGACGCCGGCCCCTACGAGTCAGGTCTGATTCCGCCTTATAACGACGCAGCGGCGGATCGAATTGTCGCGCAACAGCGTTGCCACAATCAGATCATAGTTTGTGTGTGAGTTGGTCCTCATTGCTTCAACTTGGTATGGGTTGTCAGCGGGATATTTA
>JBBQNO010000204.1:0-3905 GCA_038330045.1 Actinomycetales bacterium | reverse complement strand
GCGCGCGCAATCGAGAACAGTTCGGATGGGGGTAGTGACCCCATCACGTATGCAGTCGGCTGGCAGATCGCTGTAGCAGGGCGTGCTTCGGGCTCGATCATTCAGGCTGAGGTGTCGATTGCGACGCACCGTTATTGTCGGCATCTCAGGAGGGTGCTTCACTTTCCATCCGTGCTGTAGGGCCGCGCTTTCGTGGGACAGCACAGCGCTCATCTCGTGTGAGAGCCGTAGGTGGCCGGAGGTGCTGAAGAGCACGTATCTTCCACGCCGGTCCTTGGCGATCTCCCCGCGACGTACCGCCGTCTCGATGGCTTTTCTAGGTGCCGCGCGGCGGAGTTCCGCGTACGTCGCGATGCCGGCCAGGACTCCGAGGGCGTCGGTGGGCGAGGGCATACCCAGAGTGTGGGACAGAGCAGCGGCGAGGTGGGCCGGTTATCCACAGGGCGCCCAAACATGCGAACAGCGCCGAAACCTGCGGGTATGCCGCGGAAAAGGCACCTTTGCATGTTTGGGTGCTCGCGATTGGTGCGAAGAAGGGGTGAAGCGAGAAGGTACGAGGGTTCGAGGGGTTTAGATCCCGGAGCGTCCCGTGCGTCGGTCGATGGAGAAGAGGATGCGCAAACAGACCATCGTGAGGACCGGGGGGAGGAGCACCAAGGCCAAGAAGGTCCACAGGTTTGGGCCCGTGAAGAACATCAGCACGTTGATCAGGGCCGGCACACCCAGCGCAACCATGAGCGTTTTGTTGGGCCGGGACTCAGACCCCACGACGCGGCGCATGATCAGCCCCACGATCAAACCCTCGGCCAAGCCTGCCAGGATCCCGAAGCGCACAAACGCGACATAGAAGGCACCAGGTCCGTCCAGACTCGCGTCGGCAGCAGAGACGGTGTCGGCGAATACATAGCCCGTGATCAGGGCCGCGAGCACTCCGATGATCGGCCCAGCGATGACGGCCCGCACCAACCAACGCGAAGGCGAAGGGGGTGCGGCAGAGCGGGGATGGGTCGTCACCGCACGAACTCTAGGTGCAACCTCATCCTTCGCGGCCCTGCTTACCCGGACGGTGCTGACGGCCGTGCAGGCGACGGTGCACCGAGACAACCGCATCGCAGGCTGGGCGCACCATCACGGGGTCCAGTGCGGCTCCACCAGCATCGAGGAGTTGAGCCATTCTTCGGGCACACCCATGCCCTCGACCAGCGGCAACGTGTCCGGGCGAAGGGTGCGACACGCCTCGTTGACCGCGGCGGTCACGGCCTTGGCTCGCCCAGCCGAGAGTCGGTTGTGTTGCTGGAACCATCCCGAGTTGGACTCGATGCTGGACAAGCAATACAGGTCGCACAATTTCTCGAGGCGATCCGTGGCGACGGGGTCGGTGCACGCTTCGATGCCCTCGATGAACGCCTCGAGAATCACCCGGTCCATGTGGGTGCGAGCGGCCAGCAGCACGTGGTCTTGGGATGAGTTGAAGGCCTCAAACGAGTCGGGATTCTCCTTCGCGGCCTTGCGCAGCCGCGACGCCAGCGTCTCCAGGACGTGCTTCTCGCGGTCCTTGAACATGTTGAGGTGCCACGCCCGGTCCTGCAGCGGGTCATCCTCGGAGCGACGATGCGCGGCTTCGAGCAATCTGTCGATGACCGGACGAGCGGCGGTACGCTCCAAGACGGCACCACTGATGGACCGCGCCGCGAACTGCAACATGCCACGCATGTCAAGGTCGCCGAACATCTCTTTGTAGTTCGATAGCAACCCCTTGGCCACCAACTGCAGCAGCACGGTGTTGTCGCCCTCGAACGTGGCAAATACGTCGGCGTCGCGGCGGATCAGGGTCAGCCCGTTCTCGGACATGTACCCTGCGCCGCCACAGGCTTCGCGGCTCATCTGGATGGTGTCGTTGCCCCAGCGGGTGCTGATCGCCTTCAGTCCGGCGGCGTGAGTTTCGAGCTCGCGCTGGGCCTCGAGATCCTTCTTGGGGGCCTTATGCAGGTCCTCCATCCGCTCGGTGAGTTCGTTCTGAGCAAACATCAGCGCGTATGCCGTAGCGATCGCGGGCAGGATCTTGCGCTGGTGCGCGAGGTAGTCGATCAGCAGGACATCGCCCTCGTGTCCTGCCGCGCTGAATTGTCGCCGCTTCAACGCATACCGGGTGGCGATTGACAGCCCTCGACGTCCGGCTACCGCGCCCGCACCCGCGATGCAGATGCGACCGCGCACCAGCGTGCCGAGCATGGTGAAGAAGCGGCGGTTGGGGTTCTCGATGTCGCTGACGTAGTCGCCGTCGGCATTGATTCCGCCGTAGCGATCCAGCAACATTCGCCGCGGCACCCGCACGGTGTCGAAAAGCAGCGTGCCGTTGTCGACCCCGGCGAGGCCGCCTTTGGCCCCGTGATCTCCGGGCTTGACCCCAGGTAGCGGCGTGCCGGACGTATCTCTGATGGGCACCATTGCCGCGTGCACCCCGTGGTTCTCGCCGGCCACGATGAGTTGCCCGTAGACCACGGCCATCTGACCATCGACTGCCGCGCCCCCGATGTAAGCCTTCATGGATGAGGCGGTCGGGGAATGCACCACGATCTCGTCGCTGTCCCGGTCGTAGGTCAACGTGGTTTCCAGTGACGACACGTCGCTGCCGTGGCCGATCTCGGTCATTGCGTAGCAACCCGGCAATGTCAGCGAGACGATGTCGGGCAAATACGTCTCATGATGCCACTGGGTGCCCAGGCTCAGCACGGCCCCACCAAATAGGCCGAACTGCACGCCCGATTTGATGGTCACCGACAGGTCGCCGTGAGCGCACATATCGAAGTCGATGGCCGAGCGACCGAGGCTGTCGTGACCGCCATACTCAACGGGGTAGCCGCTCGTGGTGAACCCCCTCGCCGTCAGAGTTGCCAACGTTGCTCTGGTCCACTCGCGCGCCTCCGGCATGGTCAAGTCCGCATCGCGTTGCATCAACTCTGCCGGCAGCGTGTGCCGGGCCAGCTCACGCACGTGGGCCCACCGTCCGGCGGTCGCATCCCGAAGCGCCTGCCCCAGCGGACTGATCCGGTCCGCCGGGCCAGCAAGGATCTGGTCGCTGACGGCTCGAGGTGCCGACGCGGTTCCTGGCTTCGATGCGGCTTCGGGAGAAGCGGCAGTGGTCGTCTCGTCGGTGGTTGTCTCGTCGGTGGTGGTCTCGTCAGTTGTGGTCATGGTGTCTCCTTGAGCGAGGGCTTCGAGGGTGAATCAAGGGCAGGGCGCAGCATCTCTATGACATCGGCGGTCACGGTCTCGGCTGTGCTTCCGGGTGGGCGGTGGGTGACCCACTGATCGGCGGCAGCGCGGACAAATCCGACGATGCCGTGGCCCCAGGTGATGGCAGGGGCGGGGTCTCGACCGAGGCGGCGCAGGTGGGCACTCAGGATCTGGGCGAGGCGATCACCGATCCGCCCGGTCAGGGTCAGCACGGGGTCGCGCGGATCGGCCCCATGACTTGCGGGCAGTTCCAGCAGGGGCCGGGACATCACAAAGCGATAGATGGAGGGGTCGCGTTGCACCAATTCGAGGTATGCGGTCACCATGGCGGTGATCAGGCCAGTCACGTCGGCGGGGGTACCGTCAGGACCGCAGCCGGATTTATCTGCCACTGCCCCGAGATCGGTCAAAACGCGAGCGTCCACGGCCTCCACGACGCCGAGGTAGACGCCGTTGCGATCGCCGAAATGCCGATACAGCACGGGCTTGCTGGTGCCCGCTTGGGCGGCGATCTCGTCCATGCCCACGCCAGGGCCGTGCTCACGGATGGCGCGCAGGGTGTGCTCAACCAACTCTTGGCGGCGCGTGGCCCTGTGCTCTTCCCACCGGGCATCGCGACCGTCGCGAGGAATGGAGCACTGCTTGGGCTGGGTGGTCATCGGCTCATA
>JBBQNO010000203.1:0-3967 GCA_038330045.1 Actinomycetales bacterium | reverse complement strand
CTGGCGGCCTACCAGCTCGGTCATATCGACGGGGCCTGGGAGCCGTTGTTCGCCGGCATGGGCGGCGGCCTCAACGGCACCGAGGCGATCGTCACCTCGGACGTATCCAAGGCCTGGCCGATCGCCGATGGCGGCCTCGGCGCCACCGTCTACATGTTTGAGGTGCTGATGGGCGTCATGGGCGGGCGCAGCCGCTGGCGGACGATGCCATGGATGGTGGCCGGCTTCGGTGTGCTGGTGGTGCCGCTGGGCGCGATCAGCATCTACTTCATCATCATCCAGCCGATCGTCATCGGCACCTGGTGCAGCCTGTGCCTGCTGGCCGGCATCGCGATGCTGGTGATGATCCCCTACAGCCTCGACGAGCTGGTCGCGATGGGGCAGTTCCTGGTGCAGAGCCGGCGTCGCGGCGAGCCGTTCTGGCGGACGTTCTTCAAGGGCGGCGCGCAACCCGACGGTGGCCGCGACGACCAGCCGGGATTCGACGCGCCACTGGCGGATGCAACGCGCTGGGCGGTCCGCGGAGTCACGATGCCCTGGACGCTCGTCGCCAGCGCCGTGGTCGGCGTCGGATTGATGTTCACCCGCCTTGTCTTCGACACAGCGGCACAGATGGCCGACAGCGACCATCTGGTGGGCGCGATGATCGTCACCGTGGCGGTGATTGCCATGGCGGAGGTCGCCCGTCCGCTGCGATTCCTCAACATCGTCTTCGGCCTGTGGCTGATCGCAGCGCCGTGGATGCTCGACGGCGCCACTACGTTGGCCTCGTGGGCGGGCGTGTTGGCCGGACTGGTCGTGATTGCGCTCAGCTTGCCGCGCGGGACGCGGAGCGATGCGCATTACGGCAACTGGGATCGCTTCGTGGTCTGATGTCAGACCTGCCGTAAAGTACGCCGGTCAATGCCGGAGAGCCCTATACCCTTCGCCGATACAGATTCATCCAGAACTCCACCCAATAACCAGGAGCACACCATGAACCGTTCCATCCTGCTCATCGCCACCGCGTTCGTTGCCATCGGGCTCGCCGGTTGTTCGCCCGAATCTGACAACACCGATGCGGTGCAGACTCCAGACGCAGCGACGTCGGCGTCCCAGCCGCCGGCCACGGCAACTCCCGCCACTTCTGCCGCTGCAACGACGGCTTCCGCCACCGGCGTGATCACGGCAGTCGACCCGGCAGCCGGCACGATCACCATCGAGCACGGCCCGGTGGCTGCGCTGCAATGGCCGGCGATGACCATGTCCTTCAAGGCCGGGGCTGCCGACATATCGACCTTGACACCAGGCGACCGGGTCGCATTCGACTTCACCAGCACGGGCATGGACGGCACCCTCGAGGAGATCTCGAAACAACCATGAGGCAAGAATTGTTCGGGGTTTTCTGCTTCATCGGTGTTCTGGTGCCTTCCCCGTAAGCAAGCCTGCGCTCGGGACCGCGGGAGACAACAGGTCCTGCGGGCCGGCGAATTTAAGTTGTTACCAAACCCGGCGTTGAGCGATGACGTCCTTCGTCAGTCGATGCTGAAGCCAGCGACCAGCGATCTCACTGAGGTGTACTCACATTGGTACCGAAGAATCCCGAAGAAGATGGAATCCACTATGTAAATGGGCAGCGAACACGGCGTCCGCTCAAGCTACCAGCGCTTACCGGAGCGTGGTTGCCGTGACCCATCATGTCGTAGGATCTGCCTGAAGCAGCGCCTCCTGCGCCAACGAATTGACAACCTCATTTCTTCGTCCCTGGCACGTTTTTGAGACTGATAGGCCACCGCCTCAGCAAATCACCTTCAGCAAGTGCCGAAAGCAAATAGGATGAAGCACTCGTAGATCACCAGCTGTTTTTTTTAAGAATCCCTGCCGACCCTTTAATCCATCCTTCACCAGTGCTTACCGCGGCTGCGGGGACACTCTCTTGGACGGCGCGCAGGGCGCTGCCTCTTTGTCACTCCGGAGAGAAACCATGCGAAACCGCCACCAGTTCCTGCTGCTTAGCTTCCTCGCCGCGCCGCTGCTGTCGTGCAGCAGTTTGCGGCCGATCGACATGAGTGGCGACCCGGGCACCGGCCCGAACCCGTTGCTGCCGCCGCCCCGGGACAAGTTGATCCCCACCGTGGACATCGCTCCGGCCGTGGGATGGCCGGCGGGCGCCGCTCCGCAGCCGTCGCCGGATCTCCGGGTCCGGGCGTTCGCCACGGGACTGGACCACCCTCGCTCCCTGTACGTATTGCCGAACGGGGACGTGCTGGTCGCCGAAACCAACGCGCCTGCCAACCCCGAGGGTCCTTCGAGCATCAAGGGTCTGCTGATGAAAGCGGTGATGACCAAGGCCGGAGCGGCAGTGCCCAGCGCCAACCGCATCACGCTGCTGCGCGATGCCGACGGTGACGGCGTGGCGGAATTGAGCACCGCGTTCCTGACCGGCCTGCACTCGCCCTTCGGCATGGCTCTGGTCGGGGACACGCTTTATGTCGCCAATACCGACGCGGTGGTTCGTTTTCCCTATCGCACCGGGCAGACCGAGATAGAAGTGGCGCCGGTGAAGGTGGCCGACCTGCCCGCCGGTCCGATCAACTACCACTGGACCAAAGCGATGGTGGCCAGCCGCGACGGAAGCACGCTTTACGTCGGCGTCGGCTCCAACAGCAACGTGGCCGAAAACGGGATGAAGAATGAAGACGGCCGTGCGGTCATTCTTGAGGTCGACACTGCTACCAGGGGGACCCGCGTCCATGCATCCGGGCTCCGGAACCCCAGTGGCTTGGATCTGAATCCACAGGATGGCCAACTCTGGGCTGTGGTCAACGAGCGCGATGAGCTGGGCGACAACCTCGTGCCCGACTATCTGGTCTCGGTGCGGGAAGGCGGTTTCTACGGGTGGCCCTACAGTTACTTCGGCCAAGTGCTGGACACGCGCGTGGAACCCCGGGCGCCTGCGTTGGTGGCTACCGCGCTGGTTCCGGACTACGCACTCGGTTCGCACGTCGCGCCGCTGGGACTGGCCTTCTACGACGGTGACGCGTTGCCCTCGAAATACCGCGGCGGCGCCTTCATCGGCATGCACGGATCGTGGAACCGCAGTCCACCGGTTGGCTACAAGGTGGTGTTCCTCCCCTTCGACCAAGGCAAGCCCTCCGGGCAGATGCAGACGGTGTTGGACAGGTTCGTCAATACGCAAGGACAGGCGCAGGGCCGTCCTGTCGATCTGGCGGTGGGACGGGACGGTGCACTGCTGGTTGCCGACGACGTGGGCAACACCGTTTGGTGGGTGGGCAGCGCGATGCCTGCGCGCTGATAGGCCTCCACGCGAGGGAGCGACCTAGCGCCGCCAGCCTCTGCGCCTGCTTAACTCGGTCAGGTGTAGGGTCCGGGCAAGCAACGATGCAGCAGATGCCATGAATATAGGACATCTCCTTGCCCAAGAGGAGGAGGGCAACCGCTACCGCATCCTGCTCCGCCATTACGAGCACGTTGGTGATGAAGGGAAAGACGAAGGGAAGCGGACTCCGCGCCATTTCGTGCTTGAGGGTGAAAACCAGGTGCGGCGGACGCACAACGATACCTCCCGGTCCGACCGTAAAGAAAATGAATTTGCATGAACACCAATAGGACCGCTGTCAACGGACCAACACACGCGACCCTTTACCGCATGGTCACTTCGGAGCACACGTGTCCGTACGGTTTGAAGGCGCTGGACCTGCTGAAACGCAAGGGCTTTGCAGTCGACGACCAATGGCTGACCACGCGCGAGCAAACCGATTCTTTCAAGGCGGAGCACAACGTGAAGACCACGCCGCAGACCTTCATCGCCGGAGAGCGAGTGGGTGGCTACGACGATCTGAGGCGCCATTTCGGCAAGTCGGTCGCCGATCCTGATGCGTTGACTTACCGGCCGGTGATAGCGGTCTTCGTCGTTGCCGCACTGATGTCCGTGGCGTCTAGCTGGGCTGTCCATGGTTCGCTGCTC
>JBBQNO010000202.1:0-4004 GCA_038330045.1 Actinomycetales bacterium | reverse complement strand
CGCAGCGACGATCAAGCCCACGGCAAGCATCACGACGAGCGCAGCGGAAGAGATCACCGTGAACTTCAGTGCGGTCGTCACACCTCCGGAGGTTGGATCGGCGGCGCGCTCGCGGGAGATGTAGGTCTGCACCCCGCAGTCAACGCTGACCTGCGCCAAGGTGACCACACCGACGAAGGCCATCAGATGGCCGAAGTCTGCGACCTCGAGTGCGCGGGCAGCGAGGATCAGCAGTGATGCCTGCAGCACGGCAGCAAGCAACCGTCCGGCGGCAACCCAGACGAACTGCCGAGCCAGCACTGCTCGCAGACCAGTTTGCGGGGCCTGCTCGCGGCGCTCTCTCACTCGAACCCGGACCTGGTCTGGTCGCAGGACATCACAGCACCGGCCCCGACTCGGCCCCGGGTCGAGAGTCCACCCTGAGGACTCCGCGGCGCGCCAACTCGTCCAGCAGGTTGTCGGCGGCACTCTCGGCGTGCACGAGCTCGAACGTTTCTCGGGCTCGCTGGCGCGCATCTGCACCGTCCGGGTCAGCACCACCGAGGACGGCGTGAGCGAAACCAGCGAAGTCATCGCTTGAACTCAGAGTAGGACCCGGCAGTTCGTGAGTTGAGCCTGGCATCACCCCCCGCCCGCCGAGGTACGCCTCCAGGTCTGGGGTGAAGAAGCCGATAGCCCGATCAAGGGCAAGGTATTCGGTCCACACCGAACTGTAGTCGGTGATCAGACCCGCCGAGGCGCCGAGAAAGGAGTACACGGTGGTCTCGGCAGCGATGAGGTCGGCGTCGGAGACAGAGGCAAAACCCGCAAGGGTGCGCGAGACCAAGTCGATCGGGTGCGGCTTCACCACGACTTGTATTCCCGCGGCGCTGAGGACGGCGGTACCTGGCTGGATGAGCCCGGCCAGGCCCGCGTCACCATCTGGGTCGGTCGTGTCGACACGTGCTGCATTACGGCCGGCGGCGCCGAATTGCCGCACCGTCGGCATCCAGACGACAAAGGGACGGGTCGGGTCGATTCCGAGTTTTGTCAGGCAAGCCGCATCGCAGGGCTCTTGAAGTTGACGCGTCCGGGGAAGGCCCGTCAGAAGCAAGTCGCTGGTGTCGACTCCGAACACCTCGGCCAGTCGACGCCCGAAGACCCCACTGCCTGATACCAGGTAACTGGAAGGCACGGGCGCTCCGGCATACGACTTGGGCCCGTCGCCGTGCCACAAGTTGATGTGCGCCTTCCCGCGCACTGGACGCGGGCAACCAAAGATGCCGTGGGTATGAAAGACCGCCTCGGACCGCACAAATCTCAGTAATGTCCGCGCCGATCTCTTGGGAGCCCGGTCGATGCGTTCGGTGTCGAGGCCAAGCGCCGCCAATCGTGCACCGTCGGGCGCATCCACCCAGACGATGCGGCCGCGATAACGCGCCACGAGCGCGCGCACGACTTCGACCGCGTTGCCCTCGTCCCTCGGATACGCGGTGACCATCACCTGTCGCCGGGACGGCACGATTACGAGCAGTACATGAAGAAGCAACCTGACTAGTCGCCGAGTTGCACCGACCGCCTGTGACCTCACCTCGCTCACAGAATGATCGCCTCTCTCAGTCACCGATGTCAGTCACCGATCCTCGGAGACTGACCCCGCCCGCGGGGCACCTGGAGATAGTAGCGAGGGTCCGGGTGGGCGCCCGGCGTTGGGTGGTCGGGCTACGATGAGGGAGTCGCATCACCGAGGAGAATTGATGAGGGCAGTGCTCGCTCGCATGCAGGTGGCCGTTGTCGCCTTGGCTGTCCTCCTAGGGTCCGCGATCGCGGGCGTCGCCGGACCGCAGGCTGCGGCGCTGACTCCCGGAGTCTCCTTCTCCGCTGATGAGTTGCCCACGTGGCAGACCGACGGCGTGGTGTGGGCCCTCGGTCAGGTAGAGGGCAAGGTGATCGCCGGTGGCTCTTTCAGTCAGCTCCGACCCCCGCGCGGCTCGGCTCAAAAACCACGTGCGACGAGTGCGTTGGCGATCTTGGACGCCGAGACAGGCGAGCCCGACGAATGTCAGCTTGCCGTCACCTACAACGAGCCAGGTCTGACCCCCACCGTGCGCGCCATCGCTGCTGCCCCCGATGGCACCGTCTACATCGGCGGGGACTTCAGCGCTGTGGCGGGCGTATACGCCAGCCGATTGGCTGCGATCGACCTCAAGACGTGCACGGTCAAACCGTTCCGTTTCGGTTCGGTGAGTTCCATCGTGCGCGTCTTGGCCCTGCACGAGCAGACGTTGTACGTCGGTGGCGACTTTGCGACGATCGACAGGCAGCCGCGCGCCAGATTTGCGGCGGTCGATGCGCGGTCAGGTGACTTGCTGCCATGGCAGGTCGAGGCCGATCAGTCTGGTCGGGCGATCGCGGTGTCCCCGGATGGGCGGAAGGTGGCTGTGGGAGGCAACTTCACCGTCGTCAACGGGGTTCACTCCCGTTCCCTCGCCGTCGTTGATGGAACGACCGGTCTCAACCTACGCACGTTCGGTGATGACTTCACGCCGCCGAACACGACCACGACCCACATCTGGAGCTCGCCCAGCACCTTCTACACCAGTTCCGAAGGCGTAGGCGCGAAGGCGTTCGACGGGCGCATCGCCATCGACTGGGACACCCTGACTCAGGTCTGGCGCGACAACTGCCGCGGAGCTACCCAAGCGACGATCGAGTACTTCGGAACCCTCTACTCCGCCAGCCATTCTCACGACTGCAGCGCCAACGGGGGCTACCAACAGGGGAGGCGAAACTTCTTCAACGCGCAGAGCGCATCCACCGCGGCACTCCTCGGCTGGGACCCGCGCGCGAACGACGGGATCGGCGAGGGGATCGGCCCGAGGGCTCTCACGATCGCCTTCGGATCCAGGACCGGGTCGCCGTACCTATGGGCCGGCGGTGAGTTCACCGCGATCAATGGTGGCCCGCAGCAAGGGCTGACCCGCTTCGGAACCAACGATGTCGGCGCCCCGCCTACCCCCCGACCCGTAGCCCAAGCCACTGACGAGGGGAGCATCCAGGTTCGCTGGCTCACCGTGGTTGACGCCGATGACGCACGTCTCACCTACGAGGTCTATCGCAACGGATCCTCGCGGCCGATCTGGCAAGGTTATTCGACCTCCGTGTGGTGGCAGAACCCTCAGATGACGTTCGTGGACCGCAAGGTCAGGCGAGGACGGAGCTACACCTACCGGGTGCGCGCGTCGGACAGTTCACAGCGAGGTGCGCTGTCGCCTTCTACGTCCGCCGTTGCTCGCAACCGAGCAACCACATATGCCGCCACCGTACGGATGGACCGTCCTGTCTTGTACTGGGACTCTCAGCGCACAGATCCCAACGCTTCCTGGCTCCAGGACGTCGGGGCCGCCACGAGCAGTTCCAGTCGCCTCCAGGGTCGCGTCGCGGGGGGTGTCACCCAGTCATCGAATTCCCCGCTGGGCGTTGACGCAACTGGGTCATTGTTCTTCGACGGCTACAACGACTTCGTGTGGAACAACGACTACTCTCAGGGCCCGCGCGCGTACTCGATCGAGGCGTGGTTCAAGACCCGGAGCCGGAAGGGTGGCGGTCTGGTCGGTTACGGCGATGGCCGACCGAGGACCGACTCGGGTGCGCGACTAGCGAGCAAAGCTGGCCGCTACGACCGCGTCGTCTACCTGACCAACAAGGGCAAGGTCCAGTTCGGAGTGGATGGCGGTAAGAAGACGGTCGTCAAGAGCCGTCGCACCTACCGTGATGGACGCTGGCACCACGCCGTTGCCACCCAAGATCGCCGAGGAATGCGGCTCTACGTCGACGGCAAACGCGTGGGCAGAAACTCCGTCACTCGCTCCGGGGACTATCTGGGTGTGTGGCACGTTGGCGGCGATCGACTGACCGGCTACGCGTCCCAGCCTCGGCGCGCGCTCTACCGTGGACTGATCGACGAGGTAGCCATCTACCCCGGTGCCCTCTCCCGCGCCAGAGTCCTGGCCCACTTCAAGGCC
>JBBQNO010000201.1:0-4014 GCA_038330045.1 Actinomycetales bacterium | reverse complement strand
GACATGCAACGACGTTTACCTCGGTTTCTCAATCCGCGGTCCCGTTCTGACCCTCCGGTGGCTCGCTCTGGGCTTAAGTAGATGTGGAGCGAACCCAGCCAACACACAACACTGCTCGGCGGCAGTTCGAGTCTCTGACGCGGGCGGCCGAGCGGACCGGCGTAAGTACCCGAACGTTGCGTCGGCGTATAGCGGCGGGTGATCTCGCGGCGTATCGGTCCGGGCCAAGGATCATTCGACTGGACCCTAGGGACGTCGACAATCTCTTGGTGCCAGTTCGCCAAATGCAGCGGTACCCGATTTGACTCTGGGCTCCACACGGACGGAGAAGCAGGCTCCGCACGCATCTAGAGAGGGTCGCCTTTGTCAACCTGGGCAGCGAAACCCGAAAAACCTGAGCGCCCTCAGCATCCAGCCCATCGGCAAACTGTTGGTAGCGCATGGCGGCCCGGCTCCAACAGTCGACTGACCAAGCCGTGTCTGCACCTCTGCAACCGTCGCTCCCGCCACGACAGCCAGTGCGGCTCCGGTGTGACGCCAATCGTCAATCCGCGGATCACTACCTCCCGCGTTCGCTCGGTTTCTTCGGGGCAGGCACGCTTCGAGGACTTTTCCTAATTGCACGCCGAACGACGTCACGAAGCGTTTGGATGCCGACAGGCGCGTGCGTCATACCGGCTCCCTTCTGTGTCAACCGGCCCTTGTGAGGGACCGGGAGTGGTTGCTCTTCCTAGGTCGCGGCATCGGGCGTAATGTCGGTTTCGCGGGTCCGGGAAGTGGCTGATCCGAAGTGTCGATGTGCGGGTGTAAGTCGGCCGCGCTGGATTCTTGAGACGCCCCGCGGTGCCCTCCCGGACTCGCGCCAGCCGCCTCCAGAGGTTTCTTGCCCTCGGCCCGCTAACGCCGGAAGTAGACCCGACCGTCGGTGTCGAGTCGGAGTTGGGTGATCGCGGCGATGTGCATCATGTGATTCATCCGCCAGTTCCCGGCGCGGGAGAGCCGGTGCCGGTTCTGCTCCCCGGAGGAAGCGTCCAGGGGTGTGGTGCCGGGCCAGGACCAAAGGCCTTGAGTTCGGCGGTGGACTTCTTGATCTTCGCCTCGACCGCGTGCTACGAATGTGGACCCACCACGAATAGCCAACGAAAGAACGCCTCGCGCCATCGCACCAAGCGCGTCATATCCCGATCGGGTTCGAAAAGGGGCTACACGTAGACGCCGAGTCCGCCCGCATACCAGAGAAGACACCGCCTCGATCACTGCTTCACGGACGCGTCGTCCACGAGCATGACGACCGTCGGTGGGTTTTGTAATTCCATATCGAGGTGGTGCGACCGCCATGTCGGGCGTCGTCTCGGAATGGGGAGGCGTCCCCGCCCGTTGCAACGACTATGAGGCAGGGACACACGATCAGCACGCACGCGGAGGACGTCCACGTCGAGGTTCGCCTCGACGGTGAGGTGGTGGCGAACGCGCAGCGGCCTGTACTGCTGGAGGAGACGGGTCTGCCCACTGCCTACTACCTTCCCAAATCCGCCCTCGTGGCTGACGTGCGCCCCTTGGAGTTAAGCACCCACTGCCCGTTCAAGGGCGACGCTTCCTACTGGACCATCGAGGCCCGTGGGCGAACCCACGATGCCATCGCCTGGAGTTACGAGCAGCCCAAGGCGGGTGCCGAGGACATCGCTGGCCACCTGGCGTTCTTCTCCGACCGGGCGGAGATCTTGGTTGACGGCTCCCCGCTCTGAGCGAGCCAGGCGCAGCCGCCAACGCTGGCCACCGCAATGGTCGACTAGCCGCAGAATGGCGACCTGAGCAACTCCCGCTTTGCGAGACGCGGGCTCAGGTGGCGTATAGCGATCCTGGGATGTTGTTGCCTCGCATTAGTCGGCTCACGGTGGGCGCGACACTCAGCACCGAGATGGTCAGGATAGCCACACTCAGCCATCCGTACGTTTGAAGGTCTATCGAGATGGTGAGTGCCCCCCCAAGCAGGCCGTAGCCGACACCGAGCATGGCCGGGAGCGAAGCGAGGGTACCGATTGCCCAGGCTTCCGCACCGATAATCAGTGACTCCACAACGGCCATGGTGACGATCTGGCGACGGGTGGCACCGACCAACTGCAGCAGTGCGAAATGGCCGCGGCGCCCGACGGTACTCATCACGAGGCTGTTAGTCGCGGACAGACCAATGAACAGAAGGAGCACGAGCAACAGCGTCGTGGACAGGCTAGGACGTTGACGCTTGAAGACAGTGCCTGCGTGATGTAGGTGTCGGTGTCCATGGCTTTCAGCTCCAGTGCGCTGCCGGCTTGGGTGATCGCGGCGGTCGTCGCGGGTTCGGCAGCGATCAAGACGGTGTCGAGGACGCTCGTGGAACCTTGGGGCCCTGCCCCCGGTTCGTGGACACGGGGTGTGATTACGCGGCTGTGATGAGCGTAGCTACTTGGCTGGTCTCGTAGGCGATCGGGGACTCGTAGTGGCACCAGGAGTGCCGGCGGCGGGTGTTGTAGCGGGTGAGCCACCGGAAAACCTGGCGGCGGCAGGTGAGCTCGTCGGACCAGCAGGCGGCGTCTTGGAGGACCTCTCGTTTCAGGGAGGCGTTGAACGACTCGGCCATCGCGTTGTCAGCGCTCGTGCCGACCGCGCCCATCGATTGGGTGACACCGAGCTGGCGGCACAGGCGGGCGTAGTCCTTGGAGGTGTAGACCGACCCGTGGTCGCTGTGGAAGATCGCCCCAGCCAGGGCGCCCCGGGTGGCCGCGGCGGCCTTGAGAGCGTCTTGGACGAGCTCGGTGAGCATGTGGTCTGCGACCAACCAGCCGACCAGGCGCCGGTGGGGGTACCTCCCGCTTGCGGGGGCGTAGCAGTCGATCACGGTTGCCAGGTACAAGTTGGTGCCGTGTCCGTCCTTACCGGCGATGGGCAGGTAGGTGATGTCGCCGACGTGACGCCGGTTGGGGGCCGCGGCGGTGAAGTCGCGTTTGAGCAGGTCGCCCACCTTGGCATCAACTGGCTCGGGGATGGTCGTGCGGACCTTGCGGCGTCGCTGGTAGCCCGCGATGCCGGCCAGGCGCATGACACGGGCGACCCGCTTGTGGTCGACCCGCGCACCTGCACCGACACCGTCGTTGAGCTCGGCGGTGACCCTCGGTGCGCCGACGGTGTTGTCCTCGTCGTGGCCGCTCGATGAGCTGGGCGTCGGCCAAGACACGGGCCACACGTGCTGGTGTGCCTGCCTTCCAGGCGTAGTAGGACGAACGCTCGATCTCAACGAGCTCACACAGCCGCTTCACCCCGCCGATGTGCGCGTAGGTGGTGGAGTAGTCAGCGACGAACTGCAAGCGGCTCACCAGTTCGTCGCCCCGGCGAAATACTTGGCCGCCTGGCGAAGTATCTCCCGCTGCGTGGTCAGCTTCGTGGTCGCGGCCTCGAGCTCAACGACCCGGCCCTCGAGCCGGGCGATGCGTTGCTGCGACGTCTCATCCACCCCCACTGGCGGGGCCAGCGAGGACGCTGACGTCAGGGACGCGGGCTTGAGGGGGCTCCTGATCGGGCTCCCATCGGCGGCGGTCTTCTTGCCGGTCCCATGGACCTCGAGCCAGTGCCGCAGTGTGCCGCGCACGATCCCGAGGTCCTCTGCGATGCTGCGCACCGTCGCACCCGGGCTGGTCTCATACAAGTCAACGGCCTGCCGACGGAACTCATCGGAGTAGTTCTTCCTGGCCATGATCTGATCATCTCGCTTCCCCAGCAGATGCTGGATTCAGCGTGTCCAAGAACCAGGATCAGGGCCCCCCCGGGTGTTGACCCCCGGAGGCCGTTCCTTGGCTTGCACTCATGTGGTCCTTCGTTGTGGTGGGCACGGCGCGCTGGTGCCAGAGGAACTCGCCGGGACCTCCAGGCTGCAATCCAGCCTTTGGCCAGAGCACATGTCTCCAGAATCCCGATCATCGACGACGAACTCCGAGTCGTCGGCATCGTCAGCGAAGGGGACATCCTGCAGGTCCGTCTGCA
>JBBQNO010000200.1:0-4038 GCA_038330045.1 Actinomycetales bacterium | reverse complement strand
GGCGCGCTGACGGCGGGTGCCGATCAGCAGTCTTCCAACTGTGCGCCGGATCGAAGTGACCTCAGTCATGACGAATCCAGGCGACGCTGCCAGGGACTGAGGCCCAACTTACTGCAGCGAAGCACTTTGGGCTAGGGGGTTCGGCGATCTATCCCGCCATAGTTTTCGCTAGCGGGGCAGAGACGCAGCCGCACGCACGGCCCACAGGATCTCGATCATGGTGACGACGCTGTGTTCGTTGCTGACTCGATAGCGAGCCGCAGTCTCCCCGGGGCCCACTTTGACGCTGATGTCGTTGCTGTTCAACTGCTCAAAGGCGTGCTCATCCGTCACGTCGTCGCCGGCATACACGATCACGTCGGCGCCCACCGACGCCGCGAGCGCTCTCAGTGCGGTGCCCTTGTCAGCGTCGGTCACCGCCAGCTCGACGACGTCCTTGCCGTGCTTGATCTTCACGCCGTCGAGCGATTCGGCCGCATGGACTGCGGCGGTGGTCGCCGCGTGTGCCAGATCGGCCGCTAGCCCCCGCGTGTGTAGTACGCGCGCCATGGGTTTGTGCTCAATCCGTGCCGACGGGTGATCGATCAACACGACAGACAGGCTTTCGTCCAACTGCGCCAGAGATGCCTGTTCGCGGACGTTGAGGTCGCGGTCGCTGAGCTGCGTGGACTCGGCGCCGTGGCTACCGATCAACACGATCGAAGGGTCCGCCCTGGTGAGCACGTGCAGGTCAGACAAGGCACGGCCAGAGACCAAAGCCACGGTGACGTTGTCGAGTTGGGCTAATGCATGCAGCGCCGGCATCGCGCCACTGACCGGGGCCGCGTCCATCGGCTCGTCGGCGAACGGAGCCAAGGTGCCGTCGAAGTCGACAGCGACCAGCAGATGACCGGCGTTGCCCAAGGGTGTCAGCGCGGCACGCAACGCATCGTTCATGGTCATGCTTTCCGGTTGGAAGGGAGGTGAAATTGGAGAGAATCTTACTGTCGAGAGGGTTTGGCGGGGGCCGACGCCAACGCCTCGAGATAGGTCGCGGCCCAGTGGTGCACGTTATTCGACCGTATGCGGCGCCGCATCGTTCGCATTCGCCGCCGCTTCGGCCCGGCATCCTCGTGCAACGCAGTCAAGATCGTGCGTTTGAGCCCTACGATGTCGTGCGGGTTGCAGATGTACGCCGCATTCAGCTCCTGCGCGGCTCCCGCAAACTCACTCAGCACCAACGCGCCACCAAGATCATGACGAGAGGTCACGTACTCCTTAGCGACCAGGTTCATGCCGTCGCACAAGGGTGTGACCAGCATGACGTCGGCCAACTGGTACATCGCTGCCATCTCCTGCCGGGGATAACTGTGATGCAGATAGTGGACCGCCGATTGGCCGATGTTCGAATACTCGCCGTTGATCCGACCGACCATCCCTTCGACATCGACCCGGAGCCGCCGATACGACTCCACGCGCTCGCGGCTCGGCGACGCAACCTGCACTACAGCGACCTCACTCGGACTGATCGCGCCATCGTCGAGCAACTCCGAGATCGCCCGGAGCCGGTGTCGGATGCCTTTGGTGTAATCCAGGCGATCTACAGCCAACATCACCGTGCGTGGGTTGCCCAACTGGAGTCTCAATTCGGCAGCCCGATCCAACACAACCTGCGACATAGCGAGCTTTTCGAAGTCGTCGAAATCGATAGATATGGGGGCCGCGCACGCGCGGACCGTGCGCGCCCCTGCGCCGAGCGTCCCGTCGGGTGAGCCTTGCCAGGTGAGGACCTCACCCTTGGAGGTCGCGCCGAGCAAGGCGCGGCAGGCGCGCACAAAGTTGCTCGCGTCCGACGCTTTTTGGAATCCGAGCAAATCGGCGCCGAGCAAGCCGCGCAGCAGCGTCGTCCGCCACGGCAGTTGCGCAAATAACTCCACGGGTGGGAAAGGTATGTGGTTAAACCAGCCGATGCGGACGTCGGGCCGCATCTCGCGCAGCAGGGCGGGCAGCAACTGCAACTGGTAGTCGTGCACCCAGACTGTCGCCCCACGCGCCGCAATGCGCGCGATCTTTTGGGCGAATCGTTCGTTGACGGTGCGATAGCTCGCCCACCAACTCCGGTGAAACTCAGGGGCGGTGATCGCGTCGTGATAGATCGGCCACAAGGTGGAGTTGCTGAAGCCTTCGTAGTAGCCGCGCACGTCAGAGGCATCGAGCAGAATGGGGTGCAACTCAAGGCCGTCTTCGGTGTGGAAGGGCTCGGGGCTGACGCCCGTTTCGCCGGCCCAGCCGACCCATGCCCCGGGCCGGGCCTTCATCACCGGCTCCATGGCGCTTACGAGTCCGCCTGGGCTGGTGCGCCATTCGTCGCTTCCGTCTTCATGGACCACGCGATCGACGGGAAGGCGGTTGGCCGCGATGACGAGATCTACACCGCCGGATGATGAAACCATTTGGCCTCCTCAGCCGTCTCTCCTTTAGACACTATGTGATGGCGGCGGGCTCATCACGACGGGATGAAGCATCGGAGCGCTTAACGTGGACCTTGTGACCGAAGATTTTTCACCCTCGCCGGGGGGCACAGACGAGCGCCGAGTAGGTCGATATGTCCTAGGCGCGCGCCTTGGCGAGGGCGGTATGGGTGTGGTCTGGCGGTCTACATTCCATGACGGTCGTGACGTGTCCATCAAAGTCCTGCGGCCGCACATTGCCCACGACGAAAATGCGCGGGCGAGGCTGCGCCGTGAGGTCGACACGTTGGCCCGGGTGCATCACCCACGGGTGGCCTCGGTGTTGGACGCCGACGTCGACGGCCCCGCGCCCTACATCGTCACCGAGTATGTGCCGGGTGCACCTCTGGACGCGGTGGTGGCCGAGCAGGGCCCGCTTGGCGCTGATGCTCTGGTGCGGTTAGGCCAGGGGCTATCGGAGGCTTTGTCGGCGATCCACGCAGTGGGAATCGTGCATCGCGACCTCAAACCCGGCAACGTGCTCATGGTCGGTAACGACCCCGTCGTCATCGACTTTGGCATCGCCCAGGTGGCCGACGATTCACGGTTGACGATGACCGGGATGGTAATGGGCACTCCCGGCTATCTCTCCCCAGAAGTGGTCGAGGGCGGCTCGGTCACCCGGGCCACCGACTGGTGGGGATGGGCTGCGACGTTGTCGTTCGCCGCTAGCGGCAAGCCGCCGTTCGGGACCGGCCCGATGAGTGTGGTGCTCGACCGCGTGGTGCGCGGGCGGACCACGCTGGATGGCGTCGACGAGCAACTGCGGCCCTTGCTGCTTGCCGCGCTCGACCCGAACCCCACCAACCGACCGCAGGCGGACGAGGTCATGACAGCGATGAAGGCCTACGCCGCTCACCATCCGGTGACCGAGGCGATGTCGGCGCAATCATTAGATTCGGCTAGCTCCATGGGAGGTGCGACCAAGGCTGCGCCGCAGTCGACGCAGGTGGCGCCGGTGGCTAATCCCACCAGGGCCCAGCCGACTATGAACACGCAGGTCGCGCCGCAGCATCCTGGTCCCGCGCCTTCATCCGGCCAGTCGGCGTACCGGTCGCCGCAGCCCTATCCGCACACGGAGTCCTACCCGTCGGCGCGCTTCACCGGAGCAGGCCCTCAGCCGCAGGCTGGACAACCCCAGCCGTACGGCCCGCCGCAGGGACGGGCCCCTGGCGCTACGGCATACCCACCACCTCAGGGCGATCCGCGCATTGGACGCCCTATGCGGACCGGGACCGTGGTGACCCTGTGGGCTTCCTTTGTGGCGCTATGCACCGTCGCGCCGCTTCTCGCTTGGGGTTTGCTGGCGACGTGGTCGGTGCTCACCCGGTGGGTCGATCGATCGATGACCGGCCTGGTGATGCGGCGGCACGAGGCGGGAGTGCGCGGCAGCGACATCCCGATGACCTTGCTAGCTGCCCCGTGGCGGCTCATCCCTGCCGCCCTGACCTCACTGATGTGGTTGATCTTGCCGCTGGGGTTTGGTGTCGTGGCGGCGCTCGCTACCGCTATCGGTCTTGACCAAGGCGCAGGCATCTCGACCTCAATT
>JBBQNO010000199.1:0-4041 GCA_038330045.1 Actinomycetales bacterium | reverse complement strand
TTGGTCAAAAGCTCGACTTGGACGACTGCGTCGGACACCAGGTCGAAGCGCGCAGCCTCGCCTTCGTTGGCCAATGCAGTCTCTGGGAGTACGTACACAGATCCGGCCCCTGCCGCAGCAGGACCCGGAGAGCAACCGCTGGGCAATCGCTATGGGTGGACCGCTGCCCAGAACTAGAAGTTCATGAGGGTTTTCGTACACACCTCTCACTGAACAGCCCTTCGGACAATCAGGCTGAGCACGGCGGGGCATAGGGCTCAGAGGTGTCCGAAAGGGATGGTTATTGAGCAGGGGAGAACCATCCGGAAGGCCCGCATTTAGATATGCTGGAATAGTCAATCACGTTGAGTAGCAATATTTTCGGTGCTCTCTGCAGCCGTCAAAAGTTTCTTCTTGCCAGTTTACTGGTTGAGTCGATTAATGGAATCGTCCAAATGATTCGCTGTCGGCAGTGCCGCTCCGGGCGGACAAGAGGCAGCTAACTTTGGCAGTCACCTCTCCGCCATCTTGACTGCATCCAGGGCCAGGGGAGATGGATAATTTAATTGGCGCATGCATATACCTGCATCCTTTTACGGGCGTTAGGTGACGTCAGAATTCACAAACAGATGACGTCAACGTTCACTCCCGAGGCCGGGTGATTAAGGGGTCGCCTTAGCCCGTGGTTCGTCGTCGGGATGCTCACCAGTCATGTCGATGACGACCTTGCCGCTCGATCCACCTTCGACGCGCTGATGAGCTTGCGTTGCCCGAGCTCGGTCAAAAACGCCGCCCAACAGCGGACGCAGTTGTCCTGTGTCCACTAACGCGGCCAGCCGAGTCAGGTCTGCAGACCGCGCGGACGCCATCACTGAGGTGTTCCTGGATTCGCGTCGGGCAAACCCCTGCGGCACCACTCAGTCGAGCACCGCGTCCCGGATGATCGGACGAGTGCTCACCAGCACCCCACCTGGGCGAAGCAGTTGGTTGCTTTCGGCCGCAGACAGGCCGCGTGGGCGTCCAGGACCACGTCCCATTTCCGTCCGCTCGTCAGCTCGAAAGCTCTCGAGGTATGCGGTCGCGCCCCAGGCGCAGCAAGTTGCACCGCGAACGATCCGATACCACCGGTAGCCCCGATCACCAGCACTTCGCAGCCACGCGGACGGTGGTCTAGATGAGCTCGGCTGTGGAGCGCTTGTAGGGCGGTGAGCCCTACGAGCGGGATCGCCGCCGTTTGAACCCACGTCGACGTTGCGGGCGCCAGCGCAAGCCGGGACTGCGGCATCAGCGCCTCCTCAGCCTGACCGCCACCACCGTGCCCGAGAAGCGACATCACACGATCTCCGACCGCAAAGGCCGTCACCTCGGGCCCACACGCCTTCAGCGTGCCAGCGATGTCGAAGCCCAACGTGAACGGCATACGCAATCTTGAGGTCACCACGTCGCAGTCCACGGTCTGTGCCGTTAATGCTCGAGGCGTGAACGGTCACGAGCACCTGATCACCCTTGAGTGATGCCGCGTCGGGGATCTCGTCGAGCGCCAGAACCTCGGGGCCGCCGAACTCGTGAATGCGCACGGCCTTCATGCTTAATCTTTACCCGTGACGATGAAGGGTGCTTGCGACAACCACTTGTCTGCGTGCGCGAGATTCAACATTGCTTCAGCAAGATCTGCGCGCGGCACCGCCGCAGCCTTCAGGCCGGGCGCATCGTTCGTTAATCGCCAGCGGCCGGACGCCTCGGCGTTGCTCAGACGAGGTGGTCTCACCTGCGTCCAGACGAGGGTGGATCCGTTCAGAGCCTGGTGCTCCCCCTCTTTGTCTTCCACGAGGCTACGCGCGAGGCGGCGTGTCACAGCGGAGACAAATTTCGCCCCCGCACCCTTGCTGTCACCCGGCAAGGTCACCCCGGCACCCGAGACGCCCACCACACGCCGCACCCCATGGCGCGAGGCCGACTCGATGACATGAGCCATACCGACGCGCCCGACATCGCCCCCGGAGCGCTTCGTCACACCCACACACCAAATGACCGCGTCGACACCGACCAGAACGTCATCGACCGCTTGGGCCTGACGCACATCGACCGTGCGCCCCTCCACTCCCGCAGGGTAATCCACGTGCGATCGCGCTGCGGCCACGACCTCATCGCCGCGCTCTACAGCTGCCTTCACGACCAACTGGCCCACGCCACCTCCAGCGCCGAACACCACAACTCTCATATCCGTCTCCTTTGTATCGTCGCGCCGCTCATGATTGTCAAGTAACCTGACAACTATGACACGGCGCCCTCTTGCGCTGGTACTGCTGGTGGCCAGTCGCTGGTTCGACACCAATCTGCGCGAGGAGTTGGTGCGGCGCGGGTGGCCGCCGCTGAGCGCTGCCCAATCTCTGGTCTTCGCTCATCTACCGCACGAGGGGATTGCGCCAGCAACGCTGGCTCGAGAACTGGGACATAGTCGACAGGCCACGGCCCAACTCACAGCTGGCCTGGCGGAGTTGCACTTGGTCGAGATCGTCAACGACCCTCAACGGCAACGCGGAAAATTGGTCATACTGACGGTGCGCGGGCGAACCCTGGCCGTGGATGCTCAAGGGATCCTCGGCAAGCTGGAACGGCATCTCGATCCTTCAGCGGCCGAACTCATGCACACCGAGCTTCCTCGCCTCTCCCAGTTGTCGTCACCCTCGGAAGGGGCATAGTCAATCCGCAAATTCATCCCTCATGCTGATACGCCGCGGTCTCAGACCCTCATCAACCTTCGACTACGAGCCGCCCTTCAACCCCGCCCAGCAGCGCCGGGACCGATTTTCAGATTCGGGGACTTGCGAAGGCCTTCAAGAAAATCACGGCAGTCGACGGCCTCACCTTCGAGGTGCAGTACAGCACGACCCTGAGGACCAACGTGGCCGCAGCGATCGCTCGGGCGACCTATCGCAGGCTCGTCATCGTTCTACCTCTCATCAGAGACTGGTATTGCAGGAGCTGACTGATACGGACCACGTTCGGGTCGGCCAGGGCACGACGCAACGTCAGGTCCGAGTCGAACTCGGCCGAACGCACCGCCCTGGCCATGGCCTGGCGTTGAACGGCGTGCCCGGAATAGGACGTCTCTGGGATCGCCTCAAACGCGTGCCTCACCCGGTTCTGAAAGTCCGGCCACGCGCACGCCAACCCGCGCGGGTCGCGATCACCAACCACGACATCCCACGCCACACGTTCCGCTTCGGCCAACAACTCACGCGCAGACGTGCTCACGGGGCAGAACCCTTCAACGCCTCCACCACTGTGTTGCGCCTGACTTCGCGATAGAGATTCGGATTTTGATCAGACCACATCTGGCGGGTCCTCCAGCCCATACAGGAGGATCAGTTCATGTCCGAGAACGAGTCGAAGTCGGGGCCGAGGAAGCGTCGGTCCAAGCGGTTTCTGTCGCCGTCGCAGAAGTACGAGATCTGGCTTCGGCTGGTCCGTGGCGAGGCGACGGTGGCGGAGGTCGCGACCGCCGAGCAGGTCGACCGGTCCACGATCATGCGGATCAAGGCGGTCGCCAAGGAAGGCGCGTTGGCCTCGCTGGCGGCCTCCCGGCCCGGGATCAAGGGTCGGGAGCGGGACTACGAGTTGGAGGCTGCCAAGGCCGAGGTCGCGCGGCTGTCCGAGGCGTGCAAGGAGCTCGCGGTCAAGCTCACCCTGGTCGAGGGAAAAGACGGGTGGGGCTAAGTGGTCGAGTCCCGCGCCGGGTGGACGCGGCCACCAAGGCTGGCCTGTTGGAGTTGATCGATGAAGCCGTCGAGGCTGACTGGACGACCCGCAGGGCCTGTCGTGTGCTCGAGCTCGGGGAGGTCCGCGCGCACCGGTGGCAGGCGCGCCGGGCCCGCGGCAAGCTCGCCGATCACGCACCGGGCGGGTCGCCGATGCACGGCATCCTGGCCCAGGAGGCCCGCGAGATTCTGGCCCTGTTCGATGAGTGGGGCGAGGTCGACCGGTCCCACCGCAAACTGGCCCACCGGGGTTCCTACCTGGGCCGGGTGTGGGTCTCACCTTCAACCGTGCGGCGGGTAT
>JBBQNO010000198.1:0-4048 GCA_038330045.1 Actinomycetales bacterium | reverse complement strand
TTGGAGCCGATAAACCCGGCTCCGCCGGTAACCAAGATCTGTTGCATGCCGCCCATGCTAATCACTCTGTTGAGCGCCGGTGTGAATACGATGGCTGACTATGCGAGGCATTCTGCTAGCCGGCGGTACCGGCTCCCGACTCCACCCGATCACTCTGGGGGTCAGCAAGCAGTTGCTCCCGGTCTATGACAAGCCGATGGTGTACTACCCACTCTCCACTCTGATTCTGGCTGGGATTCGTGACGTCCTGGTCATCACTACCCCGCACGACGCCGCTCAGTTCGAGCGGCTGCTCGGTGACGGGTCCCAGTTCGGGATCTCGATCAGCTACGCCCAGCAGCCCAATCCGGACGGCATCGCGCAAGCCTTCGTCATCGGTGCCGACTTCGTCGACGGAAACCGGTGCGCCCTGGCGCTCGGCGACAACATCTTCTATGGCCCCGGCCTGGGCAATCGGCTCAGTCGCTTCGACGATTTGAACGGTGCGGCCATCTTCGGCTACCGGGTCAGTGACCCCACGGCATACGGCGTGGTTGAGTTCGACGACGAGGGCACCGCCTTGTCTTTGAAGGAGAAGCCGGCGCATCCACGCAGTTCGTATGCCGTGCCGGGGCTGTATTTCTACGACGACCAGGCGGTGGAGCGGACCCGAGGCCTGCGGCCCTCGGCCCGCGGGGAGTTGGAGATCACCGACCTCAACCAGACCTATCTGGACGACGGACTGCTGCAGGTCGAGGTGCTGCCGCGGGGCACGGCATGGTTGGACACCGGGACCTTTGACTCCCTCAATGACGCTTCGAACTACGTCCAGACCCTGGAAGATCGGCAGGGCCTGAAAATCGGAGCCCCGGAGGAAGTGGCCTGGCGCAGGGGCTTCCTGAGCGATGAGGAGTTGGCCGCCCGGGCCCAGCCGCTGGTCAAGTCCGGCTACGGGTCCTACCTGCTCGACCTGTTGGAGCATCGCAGGTGACCGATGGGTTGCCAGTCGGCACCTGGGTGGCAGGTCGAGAACATCAGGGACCCGTGGGGCTTCGGGGAGCAGTTGGATGTGCCCGTCCACCAGCCGCGCGAGTTGTCATCAGAAATCCTGCAGCCGGACTTGCGGGTCGGCGGCGGACCCGACCTGCTTGGGGTGGGCCGCTGGGCTCTATCGACGTAACGGCCAACATCCACGTGTCCGAGGCGCTGGCAACCCTGGTCAAGCCGCCGGAGAGCAACCACACCTTTGTTGCCGTCGGTGAACGCGCGGGGGCGCAGGTCGACGTGTCGCGGCCGCAAATGGTGCGGATCAGGGTTGGAACCGTGGACAAATGAACGACGCGTTGCGCGATCCGTCCACGCGGGACCGCCAAGACCGTGTGGCACAGTTGCGACAGTTCCTTAGCGGCGGCTGGCGGGCCCATCAAGATGCCCTTGCCGCCGACGCCATCGATGGGCTTGACGACGATTTCGTGGAGGCTATCCGTCACTTCGCGGTGGGCCGGATCCTCCAACCGTCAGGTGTGCACGTTTGGCAGGATCGGCTCCTCCTTCAGGAATTGGTGCGGTGACATCGGAGACTACATACTATGGAACACCCCATATGACCGATAGGTATCGCTGTCTTTCTGAAAGGTTGATTGTGTCTTCGTCATATGTCGCTACCATTGGCGGTAGAGCCGAGCAGCCTGTGAGAATGTGTGCCATTTCAAATCAACCCGAGATTCATGGCTTCAAGTTCCTCAGAGTGACGTTTCTTTCGTCGATGTAGGACCGTTTTGGGCTGACCCAGTTCTTGGTAAGCCCGCCGCCCCTGTGCACGTCCCACAGGATTGCCTGAATACGAATATCTTTCGTGTTGCGGTAATTCCAATTCGACGCGGAGAACACCAATTTATTATCGACGTGGACTTTGAACACTCCATCCGATGAACCGACCGTGTTCAACTTGACCTCCATGCTGATCTTGTGCCAAGCATCGGGGAGCATCTCCCCGAGGCTTGAATGCCACCCATAACCACTGAATCCGTCCTGTGGGTAGCGGGCATAAATGTAGGTCACGATATCGTTCACGTTCCCGGAGGGAATCTTTCCTAACGTGCCTTGGAATGGCCGCGATCCGTCGTCTCCGCGCCCGTGCCACATCAGTCGGGTAGAGAAGCCTATGTCCCGGTTGCCTTGGCCGCTGGTTGGGTCGTATGGGCCGTAGCCAGGCTTCCAACCGACAAGCCCTGGCCCCATTTTCCCACCCCAACGCCAGTCGAAGTTAGCGTCGAACCGCGTTTCGTATTCCAAGATCGCGTGGTCGGTAAGTACGGTCGGCACTGGGGAAACGATGAACTTGCCCAGTTCCCCACCGGGGATGTTGTGGCGCAGCACCTTGCCGTTGGGCGCATCGTTCACGATGCTGCCGTTGGCGTAGGTTGTGTTGGTGGTCTGAGCGGCTGTGGGCGCGAAGATCGCATTGCCTTTTGCCTGGGTGTTGAGCGGGCCGTCTGGGGCGGTGTCGAACTTGTCCTGCCAGATGACGGTCCCTTTTGCATCAGGGGTTCCGGGTGCGACGAGGTATTTGCCGAGTGACTCCATGGTTGAGGAGGAGATCACGGCGGTCCCTCCCAGCGCATACATGGCCTGAGGCCGCTGGGTGTCCAGAGCCTGCGCAGAGGCCGGGTCCACTTGGTCTTTCCGTGTCAGCAGCAGGGGCGCTCCATCGCGCGCAGAGGCGGCGGCGCCCACCAGGGCATCAGGAAAGTTCTGACCGGAGGCGACGTAGGTGGTGCTCGACCCAGGTTCAAATTCTGCCGCGGCCGCTGCGGCCGTGAGATAGCGATTCGTCCCGGCGATGCGCCGGATGGGTGAGACACTCAGCGGCGCCGCGGCCTGCAGGGCCGTGTCGGACACTGCCGCAGGGCCGCCAAGCACGATGATTTGTTGGGGGGCGAGGCGCAATAGTTCGGCGCGAGCTGATGGGGTTAGCCCTGCCTTTGGCGTTAGCAACAGTGGCGCCCCTTGGTGGCTGGCGAGCGCAGCGCCGGCCAGCGCGTCAGGGAAGTCCTCGCCGCTAGCAAGGTATGCCGTGGTGACCTTTGCGGGGTAGAGCCGGGAAACCGCAACGGAGGTGGCGTAGTGGTCATTGCCCCCGATCCTGACTACTTGACCCGAAGTGGCGTAGCCCACGAGTTGATCTGCTACCGCGGCAGATACTTTGTCCGATCCGCCTACGATCACTATGCGCTCGGGGCGCAACCGCGTGAGTTCCGCAGCCGTTTCGTTAGGCAAACTTGCTGAGCGGGTCAACAACAATGGCGCCCCTTCAGCCCCGGCCCGGGAGGCAGCCGAGAGCGCATCTGGAAATGTTTCGCCACTGGCGATGAAGGCTGTTTGTTTTCCGGCGGGCCAAGAGCGCCCTACTGCTGCAGAGGTGGCGTACCGGTTGGTACCGGACAGGCGCACTGCTCCTTCGCCAAAAGACAGACTATCCGATCTCACGAGCTCAGCCTTTGCCGCATTCGCAGCAATCTTCTGAATCGCATTGGTCGACGAGGCCGCATTAGGAGACGGTGCGGCGGAGACTGCTATGGGGGAAAGCACCGCGGCCGCCGCGAACAACGCGGCCATGCCGGTAGTGATGAGTCGTGTTGTCATATTAATGCCTTTCCTGGCTTCCCAATAGCCTGAACCCAGAGTGCCTCGCATGGCGCCAAAATGGCAGATAAATGATCAGGTCTTAGCCAAGAAATGGGTGTGAGGGGCGGTCCCCTGACTCCTGATTAGCCAAAAAGGTACGTGTACAAGACATTCGCACGAGGAGGAATGGAGGTTGCCCAGGATGATTCCGTTCGGACAGGTGCTAGCCGTGGCAGATCTGTCCGGCTAGATGGCCCGGATGTGGTGGGTGCTACGCGTCGCGGAACCACAGTGACTCATTCGATCCGGTCGTCCCAAGGCCTTGGTGCGCTGGTCGACCTACGCATCGGTCACGGTCAGGCAAGGTCAGGTAGCCCTTCAGACCTGAGTTGTGTGGTCTTAGTCACACGGCGAGCTCAGTCGGTCGTCGCAACACCCCTAC
>JBBQNO010000197.1:0-4064 GCA_038330045.1 Actinomycetales bacterium | reverse complement strand
AAACCAATTACATCGTTGTGATTAAAAAGCGATCATCGGAAAATTTCTTAAAGCCTGTTACTTTGAGTTCCGCCTGGCGTGCGAAAGATGATGTTGCGCCGAAGGGCTACCAACTTACAAGGAGATTCTTGAATGATTCGTCACGCTGCAATTGCCTCGTTAATGGCGTTATCGCTTACTGCGGGAGCGGGTCCGGCTCTGGCTTCAGCTGAGCCCTTCAACGCCGTCGACGCTCGCGTTCCCGCGGTTGCCGTCGCCATGGCAGCCAGACATACCTACGAGGTCGTCTCCGGCAGTGTCAACGTCCGAACCGGTCCCTCGGCGAGCAATACAAAGGTCGCTAGTTTCGTTCGCGGGACCAAGTTCACCGGGAAAAAGCGCTCGGACGGTTGGATCTCGTTCACCACGAGCAACGGTAAGACACGCTACCTCTACGGGTCGAGTAGCTACGTCAAGGTCGTGAGCTCACCGTCGGGATCGTCCTCCGGTTCGAGCAACGGAGACCACTACGACATTGTGCGCGGGGTCAACGTTCGGTCGGCCGCCTCAGCAACGTCCACGAAAGTGGGCACGCTGTCGGTCGGCACGCGGGTCACCGCTTCGCCATCGAAGAATGGCTACATGCGCACGACCTACAGAGGTAGAACCGCCTACTACCACGGAGCCTACGATCGCAAGGTGGGTGGCGGCTCCGGCCCGGTGGTCGTCAGGCATGTGCGCCCAGACAAGGCTCGATTCCCTGATGTCTATAGCCGCAAGACCGCCTCGAGCGCCTACGACGTCCACTATGTGCCGTCGGGCGGGATGGTCAAGGGGGTTATTGAAGGGTCGTGGTTCACGTTGGGCCCAAACCTCTACACTCCGATGAGCAATCTCACGACCCTTCACGCCTACTATTCAAGTGGAAATGGGCGCGCACATCCTTCGTCGCTGTGCAACATGCCCTCGGCACCCAGCATCTATCACATCTTGCTGTCGTGCTCGGCGGTATCAGGCATGTCTGGGTTAAACAGAGCGTTCCGAGCGCGCTTCGGGCATGACCTGAAGTGGGGTGAGTGCTACCGGACCTACGACACGCAGGTGTCCTACAAACGCTGGTTCGGCACCCGCGCAGCAACGCCCGGCTACTCCAACCACGGCAAGACTAGCAGGCAAGCGTGTGACATTAACGGCTCCACAGCTACCTACGGCTTCGACTCGACACGTGGGAAGTGGATCGAAGCCAACGCTGGTCGGTACGGCTTCGACCGGCCTTCCTGGGCGGACCGGAACGGTCTAAAGCCGGAGTTTTGGCACTACGAGTTCGTCGGGTAATTCGACACCTCGTTCAGGTGCGCAGATCCCGCTCAGAGAACGCGCGCAGCGACACGGCATACAGCGGTAGGGCTGCGAGCACGAGTAGTCCGAGATAACTCCAGGTCAGCCCGGTGTTGAGTGGATCGGCGTCGCTGAAGTAGAACCACGGGCTGATCCGCTCCCAGCCCGACAGCGTGCTCGACAGCGGAAAGAACGTGGCCACCAGGAATGCGGCAGCGGCCAGGGCCACGCTGCTCAGCGCACTCAGCCGTGACCTGCCCGTCGACAATCCGAGCGTGAGCGTCGCCATACCGAAGAACCAGGCGAGCACCATCGCGTGGATGCTGGAGGCGATCAGGTGGGCCGGGGTCAGGCCCAGGGACCAGATCGCATTGGAAGCGGCCAGCCCGAGCCACAACAACAGTGCAGCTAAGGCCACGTGTGTCATCATCGCCAGCGTCTTGGCTGTGGCAAAGGACATGCGCCCGATGCCACTGCCGAGCAACAGTGCCAGCGTCCCGCGGTCCTCCTCGTGCACACTGCCCCGCAGCGCCGAGATGATGGCCACCAGGGTCAGCCCGCCCGGCGCGCTCAGCGACAGCACCTGAGCGTTGATCCACCCGGCCGAGTTCGACATGTCGCCGCCGGGGATCATCGCGAGAATGCCGGGCGGCATCAGGTCGCGCACGGCAGCAAACTGCACCTGCAAAGGCTCCCAAAGCACCCCCGCAATCAAGCACAACAGGACCAACACGCCTCCGGCCACGCTGACCAGCACGAGCCGATCGCGCACTTCCTTGAGGTACACCCACCAGGTCGCCATGGCCTAACCCCGCAGATCGCGGCGGGAGAAGGTGACGACGGCAAGGACCGCGGCCAGCCCTGCTAGCCCCACGAGCACGCCCAGGTGAGCCAGATTGAGGCCGTTCGTCAACGGCTCGCTTCCGTTGTAGTAGTACCAGGGGCTGAACTGAGCCCAGCGTTCCAAACCGGCCAGTGGCAACATGCTGGCCGCCAGATAGGACAGGGCGGCGATCGTGCCGGCGATAGCACCCGCGGTTCCCGGCCGTCCGGTGGCTGCGCCAGCCGCCAGCGCCAAGAGGCCGAAGCAGGCGCAGAGCGCCAGCAAGTGCAGGCACGTCGCGGCGATCCCACCTTGGTCCAGATCGACTTCTTGGTATGCCGCGCTGAGGGTGACTCCGATCCAGAACAGCGCCGTCGCGACCAAGACCATCGACAGCAACGTCGCGCATTTGGCCGCCACCAAGCGCCGCCGAGTCACCGGTTGCGCCAAGAGCAACCCCATCGTGCCGTCTTCCTCCTCGCCGGCGATCAGGGTGCTCCCGAGGATGAGCGCAAACGCCACCAGGAACAACGGGCCGACCACATTGAACAGCTCGCTGACGACATACCCGCCAGGGCCGACCTCACCGACGATCGAGAGGATTTCCTCGGGGAAGGTCGACGCGATGGCGTCCAAGGAGGAGGCCACAGGGGAGTAGATCGCGAATGCCACGGCGGAGAAGACGATCAGAATTGCTCCTACGGCGATCGCCAGGCCGACGCGGTCGGCGGTGTCCTTGCGCCACAGCACGAACGGCACTTCAGGCATCCACGTCGTCGCGATAGTAGGTCAGGAAGATCTCCTCGAGATCGGACTCGCGGCTGGTCAGCGCGACGACATGCGCCCCGGCGTTGACTACCGCTTCGAGCAGCGCGTTGACGTCCCCTTCGAAGGACACTCGAGCGTTGTGGCCCTCGACCGCCACGTCGTGGACGGCGTCAACCCCTTCGAAGAGACCGGCGCTGACGGGGGCAGAGAACTGGAAGTCGACGTGGCGAATCGCTTTGCGCTTCAGCGCGTCGATACGCTCCACCACAATGAGCGTTCCAGCTCGGATGATGCCGACCCGGTCGGCAACCCTTTCCACCTCAGACAGCGTGTGCGAGGACAAGAACACGGTTCGACCTTCATCGCGCACTTCGTCGAGCAGCGTATGAAAAACCTGCTGCAACAACGGGTCGAGGCCAGAGTTGGGCTCGTCCAAGATGAGCAGCTCGGGCTTATGCATGAAGGCCTGGATCAGTCCGATCTTCTGTCGATTGCCGGTGGAGTATTCCCCGACCTTCTTGGACAGGTCAGCCTCGAAGCGCTCTGCCAGTTCGGTGACGTAACGCTGATCGACGCCGCCGCGGAGCCGGGCAAAGTAGTCCAGAGTCTGACGGCCGGTCAGCCGCGGATAGAGCGCCAAGTCGCCGGGGACGTAGCCGACCCGAGCACGGATTGCGGCGCTGCCGCGGTGCGCATCCATCCCCAAGATCTTCGCTCGACCAGCGGTGGGACGGAGCTGATCTAGCAGGGCCTTGATGGCCGTGGACTTTCCCGCCCCGTTAGGCCCCAAGAACCCGAAGACTTCACCGGTGTGCACCTCAAGATTCAGGTCCCGCAGAGCGACGAAGTCCCCATAGTGCTTCGTCAGGTCGGTGGTGCTGATCGCCGCCGAAGTCATGGAGACGAATATGTCACGGCCTCATCCGCTGCGGGCGAGGGGGCAGGCACGGCCCACACCCCGGACTCGGCGAGAGTGACCGCGACCCGTTGACCCACGGCAACCTTGGTGCCGTGCGCAAGGTCGGCCTCAATCACGGGACCCCCATCGGTATGCCGAGGGTCGGGCCCCAGCGCGATGCTCACCGTGGTGCGCAGACCGGTGGGTCGCAGGCGAGTGGCGATGCCGACAAGGTCGCTATCCGAGCTCTCGCCCTCT
>JBBQNO010000196.1:0-4086 GCA_038330045.1 Actinomycetales bacterium | reverse complement strand
CTTCTACGAGCGGATCCACCGCGAGGCGGGTGTCACGATCCGCACCGGCGCCCTGGTCGAGGCCATGACAGGCGAAGATCGCGTCCGTGAGGTCCAGCTCGCCGGCGGGGAGCGACTTCGCGCCGACCTCGTGGTCGTCGGCGTGGGGATCGAGCCCAACACCGAGCTAGCTGCGGCGGCCGGCCTTCTCGTTGACGACGGCGTCGTCATCGACGACAACGCCCGCACCAGCGACACCGACATCGTGGCGGCGGGCGACTGCACCAGCCACTGGATGACGCGCTACGGGCGCAGGATCCGGTTGGAGTCGGTGCCCAGCGCCGGCGAGCAGGCAAAAGCCGCGGCGGCGACGATGTGCGACAAGGAGAAGACCATCGCCGCGCTGCCGTGGTTCTGGTCCGACCAGTACGACCTCAAGCTCCAGATCGCCGGCCTGAGCGCCGGGTACGACGAGATCCTGCTCAGCGGCGACCCGACTCAAGACCGAGACTTCACCTGTTTCTACCTGCGTGAGCAGAGGCTGATCGCGGCCGACTGCGTCAACCGGCCGCGCGACTTCATGCGAAGCAAGCAGAAGATCGCCCAGGGGCTCAAGGTCGATCGCGCCGAACTGTTGCAGGTCGCAGCGGACTGATCTCGTCTGCTCAGCTGAGGCGGCGCTGTCACCCCTGACTGACCCATGCTTCCGACATCGCTCGCCCCACCTCACGGGTGAAGGACCTCAGATGCAGAGCACGATGATAAACGCCCCGCTGGCCACGGGTGCGATCGTGCGCCACGGAACAGCCATCCATGGTTCGGCGCGTGTGCGAACCCTGCAGCCCGACGGGACCGTCAGGAGCGGTACCTTCGCAGAGGTGAGCAGCCGATCCGCGCAACTGGCCCACGCCTTGCGTGCTTGCGGCGCCTGCGGCCAGCAACGACGAGTCGGGTGCTGACTCGAACGGGCCTGCTGCACGAACTGGTGACAGGTTGGTCCGCACGCAGCCTGACTGGCTGGTGCGGGCGTTGTCGAGCTGCTTGGAGTCGGTCGGGGTCGTCGGTCGGGGTCGTCCTTAGGGAGGTTGATCCCGACGATCCCGGCCGGGGTCGGGGTGCGGGGCTGGCGGCGGAAACGTTCGGGATGCTTGGCGTAGTAGGCCTGCTGGGCGCGGTCACGCTGTTTCCCAGCGGTCGCGCCAGGTCCCATTGTGGACCTCGTCAGGTGAGAACAGCGCGATGCCGGAGTGCTTGTGCTCGGCGTTGTACCAAGGCACGTAGGACGCCATGTGGGCTCGTGCGAGGTCGAGGTCGGTGACGGTGCCGGGGTAGTTCGGTCGGTACTTCATGGTTCGGAATTCTGACTCTGAGGACGGGTTGTCGTTGGAGACTCTGGGCCGGTTGTGTGACTCGGTGATTCCGAATTCGGCGAGGAGGCCCTTCAGCAGTGCCGAGCGCATCGTCGGCGCTGAATCTGCGTGCACCACCTGAGGCATCCCGTGCTCACCGAAGGTCCGTTCGAACAGATCGACGGCCAGATGGTCGGCCTCGCGGTCCTCGACCGCCAGCCCACGATCTTGCGGGAGTAGATGTCGATGATCGAGTAGGTCTTGAACGTCTTGCCCCGCCACGATGACCGCAGGTCGGTGATATCCCACGACCACACCTGCCCTGGTCCGGTGGCCTCGAGCACCGGTTTCTGGCGGGGCGTGGTGCTCCCACGGCGAGTCGGTGCGATCGGGCGGGTGGTCTGATCAGGCATAGAGGCTGCGATCCGCCACCACGACCGCCGCGACGCGAGCATCACCCCGGCGTCCCACGCGGACGCGAACGCATGATCAACGGAGTTGCCAGCTGACCAGGCAGCCAGGATCCGCTGCTGAATCAGAGCACGGTCGTCCGCTGAGATCCGGGACCGGTAAGCACGCTGTTTCTGAGGGACCGGGTCGGCCTTCGGCTGCCGAGGGTTGGCCCGGTAGTGCCACGTCGACCGCGATACTCCGGCTATCTCCGGCGCCTGGCGTTGCGACACTAACCGGGCGGTCAGCTCGGTGATGAGTTGGTTCTCGGCGGTCAGGAATCGGATGGATCGCTCGTCGGTAGGGTCTCGCCGGGCTCTTGCTCGCTCATCGCATGCAAGAGCCCGATAGCTTTTCCCAACGCATCGTTGGTGCCCTCGAGTTCATCGGATCCGCTCCTTCAACGCCGGCACCTCAGCCGCGTGAGCTGCGCGCTCGACAGCCCGCTGCTTCTCCAACGCCGTCCGCTTGGCCGGTGGAACAGTCATGCGACTACCTTCTC
Source organism: Actinomycetales bacterium (assembly GCA_038330045.1). Lineage (GTDB taxonomy): Bacteria > Actinomycetota > Actinomycetes > Actinomycetales > Dermatophilaceae > Ornithinicoccus. The sequence continues at coordinate 1,806 of JBBQNO010000196.1, read as the reverse complement.
GCGGGAACAGCCGCCGGCCGAGATCGCCCTCAAACACGACCATCTGCCACTTCCGCAACCGGTCATACGGCACGCCCTGCTCAGCCAGCTAGGCAGCCTTCTGTCCGAACGGCTGCACCTGATACGCGTGCACGAACTCGCGGATCTTCTCCGCCGTGAACCCCACACTCGCCGTCATCACCGTGCTCCTCACCCATCGCGAATTGACTCATGACCAGCCTGGCGACGAGGGTAGGTTGGCAAAACATGCGTGCTTCTGTCCACGCGCCTAGCGATAGACGGATCTGTTTCTGCAGGTCAGGGAGCTTTTGTCCACTGGCCAGTATTGCCGCATTCACTGAATTAAGATTCGAACCCAGTATCGCCCACCCTGAGCTTGATGCAGAATGCCCCGGTCTTGCCGGGGCATTCTGCATTCCAAGGAAGACCGAGCACGTCCTGCAGCTGCCGCCCATGAGATCCGCTGGGGCGCGCAGGTCCTCTCAGTCGACGAAGGTCAGCAGGGCGTCGCGCAGCTGCACTGACGCCTCAGCCGGCGACAGGCTCAGGGTGTTGCCGGCGCGCACGTAGGTGTAGCCGCCGAACAGGCACAAAGCCATCAACCCAAGCTGCTGGTCGGTCAGGTCGTGCAGGCGGGCCCGCACAGAGGTGTCAGCGTCGCTGCGCGATCCCCGGGGAGCGTGGGTCTCCACCCAGCGAGCATGCAGGGAGCCCGCCATGTCCTGCTGCTCGTTGCGGCGTCGGCGCCAGCTGGGTCCGCGGCGAGTCTGCCCTGAGATCGCGTCGACGACCAGGCGCTCGGCCCGGTCGCGAGTGCTCGTCAGGGTGTTGGCCATGGCCATCAATCCACCGGCGTACGTGTCGTACAGCCGGTCGGCTCTTCGCTCGTGGCGGCGGGAGGTGCTCAACTGGGATCCCCTTGCTCGGCGATGCCGTCAAGGAGGAGACGACCCGGGTGCAACTAGGAGAAGACTAAGTGACAGGTCGATGGTCCGCACTGATCCAGCTACTCGCCCGTGCACGCCGAGTAGGCCGCGCCGTACTCCTCGGTGTCCTGCACCGGTGAGGCATCAGGTTCGACGACCTTGCCACCGGTGACAGCCCACAACACGTCGTCGAAGACCACCAGGCGGGTGTCGTCGTCGCAGTCGGTCACGTCCTGCGGTCCCTGCTCGGCTCCCGCGGCGCACTCCGTGTAGTCGGCGGGGAGTGACTGGCCGGCCTGCCAGACATCGGCGCAGTCCGGTCCGACGGCTTGCGGCGCGGCGGTCGCTGTCGACGATGCTGCGCCGGACGGCGTCGACCCGTCCGAAGCCTGGTCCCCACTCTCGCCCGTGCCCGAGGAGGTGCAGGCGGTCGACAGGGCCGCCACCGCGACGGTGGTGACGAGGATGGCGATGCGTGACATGACGACACGCTAACCCGGGATCTGCCTGACGGAACAGGACGGAGTCCTCGGTGAGTCGTGACGGCCGACAGCCGGTGGTCACGTAATCTGTTGCGATACTCGGACCACCCAGGCCCGATCTCGGGGGGAAACATGCGCGCTCGGTCACTTCTTGGTTGGACGTCCTCGACGCTTCTCGTCGCGGGACTCATCTCGGCGGCAGGCGCAGGGAGCGTCGTCGCCGCCTCGCCGTCGCCCGGTGCGGCCGAATGCGTGACGAGTGCTGCTCGTGTCGCGGACGGGAGCACGGTCAAGGAGCCCGAGCTCTACTCCAAGAACGAGGCGAACGCCTATGGCGTCATCAAGGACGCGGCACGCCTCGCCAACGGGAGTGTCACCATCCCCACTGTCTTCCACGT
>JBBQNO010000195.1:0-4086 GCA_038330045.1 Actinomycetales bacterium | reverse complement strand
CGCCCCGTGGTGGTCGGCGTCAACGCCGCTGCGACAAACGATGCTCCCGTGATCGACGACGCGGTTGACCGGAAAGATGTGTGGTGCGCCATCGTGGTCCGGGCCAACGGTCCCTACCTGCCCACATCTCGACCCGTTGGGGACGCCGGATGGCCGCGTCCTGCCGCTAGGTTGGCTAACATGGATCCGTTGTCTTCGACGAGTTTTAACCCGCACCGCAACCCGGTGCGTTCCTTGTTGAGCAAGGTGCAGGACCTGAGCGCGCTGGACCCCACCGACCTAGACGGTTTGTTGGGACGCATCGTCGAGGTGGCCGCTGATATGACCGGAGCCCGTTACGGAGCGATGGGGGTGCTGGATGAGGACGACCCCACGCAGTTGGCCCACTTCGTTACTCACGGTCTCTCCGACAAAGAGCGGCGTGAGATCGGAGATCCGCCACGCGGCACGGGAGTCTTGGGTCGCATGCTGAAGGACCCGAGGGGGTTCGCCTGGTTGACCTGACTCGTGAGTCCGATGCGGTGGGATTCCCGACTGGTCACCCGCCGATGCGCACCCTCCTCGGTATGCCGATACGCATTGGGTCCACCGTGTTCGGCGACCTCTACGTCACGGAAAAGGCACAGGCACAGCCGTTCACGGACGAGGATCAGGTGATGCTTGAAGCGTTGACCGTGGTGGCTGGGGGTGTGATCGACCTGACCCGCCAACGCCTCGAGGCACAAAGTCATCGAGCAACCGGCGAGACCATCCGGCAGATCAATCGCGCCTTGCTGGTCGAGGACGATCCGGCTCATGTGATGCCGCTGGTCCTGACGCAAGCGCGGCGGCTCCGACAGGCGGAGGCGGCCGCGGTCTTCACCACCAGCGGCGGCGAGCACAGCTCGTTCGACGTTGTCGCTGCCGAGGGTGTCGGAATTGGGGCGTTACTCGAAGCAGCGCGCTCCAAGGTGTTGCACAGCGTGTCCACTGGGGCAAGCGTGCATTGGACCGATGCTGAGTCCCCTTCACTGCTGTCCGAGGGCATCCGGGATCGGTACAACAGCGTCGTTCCAGTCCGGGTGAGTGATGGCACCTGGGCGGTGTTGTTCGTCGTGGGGTGGATACCGGCGACGAGAGTGACCCACCGGTATACCGAGGGCGTGCTGGAGGCGTTAGGTGATCAAGTGGGGCTGGTGATGGACCGGGTAGCGGCCCGGCATAACCACGACGTGCTGATGCAGGTGGACGATCGTGAGCGCATCGCGCGTGATCTGCACGATTTAGTCATCCAACGGATCTTCGCTGCAGCCCTCACGTTGCAAGGTGCGACTCGGTTGGACGCACCACCCGCCGTGCAGGATCGGATCGAGCGAACGATCGGCGAGTTAGACGCCACGATCCGGGACATCCGATCCACGATCTTCGCCGTGACCCCCGCGAGGAATGGCACATCGGTGCAGGAGCACGTCAGTGAACTCATAGATAGCTACGCCGTGAATCTGGGGTTCTCCCCGGTCCTGCGGTGTGACGAGGCGATTGCTGAAATGTTGACTGAAAGCATCCGGTTGGCGTTGCTCTTGGTGGTGCGTGAGGCGCTGTCCAATGTGGCTCGCCACGCCCACGCGACCTCGGCCGAGGTGGCGGTCACAGTGGAAGCAGACCATTTGGTCGTGGCGGTGACCGACGACGGAGTGGGATTGCCGGATCAGGTCGCGGAGAGCGGCCTGGATAACGTGCGAACGCGGGCGCGGCAGCACGGGGGGTCGATGGACCTACTGGCCCACACCCCTCGTGGCACAGTCTTACGGTGGCAGTTGCCACTACACGACTAGCCGCTCACGGTGTGGGCCCGGACCATCGGCCCGCTCGTTTCGGCGTCAACGAAGAAGAGGCATTCTTCGTACGATCGAAGTGTTCTTCCACCACGACCCGATGCCTAGGGTGTCGCCAGCGCCGACGAGCGCGAAGAAGACCACGATCAGTGCCCCGGTCAGATGGTCATCGACGAACGGATTGTTCTCCAACGGGAACGAAGCCAACCACATGAATGCGTAGAGCAACCCACCGGTGATCGCGGCGATCCGCATTCCGGCTCCGGCGATCAAGGCGACCCCGATGCCGAGGAGGCCGAGCATGAAGAGCCAGCTCACCCACCCTTGCCCAGCGAGGCCAGTGAAGAACGAGGCGAAGGTGCCCTCGTTGTTCGATAGGTAGCCGAAGGTGGGGTCCCCGCCGTTGACCCAGGCGTTCTCGCTCGAGGTGGCTTTGCCTAAGCCGAGCAGCTTGTCGAAGAAGGCCCACAAGAAGATGAAGCCGAACAGAATCCGGAGCACTCCAAGCAGGAGCCTGGCCGGCGGGTTGTCCTGAATTTGAAGCCGCGCCGGTGGATTGTCATGACGCTCACCCGATGGTGCTTGGTCGACATGCTCAGACTGATTTAACGATGCGTTCATGACCTCTCCTTGGTCGGGGGGTGAAGCTGACCGAGTCCTGCAGCGCTGGTCGGCCTGCTTCCAGAATGCGGAAAGTTTGTGCGACTGACTAGAGGCTTAAGTCCTGGCACTCACACTCAGCGGTCGAGGAACCGGGCGCTCAACACCGCCGCCTGCGTGCGCCGCTGCAGCCCTAGCTTGGCGAGGATCACCGAGACGTAGTTCTTGATCGTCTTCTCGGCCAAGCTCAAGCGATCTCCGATCTGACGGTTGGTCAACCCTTCAGCGATGAGTGCCAAGACTCGCCGCTCTTGCGGGGTCAGGGCGTCGAACTGTCGACGCTCTGGGTCGCCGTGTCGCATCCGATCCACCACCCGTGCAGTCGAGGTCGGGTCTAACAACGACTTCCCTGCGGCCACAAGCCGGATGCCGTCGACGAGGCCCGATCCGCTGACCTGCTTGAGCACGAACCCGGACGCGCCGGCCACGATGGAAGCGAAGAGCGCGTCCTCATCGTCGTAGGAGGTGAGGATCAACGCGCGGATGCTGGGGTCAACAGCTCGGACGTCGCGGCATACCTCAATGCCCGACCCGTCAGGAAGGCGAGCATCGAGCACCGCTACGTCCGGGCGCAAAGAGGGGATCTGGGCGCGGGCCCGGCGAGCGCTGCCGGACTCTCCGACGATCTGCATGTCCGGCTCGACCGAGAGTAGGTCGCGCAACCCGCGACGGACCAACTCGTGATCATCGAGCAAGTAGACCCGGATGGGGTCGGTGCACTCGCTTGCGGTCGCCATGCGGGAAGACTAATTGCCTGCGCACTATCTAGACGGTATGGAGTGACCGCTCGGGTTGTCTGGGGGGTTGCGGGCCGGAGCCTCACTCACACATGGTCGTGGGTTACCGAGTAGGGGCGTCCTGCTTGGCCTATCCGACAGTTGTGGGAGGCTCCGGTGTTTACAGAGCGTACGAGCGTGGGACTGGATGTGCACGCGCGGTCAGTCGCGGCAGCGGCGATCGATAGCGTCACGGGTGAGTTGAAGCAGACGAAGCTGACTCCTTCGTATGAGCAGATTAGGGCGTGGGTCAGTGACCTGCCGGGGCCTGTCGCGGTGGCCTATGAGGCTGGGCCGACCGGGTTCGGGTTGTGTCGGGTGTTGAACCAGGCCGGTGTGCGGTGTGTGGTCGCTGCTCCGTCCAAGTTGCAGCGACCCAGTGGTGATCGGGTGAAGACGGACGCGAAGGATGCGGTGCACCTGGCTAAGCTGCTACGCCTGGATGAGGTCACCCCCGTGGCCGTTCCGAGCGAGGGTCAGGAGGCCGCGCGGGACCTGGTCCGGTCCCGGGAGGACTGCCGCGGCGATTTGATGCGGGCCCGGCACCGGCTATCGAAGCTGTTGCTGCGCCACGGGCAGGTGTACACCGGCGGTGCCGCGTGGACCGGTGCGCACGACGTGTGGCTGCGCCAGGTCGGTCGGGATCAACTGTCCGGCCCGGGCACCAGGGTGGCGTTCGAATCTGACTACGACGCCGTGCTGACCACCCTGGCCCGCCGCAACCGCCTGGACCAAGAGATCACGGCCATGGCCGCCGACAGTGAGTTCACGGCCGTGGTGACCCGCCTGGGCTGCTTGCGGGGGGTCGCGACCCTGACCGGGTTCGCGTTAGCGGT
>JBBQNO010000194.1:0-4095 GCA_038330045.1 Actinomycetales bacterium | reverse complement strand
TGACCTGGGATGATGGGACTTCTAACGGTTCACATCAAACCAGATACAGGAGCACCCGATAGTGCGAGTCTGCCATAACCTTTCTGCTGCTTTTGATGACCCGAATTTGATCGCTTGTGCGGGTTTGGTGCCGGTGATGGCTCTAGCCGAAAGGGCGGGGTTACCGGGCCTGGTCGCGGAGCACGTGAGCGTGCCGGGTTCGGCCGGTGCCAACGCCGAGTTGAAGGTCGCCACGCTGGTGGCGGGGATGGTCGCTGGTGCGGACAGCATCGAAGACATGGACCTGGCCCGCCACGGCGGGATGGGCAAGCTGTTCGCGGGGTGTCGGGCTCCGACCACGCTGGGCACTCACTTGCGCGGGTATTCTTTCGGTCACGTCCGGCAGTTGGACGCGGTCGCCTCTCGGCTGTTGGTGAACCTGGCTCAGGCGACTCCGTTGTTGGGTGGGGCTGGTCAGGTCGCCTACGTCGATATTGATGACACGATCCGGGAAACCCATGGGTATGCCAAGCAAGGCGTCGGGTACGGCTACACCGGCGTCAAAGGCCTGAACGTGCAAATCGCCACCGTGACCACCCCAACGGCGGCACCGGTGATCGCCGGGACCCGGTTACACAAAGGCAACGCAACCATCCGGTACCCTAGGTCTTGGTCTAATTTTGACCTGACTTGGAGAGGGTAGGTCGATTTGGCGTGTTCGCGGCTCGTTGACCTGCGGGTTTGGCGGTTGGGGTGTGACTAAGGGGCCTGGTTTTTGTGGGTAGCCTGTGCTGGTGGGCTCGTTCGTGCGGAAAGTGAAGACCGGGTCGGGTGGGACAGCGGTCTAAATCATGCACGAACGGGGCAGTCGGGAACCGGGCCGATACGTGGGTGCACGGACTTGGGCCAGCGCCGGATAGGAACGCACCGCGCCGGCTGGATCGCGATCACGGCGACCATTACGCCAACGACTGCCGTCTTGCGGTGAATGCGCAACTGTCGGCAGATCTCCGCATTCGACAGACCTTGCCGAGTCAGTTCCACGTACCGGGCTCGCTCCGCAGTCTTACCTATTGGACCAGCCATCTTCTGAGATACATGGGGTGACAACACGACTCCTGAAAATAATCGTCGTGTTGCGACCACCGCTGGAACATGCCACAGCACAGCGGGGCCAAATGAACTTGTCATTCTCACCTGCCGGCCGAGGTGGTGCTTCGGCGCTATGGCACTGCCGTCACTCGGTCGCCGCTCCTACCCCAACAGGGACGCTCACCGGATTCCGGTCGCTGACCACCCTACAGGTCTCAACTCAGGATTGAGGCCTGGCCCGCCGACGAACAACCGCATGGCCAGCCCTACTTGGACCAAGTGCGCATACCTGTGGCCTCAACGCAAGGCACGCTTGGCCGGTGCGACTCCCCAGCGATTGAGAGACAATCGTCACCACCAGCCAACCAGGCTGAACCCTGTCACCTGTTCGTGCAGGCGTCCGCAGTCTATGCTAGCAGTGGTACAGGAGGGCTTCACATGTGGACACGACGGCGGACTATGCGCACGGTCGCGGCAGCTGCGGCAATCGCGGTGCTTTCACCGATCACCGTCTTTTCTCCCTCGCGGATCGGCGTCTTGTTCGATGGAAACTTCCTCGGTTACGGCATCGACCCGTTTCACGCTTACACAGGGATGTGGGGCCACTACGTTGCGGACAACCTTCAAGCCAAATCAACGATGCGCGTCTTCCCCTCCAAGTTTCCCGTAAGCACTGTCTTCACTTGGGACGTCACGCCCGGCCCCGATTGGGGAGGTGTTAACGGATACTTGTTTACTTCTTACGGGAATTACGACGATTCCCCCAATAGCATTGTTCCCCTCCAAGTGGACAGCATCGCAGAGTTGACCATAGACATCGGGTGGGTATTTTCAGGCAGCGAAGCTTCTGGACTTCTGGTCGAGTGTTGGTTGTCGTCGACTGCGGCGCCATCAGGCACGGTGCCCCGAGAGTACGAAATCGGTTGGTTTCCGAAACTTTCACCGAATGGGCGGCGATGGGTGGAAACCCTACCGTCTGTCGGATCTGGCTCGTTCAGCGACACTAGCAGTATTGAATGGTTCGTCGTTGAATCGTTATCCGCTACCGGAGAACCCTACTTTATTGCCTACAGGCCGGGTCACGCAGATTTTCAGGGTAAGTTGGAGTACCACACGTACTTCGCTTTCTTAAAGGCCTCTGGGAAAATCACAGGCGACGTATGGCACAACGGTAACGCTTTCGGCGTTGAGCCTCTCACCGGAGCAGGGTCGTTGACCATCACCAAGTTCGCGCCAACCTACATTCAGGGCGAACCACCACCCACACCGAGCAGTTAAATCGCGTGCCGACGAACCCAGGTATTGTGCTTCTTCAGACTTGAGTTGGCTATGTTGCCTCGATTCTGTTGGTGCTTAAGGCAGTGATCTGCAGTTTTAGTGGCTCATCACAATCCAGGGTGTAGGTGAGGTCTGAATCCGCCGGTTTCGAGTAGGGATCTGGCGATGTAATGGGTGGCCTGAGTTGGCTAGGTTGCATTGATTTTGGATGTGCTTGGGGCTGTGATCTGCGGTTTTAGCTTCGGGGGTGGTCACTAAGAACCTGGGTAGCCTTGCTGGGTGGGTATCTTCGTGTGCCGGGTGAGGACCGGGTCGGGGGCGACGTCGGTGCAAATCGTGCACAAGCGGGGCCGGCGGGTGTTGAGCATGGAGCACGTCGGCTCGGCGCATGATGAGGTCAACTTGGCGTTGCTGTTGCAGGTCGCGCATGAGCGGATGCACGCCGGTCAGGATGAGTTGCCGCTGGGCCAGGATCACGCTGGTGGGCGCCCGACCAGTGGGCCAGTAGTGACGGCGACGCCCTCGCTGGTGCTTTGGGAGGCGTTGGAGCGGGGGCCGATTCCAGTGATCGAGGCGAATCTTTCTTCGAGAGGATTCACATGCCCAGGTACGCGTGGAACAAGGCTCCGCAGGAGGCCAAGCGGCGTTACTTCGAACTGATCAGGCAGGGACACTCGGGAGCAACCGCCTCAGCAAGGGTGGGTGTGTCCTTGAGCTGTGGATCGTTGTGGTTCATCGACGCTGGCAGTGTGTCGTATGTCGAGAAGCCGATCAATGCCCGTTATTTGGACCAGGACGACCGGATCGAGATCGCCGACGGGCTGGCCCGTAGGGAGCCGGTCAAGGTCATCGCGGCACGGATCGGTAAGAGTTACCAGTCGGTTTATAAGGAGATCGCCCGCAACCGCAAACCAGATGGCCGCTACCAGCCGTGGTTCGCGCATAACCGGGCCCACCAGCGCCTGCGACGCCCAAAAGTGCGTGTATTCGCCGGTGATGACGCGTTACGCGAGGTGGTCGCGGACAAGCTCGGGAAGCGGTGGTCACCGGCACAGATCAGCCGCTGGTTACGGCGACGTTACCCGCGCCGAAAGGCGTGGCACGTGTGTGTTGAGACGATCTATGAGGCGGTGTATCGGGGGCTGGTCATGGCCGCAATTGGAGGGTCTTTACGAACCGGGCGTAGGTATCGGCGGCGCCGCGGCCGTGGACGGTCCCGGGATGGTTCGCTCAAGCAATGCACGAATCTGAGGCCCATCTCGCAACGGCCATTGCATGTGCAGTCGCGCCGTCAGGCCGGGCATCTGGAGGGAGATCTGATCATCGGTGCGGGTCAGCGCTCGGCGATCGCGACGTTAGTGGAACGCAAGACACGATTGACCATTTTGGTCGCGATCAGGGGTGGCCACTCGGCCCAGATCGTCGGGGATGCCCTGATCGAGCGCTTCATGCGGATGCCCGCATCGCTGCGTCGGTCGCTGACCTGGGATCAGGGCAACAAGATGTTTCAGCACGAGCGCATCGCGGCCGCCACGGGCTTGAAGATCTATTTCGCTGACCCTCACTCGCCATGGCAGCGCGGATCAAACGAAAACATGAATGGGTTGCTGGACTGGTCCCCGAAAGTTGGACTCTGTAATTGAACCCTAGGCGATGGCGATTGTTTGGGTGCGGTACTCGTCCGGGCTGAGGTAGCCGAGCCGCTGCTGAATTCGGGTGCTGTTCCACCATCGGAGGTAGTCGGTG
>JBBQNO010000193.1:0-4134 GCA_038330045.1 Actinomycetales bacterium | reverse complement strand
GCTGCTGCCGGCACTGCACCCACTGAGCACGAGGGCCCCCGCCATGGCGCACCCCAGCGCGCTCAGCTTGGTTGTCGCCATACCGGTGTTGCCTCCGTGTGTGATGCGGTGTTAGGACCCCGGAGCCACGTCCGGCGCGGTCCGTGCTATCAGCACGGCTGAGCAAGGGTATGCCGACAGTCGGCTTACGCACGCATCGGCGAGGCCGCGAATCCCCTGATTCGTGCGGCCCCGCCGACGGCTCCCCCCTGCTGGACGAACTACTTCACCTCACGGTGAAGCACCCGCCACACTCCGACCGCCATGGGGAGAACGACCCAGATGGCGAACGACACTCCTATTTGTGCCCACTCGGTGTGGGTCGGCGCGACACCGAAGAAGAAGGGCGCCGTCGTCCGGTTGATGTCGGTCCATGCGAAGAAGGTGCCCCACGACGGAAGCAAGAAAGCGACTCCGCTGAAGGCCGTCGGGAGAGCGAAGAAGGCCACCACCGCGGCCGGCGTGTTCAGGAGCGCCAAACCGAAGGCCGTGCCCTGCAGCACCACGATGAACAGGAGCATGGCTGCTCCCCCGATGGCCCACCAGGTGATCGTCCAGTCACCGTCGATGCCGCGGGCGGTGATGGCGATCTGGTGCACCAGAGCCGACAACACGACGGCCACGGCAAAAAGCACGACTCCGATAAGCAGCGAGCTGATGATCTTGGCCGCGATGGTGCGGCCGCGGCGGGGCTCGAGCGTGAAGGTCGTCATGGCGGTGCGCTGCGACCATTCGGAGGTGGCGGCCATGATGCCGATGATCGGCAGCAAGATCGACAACGGTGTGGTCGCGCCCCCGAGATACTCCATCCACGAGGCTTGGCCCCCGTTAACGAACAACATGATCGCGAAGACCAGGGCGGTGATGGCCGCGATGCCGATCAGGAACCAGCGGCCGGCGGTGGTGTCGACCTGCTTGCGGGTCTCGACGTGAATGACCCGGCTGAACGGCACGGGTTTGATCGGATCGCGGCGGCGGGGGCCGTCGCTGGTGAGCAATGGAGCGGTGGTTCGGTCCTGGGTGATAGTCATGCTGCAGCCTCCACGCGGGCGTCGTCGCTGGTCAGGGTCAGGAACATCTCTTCAAGGCCTCGGTTGTCGGCCGGTCGTAGCTCGATCAAGGGGATCTGCCCGGCGGCAGCGATCGCGCCGATCTGGTGCGGCTCGGCGGTGGTCCGTAGACCGCCCTCGGCAACGTCGCACTCGATGTCGGCGTCGCGCAGCTCGGTGGCCAGCCGTTCGTCGTCAACGCTCTTGACGTAGGTGCCGGAGGGGCGAAGCAGATCTTCGGTGGCGCCCTGCGCGACGATCTTTCCGTGGCCGATCACCACGATGTCGTCGGCGATGCGCTCGATCTCGTTCAGCAAGTGCGACGACAACAACACGGTGCCACCCTCGTCGCTGAACTGGCCAAGCAGGTCGCGCATCCAGCGGATGCCGGCGGGGTCGAGGCCGTTGGCGGGCTCGTCGAGGATCAGCACTATGGGGTCACCGATCAGGGCGACGGCGACGCCAAGGCGCTGGCGCATACCCAAGGAGTAGTTCTTCACGCGCCGGCACGACTCCTTGTTGGTCAGGCCGACCACGTCGAGCATGCGGTCGACGCGACTGGAGTCCAGGCCCATCGTCAGCGCCGACAGACCGAGAATTTCGCGACCGGTGCGCCCGGAGTGTTGGGCGGAGGCGTCGAGTAGGACACCGACATGGCGACCGGGGTTGGTGAGGGAGGCGAAGGGCTGCCCCAACACCATGGCGGTGCCAGACGTGGGTTTGGTGAGCCCGGCGAGCACACGCATTGTGGTCGACTTGCCGGCGCCGTTAGGGCCGAGGAAGCCGGTGACCCGCCCGGGCTGGGCCGTGAAGGTCACATCGTCAACGGCGAGGAAGTCTCCATAGCGCCGGGTGAGGTTCGTGGTGGTGATCATAGGCTTAACTCTGGTCGGCGCGGCCTCCCCACACATCCGCCGCAGGTCCCGAACAGGCCCCTACTTTCGGCTCGTCTGAGCTGGCCCAAGGTGATCCTTTCGGCGGACGATCTCAGGGTGAGGCGCGGCATACCCTGAGCAAATGTTCTCTGCCATCCCCGCGACCACGAGCTGGGGCGAAACCTGGCGCCTGCTGGTTGCGAGTTTGCTGGGCGGGATCCTGCTCGCGCTGGTGATTGCGTCGGATGACCGGTCAATCGTCGGCTGGCCGGTCGACCTCTTACTGGGCCTGATCGCCATTGCCCTTTTACTGTGGCGACGGCAGTTCCCGCTGATCGTGACCTTGCTGGTGGTTTTCGCGGCGGCGGTGTCGGCGACGGCCAACGGCCCCGTGTTCTTGGCGTTGGTGTCGTTGGGCAGCCGCCGCCGGTGGCGTGAGGTGCTCATCGTGCTCCCGTTCTGGATGGCCGCCGGTGCGATCTACTCCTTCGCGGTGCCGGCACCCGATCAGAACTTCATCGGCACGATGGTCACTCAAGCGCTGATCTTCGCGGCGTGCATTGGCATTGGTGCGGCGATTGGTTCGCAGCGCAGCAACACCCTCGCCTGGCGCGACCGGGCGGTGTTTGCCGAGCAAGAGTCAGCGAGCCGCGTGGCTCGGGCTCAAGCCGACGAACGGGCACGGATAGCGCGCGAGATGCATGACGTATTGGCCCACCGGATTTCGCTGATCGCGATGCATGCCGGGGCGTTGGCGTATCGGCCGGACCTGCCGCGTGAGCAGGTGCAGGCCACGGCAGAGTTGTTGCGGGACAACGCCGACCGAGCCGTGGGTGAGTTGCGGGAGGTGCTGGGGGTACTGCGCGCCCAGGGTGAGATCGAGCAGCCGCGGGCTCCACAACCCGACTTGACGGTGTTGTCGGCGCTGATCGCTGAGGCCAGTGCGTTGGACATTTCGGTGGACCTGCGGATGCGTCTGTCCTCAGACCACGACGTGCGCGAGGTGCCGATGGTGACGTCGCGGACGGCATACCGGGTGGTGCAGGAAGCGTTGACTAACGCCCGCAAACACGCCCCGGGTATGCCGGTCACGGTCACCCTGAGCGGGTGGCCGCAGCACGGGTTGGATTTTGAGATCCGCAACCAACCGAACGTTTACGGCACCGCCAAAGTCGCGCCGAAGTCGTCGGGGGTGGGGCTGATCGGGTTGACTGAACGCGTCAATCTCGTGAACGGGACGATGGCCTTCGGGGCCGACCGGCGCGGCGACTTTGTGGTGCATGGCCGTTTGCCGTGGGCTTCCTAGAGAGGATTTCGTATGCCGATCAGCGTGGCTCTAGTCGACGACGACGCCATGGTGCGGACGGCGCTGAGCCTGATCCTGGGCGGGGATTCGTCGATCTTGATCGTCGGTGAGGGCGAAGACGGCAGCGAGGCGGTGTCTTTGGTGCAGCGGACCCGGCCCGATGTGGTGCTGATGGACATCCGTATGCCGAAGATGGACGGGCTGAAAGCCACCGCCGCGGTGCTGGCCCTGCCCAACCCGCCGCGGGTGATCGTGCTGACGACCTTTGACACCGACGAGATGGTGCTGGCCGCGCTGCGCTCAGGGGCGAGCGGGTTCTTGCTGAAGAGCACGCGGCCGGAGCGGTTGGTTGAGGCCATTCATTCGGTTGCTGGGGGCGAGCACATGCTGTCGCCGAGCGTGATCAGCCAACTGATTTCGCGGGTGACTGCTGTGGATGCGGTTGAGGCTTCGAGCTCTCGGATTGAGGCTCTGCGGCGGCTCGAGACATTGACCGATCGTGAGCGTGAGGTGGCTGTGGCGATCGGGGGCGGGCAGAGCAACGCCGATATCGCCAAGGCTCTCTACATGGGGTTGCCGACGGTGAAGGCCCACGCGTCGCGGGTGTTCACCAAGCTCGACGTCGACAACCGGACCCAAGTTGCGATCCTGGTGCACGACGCGGGGTTACTCGACTCTTAGTCGGGCTGGCTCGTGGCCCGCTTCGACCATCAAGATGTGCTCCTTTATACATTTTGTATTTTGTACAGGTGTCGAGACTGCGTTGTGGCTCGTCGTTCCGCGAGCCCGAAGGCAATCAAATCGGTGCGGACAAGGTCTACGATCCCGAATGTGACCGAACAAAGTGGACTGCCTTCGAGACCGG
>JBBQNO010000192.1:0-4177 GCA_038330045.1 Actinomycetales bacterium | reverse complement strand
CGCTGGTCAACGAGGTCATGGACGATGCCGCTCGCGACCGCCTGGTCGACAACATCGTGGGCCACCTGCTCAACGGTGTCACCGAGCCCATCCTTGAGCGGGCCTTCGAGTACTGGCGCAATGTGGACGCCGACCTCGGCGCGCGCGTCGAGCAGGGCGTGCGCGACAAGCAGGATGAGACGGACCCGAAGGCCGGCGAGCAGGGAAACTCGGCCCGCTCAGACATGCAGAAGAAGGCCTGAACCGCAGCCCCGGCTCTACACCGACGCCACACCGGCTCTACTCAGGGGTGACACACGATGATGTCACCCCTGAGGGGGTTCTGCCCCTCGTGCCGCACCCGACAGACTCAGCCCATGCCTGCTGAAGCGAGCCAGCGATGAACCTTCCCCCACCCCGTGGCTCCATCAGCCAGTGGCTGGCGTCCGTGCTACCCGGTCCGATTCAGGATCAGGTCGAGTTGCCCCCCATCGACCCGGCCGATCCCCACGACCACGAGGACGCTGCCCTCAGCCTGTGGATCCTCCACGAGTTGAGCTATCGCGGATTCGATTCGGTGGACGAGCGATGGGAGTGGCAGCCCGACCTATTGCGCCTGCGCCACGCCCTCGAGCGCGGCCTGGAGACGTTGCTGCGCGAGCGCTGGCACGAGAGCGGTGTCGACCGTCGGCCCACGGAGAACTTCGTCGATCAGCTGATCGCCTTGATCGAGGATCACACCGGGCCCTCTTTGGCCCGACACGTGCAACACCACGCGACGCGTGACCAGGCCGAGCACCTGCTGCGGCAACGATCGATCTACCACCTCAAGGAGGCGGATCCCACCAGTTGGGTCCTCCCCCGACTCCAGGGTCGCAGCAAGGCCGCCCTCATGGAGGTGCAGTTCGACGAGTACGGCAACGGCGACCCGTCTCGTGTGCACCACCATCTCTTCGCCCGGGGCCTGGCGACGTCCGGCCTGGATCACCGGTACGGCGCCTACATCGACGAGGCGGTTCTCGAGATCCTGGAGCAGAACAACGCCTTGAGCATGTTCGGCCTGCAACGACGGCTGCGAGGCGCCGCCCTGGGTCACCTCGCGGCCTTCGAATCCACCAGTTCCCTGCCATCGCGGCAGTTGGGCCAAGGTCTGCGCCGGTTGGGCTTCGCCGAGGAGATGGTGCACTACTACGACGAGCACATCGAGGCGGACGCGGTGCACGAGCAACTGGCCCTGCGCGATATCTGCGGGGCACTGGTCGAGGACGAGCCCACCCTCGCCGACGATGTCCTGTACGGCGCCTGGTCCTGCCTGGATCTGGAGTCGCGGACTGCGAACCGACTGCTCAGCACCTGGGAGGCTACGTGAGTTCCGAACCCGGTCCACTCGAATCTCCCACGCCGACCCCCGACGTCGTGTTGTGTCCCGGTGGGCCCATCCTGGTGCGAGGCGCTCAGATCGTGCAGGACGCGGCAGGGGTCAACCACGCCACCACCCGACCCGTCTCGGCCATCTGTCGGTGCGGCAAGACCGCCCGCGCCCCGTGGTGCGACGGGACGCACAAACTCCTGCCCGCGAACCAGCGCCCCTGACCCAGGGGAGCAGATTCACCGGTCGGGCAACCTCATTCGACCGCGAGAACCAGGCACAGGATCACGCCCCGCTCGCCGGTACGCCGTCCGCGTTCCCTCCAGCGGGCCGCCCTACTAGCGGCCCCACCTTGACTCAGTTCGGACACCAGTTGGTCGCACTGGGCGTCGTCTCCCAACTGAAGCAGTAGGAACCCGTCGGCGACCAGGTGCCGGGCCGCGGTGGCCAGGCAGGATCTCGCTACCGACAGGCCGTCTTCGCCCCCGTCGATGGCCAGCGTCGGGTCCTCCGGGAACGCCTCGATCTGCCCCGAGGTCACCCAGGGCGGATCGGCGATGACTCCGATGAATCTCTCGTCATCGTGAAGAACCTCGGCGAAGTCGCCCTCCCGCACCTCGACCCGGTCAGCCAGACCAGCGGCAGCTGCGTTGTGGCGGGCGTAGTGGCAGGCAACTGGGTTCAGGTCGACAGCGACGAGGGCACGCCCCGACTCCTTGGCGGCCAGCAACCCGATGTGGCCAGCGCCCGTACACAACTCGAGCAAGCGACCCGGACCTCTCTCCGCCGACAACTGCACCGCCCATCGAGACTGGACGATGGTCCAGGGTCGCGGCTCCAACACCCGGGTGTCGTAGTCGATGACCAGGGTGCCGAAGGGGGCCGAAGACGGCGCGTGGGTGCTATGGGGGGCTAGATCATTCAGGGCACTCATGGATCAAGCCTGATCTAGTCGGCCTCATTTTGCGACCCCCCAAAGGGTGGAGGTCCCGTGGCTGAAACACAACGGGTCAATGCGCCCGATGGTTCACAGCGCCAGTGACAACCCGTCGCGCACAGCAGCGTTCGGCGGCGGCAGGTAGCCGTTCTGCGCACCCCACAGCACGGCCTGCGAGCGCCGGGTGACCCCGATCTTCCGGTAGAGGTTGCGAATGTGGCTCTTGAGCGTGTTGTTGGTGACGTAGTCCCGCCGGCAGATCTCCTCGTTGCTGAGGCCCTGAACGATCATGCTCAACACCTCCGACTCCCGGACCGTGAGGGCCGCTCGCCCCGGGGTCTCGGAGACCAGTTGAAGACGCTTCGAGGCCGGGGCAACCGAGCGCTCGCCCCGCGCCGCCCCCTGTAGGCAGCTGACGACCTGATCGGCGGACGCCCGCTTGGAGAGGTAGCCGCTGGCCTTCACCTCTCCCAACTGACGTACGGCGGCCCGCACGTCCCAGGAGTACACGACCACCCTGGCGCCGCGCGACGTCCAGTGCCGCAGGTCCGCGCGTCCCGCACGAGGAGGGGTCAACGGGTCGAACAGCACGACGTCTACGTCTCCTGCGAAGTTCGTCGGCGACATCACCACGATGCTCTCCCCCTGCGATGCCAGCAGTGCGGTGAGACCCGCGCTGACCAGTTCGCAGTCGTCGACCAGCGCCACTCGGAGCGGCTCTTCGACACTGCGTGGAAGTTTCGAGTTCATAACTGCGACTATTCCACATAAACTTCAACAAGGCACCACTGGGGCTGAGCATTTCTTTCAGCGCCGTCAACAGAGGCGTTCCACCACCCCTCACCCGCTCGGGTCTGGTGGCGCTGACCCCCGTGTCTGCAGACTCGGACCATGCGATCTGTGACCTCCCCCAGCGGCGCGCGGCTCGTCGCCGTACGTGTGCCCCGCACCGGTGAGTCCGTGGCGGTGGTGCTGCACGGTGGCGCTGCGCGAGGGTCCGCTCAGCCGGTCAGCGCCACCCAGCTCTCCGTGCTGCGGATGATCCCGATCGGCTGGCACCTCACTTGGTCCGGCCGTAGGACCGCCGTCTTCCGCCTCCTGAACTCCCGGAGGGGGTGGGACGCCGAGCACACCCCGGTGGCCGACGCGACCTGGGCTCTGGACCAGGCCCGCCATGTTGCGCCACGGCCGCACCTTCCAGCGGCGCACTTCTTGTTTCCTGCACGACACCGTCACAGCTCGCTGCTCGCTGCTCGCTGACCGTCACAGACCCCCAGGAGAAACATGAGCACGAACCAGCGCACGATCAAGGCCAGCCCCACCGCGGTATGGGACGTCCTCGCCGACGGTTGGCTCTACCCCCTCTTCGTCGTCGGGGCTTCTCGGATGCGGGAGGTGGACAGGACCTGGCCAGCCGTAGGCGCGAAGCTGCACCACTCGGTGGGGGCATGGCCGATGCTGCTCAACGACAAGACCGAGGTCCTGGAGTGCGATCCCCACCGCCAACTGGTGCTACGGGCCCACGCGTGGCCCTCGGGTGCGGCCCGGGTGGTGCTGACGCTGGAAACCGACCCCACCGAGCCGAACCACACCCGGGTCACCATTGAGGAGGACGTGGAGTCGGGGCCCGGCCGCTTGGTCCCCAAGCCGGCGCGGGACGTGCAGTTGGCCTGGCGCAATGTCGAGACCCTGCGCCGGTTGGCCTACGTCGCCGAGCGGCGCCCGTGACACAGGGGTACGACGCGATCGTCGTGGGCGCCGGCCCGAACGGTCTGGTCGCCGCCAACCACCTGGTCGACCACGGTTGGTCCGTCCTGGTCCTCGAGGCGCAACCGGACGTCGGGGGCGCCGTACGCAGTGACCGCGAGCTGCACCCGGACTTCGTGAGCGAC
>JBBQNO010000191.1:0-4182 GCA_038330045.1 Actinomycetales bacterium | reverse complement strand
ATGTGGCCAGGTAGGGCTCAACCCGACACGAACCCCCACGCTTTCAGTACCGGTGCGCCGGTCGTGGGGAGCGCAGACCTCTCGGATGCCAAGAGAGCGTCTCGCGGCAGATGCGGACGTTCTTCGAAGTGGGCACCGGGTCGGAATTCCACGTCATACGCGCGGTAAGACGCACTCTCGTAACCTGGGAAGCCCGCAGATGAGACTTGGACCCATGGTCTGCTGCTGGCGCATCGTGACCGGCGGATCAAAGCACCCGGTTTGGATGGCGTACGACGCGGCGCCGGTGCGGGAGGTCTGGTTGAGCTTGGTGAGGATGTTTGCGACGTGCCGGTGCACCGTGTGATCGCTGATTACCAGCGCCGCCGCGATCTCTTGGTTGCTCATTCCCTGCGACACCAACCGCAGTACTTCGCGCCCCCGGGTCGAGAGTGGACCGACTTCTGGGCTGCCCTGCGGCATCGGCGAGGCGCCGCGCACGCGCCAGGTCCTCGCGTGCGGACGGTTCGGACAACACTTCTGTGGCGAGCGTGAGATGACGCCGGGCCGCGGGTTTGGCACCTGTCGCGAGGAGCGCCTGCGCGAGGGTAAGCGAGGTGTGGGCCTCATCGAAGCGCAGGCCCGCGTCGCTGAACCTTCGCACCGCTTCGGTCAGCAGGGGAACGGCAGCCTTTGGTGGGGCCGGTACCGCGTCAGCGGCCGATGCCGCGGCCATCAGCGAAGGGATGTCAGTCGACTCTGCCGTTTGGCGAAGTTCGGCCGCCAGCAGCCGCGCTGCATCCTCCTCGTCAGTGGCGTGCACGAGGACTACCGCGAGGTGGAGCACGTCCGCACGGAGTAGGCGGTTGTCCTTCGGCAGCCCTTCCAGGATGCCCTGGATCGCAGTCCAAGCAGCCGCGTACTCGCCGCTGGACAACTGGATCCGTGCGCGCCCCGCGCATCGTGATGTCCTCGCGCAGCCACCCGGTTCCTTCCCAGTGCCTTACGTAGAACGAGCTGCCGCCATGTCGCTCCTGGTCGGTCGTGTTGGCGAACTCGGCCAGTGTCTCGTCGGTGTCGCGTGGCCAGGAGCACCCGCAGCAGCGGATCGACCCGGCTCGAGATGAGTTGTGCCAACTCGGCGTAGGCCCCCCGCGGCGGCGGCAGGGCTCTGAGCGTCGCGTATAGCAATGGTCTCGGGCCGTTTGGCCAGCGCAATGTCATCGTCAGCGAGCGAGATGTCATAGACAGACTTCAGCAGAACTGCCATGCCGCCGAACGCCTTGTAGCCGGGCGCTCTCCTTCCGGTGGCGGTCGGCGTACGGCGCTAAGTCTCCATCTAGGACGTTCAATGGCCAGTATTGTTCAATGCGATTGACTGTTGGTTAACCGAGTGAGAGGTGACCCCTTGACTAGCGGGATGACTCGCGACCAGACCGCGAGGGTGGCCGAGGCTGCGATCCACGGCGTCTACGGGGGCACGCTCGAGGATCTCCTTGCTGTCATCCACGCCGACGCGACCAACCGTGAGGCGGCCGCTGAGCCGCCAGCCGCTCGTGGTCGCGGCCCCCAGGCGTTCCATGAGACCGGCGAGTGGCTGCGTGAGGCCTTCTCGAACCTCATCTGGGTAACCGAGCGGAGCATTGTCGAGGGTGACCTCGTCGTCACGTTCGGAACGATGTCCGGTCGGCATACCGGCACGTTCGTCGTCTGGACGCAAGACGCGAAGGTGGAGCGGGCGTTCGTGCCGACCCGCAAAACGTTCAGCGTGTCCCAAGCGCACTTCCAGCGGATCTGCGATGGTCTCGTGATCGAGCACTGGGCGGTTCGGGACGATCAAGGGCTGGCGCTTCAAGCCGGTTGGATCCCGTCGACACCCGCGTTCCTCATCCGCTGCGCCCGAGCCACAAGGAAGGCCCGTCGCGCTCATCACTAAGGCCCTAAAGGGCCACACCACCTCAGCGGCCCCCGCTGCGAATACTCCTGGATCGGCGCCATCAGCGGCCCATCGGCACTCGGGCGCCAGGTAACCGCCCCATCCCGGCTCCGGCCATGAGCGCGGCTACGCGAGAATGGGGCTCGGAATGGTGCCGAACTTTCTGAACCGCACAGCGAAGCAGCGGGTCTGGGTCATGAGCTCAGGCTCGACGCCTCAGATCGACCCTAATCAAAGGACGGATCTATGAGCAACGAGCTACACCCGCTCGCCACGCTCGATCTTAGACACGTGGAAACGCTCCTGCCGAAAGCTCCGTCCTGCGGTAACCAACCCACGAATATTAGTCTGACCGCGCGTCGCCAACGACACGCTCACCAGGGCCAAAGGTCAACGAAGCATGAGTCGCCCTAGGCATCTGGATGGGCGCCTCACCCTGCCACTTGACAAAAGCTCACTCCATATCAGGCGTGCTGCAGGCGGTCATCGCTGTTCGCGAAGGCCATGCCGACGGCTGCCACCCGGCTTTGCACGTGCAGGCGGCTGTAGCTGTTCTCAAGATGTTTGCGGACGGTCCCGGGCGAGATGCCGAGCTGGTGCGCGACCTGTTGGTTCGTCATACCCTCGCGGACCAGGCTCAGGATCTGGTGCTGCCGCTCGGTCAGCGGCGGCTCCACCGGGGGAACGACGGAGCGCAGGGTCCGCCGCAACAGTGGCTGTAGGTGCGGCTGCAGCAAGTCCATTAGGAAGAGGTCCAGTTCGCGGAACGCGGGACCCTCAGTGCGCCTGATCAAGAGGCGAAGGTTTACACCGGACTCGTATGGTGAGGACGCCAGGATCTCGTCGTACACGTCGGGAAAGACCTCCATGGTCATCGGGTCGCGGGCCAACTCCAGTGCGCTGTACATAATGCGATCCGAGATCACCACGGGCTTGTTCACCCGGTCCGGGAGCGAGCACGAAGAGGACTCGTAGTACTTCCAGAACGGATCGTCGGTGTCGTCCCCGGCCTCGTAAACCCCGTCAGTGAAGTGCTCCTGTTCGGTCGCCATTTGGAGGTGTCGTGACCGCCGGGCAGCGCCGTTTAGGTCGAGGAAGGTGGCGGAGTCCGCGCCGATCGCCTCGCGGACCCGGTCTAGCACCGCGAAGGTCACGTCCACCGCCGAGGCGCCTGAGGTGTCGTTGGCCATGTCGATCGTCTCCCGGAGCAGATCGACGTCGAGACTGTTGATGGTGGATCTGCTCATGGCGTTCTCCAATGCCCGGATTCAGCCAGGATACGACGCGAACCCGTTAGGGGACATACGCCTATCGTCGTATTCCGCGGGACGGGTCAGTACGAGGACGCTGAGGGCAGTGCACCAACCAGGTAGCGCAGCAGTACATCCCAGATCGGAGCGGTCCCATGAACACGTCTTTGACGCTTCGCCCCTTGGCGGCGTTTGCCGCCAGTTCACTTCTCCTGTGCACGGTGGTGATAGCCGCCTCCGCCGACGAAGCCCCAGAGCAGACCGTTGCTAGCACCGTGGGCGCGGCTGGCTGCGAGTGGCCGTTGCCCGACAATCCGAAAACCGGCCCCAACCTCGGACCGATGTTCCAGCGCGCGGTGTGAGCACTCGCTACAGCACCCGGTGCCCGCCAGGGCTGCGGGCGCCGACGCGGCCTCTCATGACGAGGCGTGCTTATCCAGGAGGTTGGAGTAGCCGAGCAGCTCCCGTCGCCAGGCTGGGCCAACCAGTTCCGTGGGTCGTCATGTGCCTGCTGGGGCGCCTCGTCGCTCTCGGGGTTAATCGCACGGAAGGTACACAGCCATTCTGGGCTACGAAAAGCCCGAAGAGCCGTGCACAGTTGGCGGCAGAGTCTCTGTCCATTGAGGTACGGCATCTATCGCCAAGGGAACACCCACGCTGCCTCCCAAAGCCCAGCAGCGCACGCCTTGAGACGCTCCCATCGAGACGTCTTTCCGAGACACCTCAGACGGCGTCGCCCCGCACGAGCCGCTCGGGCGTGGCTGTCGGCGCCAAGTGGCGGTGTTCTGTCACCGATAAATGGCGTGCCCCAGTCGCCAAAGACTCGCGCTCGTGCCGAATAGAGGACGATGCTGGCCACCGCGCTCGGACAGCCGGAGATGCCGAGAGTGGTGCCATCGCGCTGATGTCGGGGTCGTTGGGACGGCGGTGCGTGGGTGTGCGCGGTCGTGGCGGCGCTGCCGCCTATGGAGGGCCTGGCACTTTTTTTGCGGATCGTGTCAACACGAGGGGGTCCAT
>JBBQNO010000190.1:0-4191 GCA_038330045.1 Actinomycetales bacterium | reverse complement strand
GGAGACTCCGTTTGAGAATGTGGACGCGATCGCCGTCTCGACCTCCTTCGCGCGGGACAACAGTTTGCGGACCATCGCCGAGCACCTGCGGCCTCACCAACGCCGTCTTCACGCCGATGGACTTGGACGCGACCTACGCTGTGTTGTTTGACGGGGCCGTGGATGCCGCCAACGTCTTTAGCGCCGATGCTCAACTAGAGAGTGGCGAAGTGCGAGCAGAAATGAACCGCGTGCGGCGGGTGGGTCCCCACCACGAATCGCAGGTTGAGGTTCGCGGCCCGGCGACTCATGGAACGAAAGCCTAGGACTTCACAAGAATGACGAAGGGCCACCCGAAATGATCCGAGTGGCCCTTCGTCAATGTGGGCGAGGTCAGCTAGCGACAACCTCGACGTTCACCGTAGCGACAACGTCGTCGTGCAAGCGCACGTGCGCGGTGTGCTCACCGGTGGCGCGGATCGGGGCCGGAACCTCGATCTTGCGACGGTCAACTGCGGGGCCGCCAGCGTCGGCGATCGCGTGTGCGATCTCGGCCGAGGTGACGGCACCGAACAAGCGCCCAGCCTTGCCAGTGCGAGCGGCGACGACCACATTGGCCGACTCCAGACGCGCCTTGGCGGACTTGGCTTCTTCTTCGGTGTGCTGGGCACGCTTGGCGCGGGCCGACGTGATGGCGTCGACCTGCTTCTGACCACCCTTGGTCCAGGGGGTCCCCAGCTTGCGGGGCAGCAGATAGTTACGGGCGTAGCCGTCCTTGACATCAACGATGTCGCCGGCCACGCCGAGCCCGGTCAGGGGCTGGGTCAAGATCAACTTCATGGTGTTTCTCCTCTCCCTAAGGACCGCAGCTCAGCGAGCTGAGCTGGAGTAGGGAAGCATGGCCATTTCGCGAGCATTCTTGACCGCGTTCGCGATCTTGCGCTGCTCCTGCACGGACACACCGGTCACCCGGCGAGCGCGGATCTTGCCGCGGTCGGAGATGAACTTGCGCAGTAGCGCGGTGTCCTTGTAGTCAATCGCTTCGATCTTGGCGGCCTTGAGCGGGTTCGCCTTCTTCTTGGGTTTGCGCACAACGGGCTTTGCCATCGTGGTGCTCTCCTTCTGGTGAGAGCCCGAGCATCACACTCGGGATGGGATACTTCTTCGGATGTTTCGGTATGAGGTGAGTCGGCTTTAGAACGGCGGCTCGTCATACGACGGGCCACCACCCCAGCCGCCACCTTGACTGCCACCAGCGCCTTGACCACCGGAGTTGCCACCGGCTCCTCGGCCACCACCGGCGTTTCCGCCGGAGTTGCCACCGGTTGCCCAGGGGTCATTGTCAGGAGCAGAGCGGACGTTAGAGCCACCTTGGCCACCACCGGACTGCTGGCCACCACTGGCGTTCCCGCCTGCGTTTTGACCACCCTGGTTGCCGCCGAAACCGCCACCACCGCTGCCACGTTGGGCTTTGGTGACCGAGGCCGTGGCGTACTTCAGGGACGGACCAATTTCGTCAGCCTGCATCTCCATGACGGTGCGCTTTTCGCCTTCGGCGGTGTCCCAGGAACGAGACACCAACCGTCCGCTTACCACGACACGCGTGCCGCGGTGCAGCGACTCGGCCACGTTCTCGGCCGCTTCGCGCCAGATGGAACAGCGCATGAAGACAGTCTCGCCGTCTTTCCATTCGCTGGTCTGACGGTCGAACGTGCGAGGGGTCGAGGCCACCGTGAAGTTAGCCACGGCCGCCCCCGAGGGGGTGAAGCGCAGCTCAGGGTCGCCGGTCAAGTTGCCGACCAACGTCAGCGGAGTTTCGCCTGCCATGCTCTGTCCTTCGTCCTAGTGGTGGTTCGCGATGCGGGTGGTTCAGGCGCTGAGGCGCAGGAGCTTGGTCCGCAGGACCTGCTCGTTGAGACCCAGCTGACGGTCCAGTTCCTGTGCGGTGGCGGACTCGCTCGACAGGTTGATGACGGCATAGATGCCCTCAGTCTGCTTGCGGATCTCGTACGCTAACCGGCGACGGCCCCAGATGTCCATGGAGTCGACGGTGCCGCCGTCTTTGGTGACGACTGCCAACATTTTCTCTAGTGTGGGCTGAAGATTGCGCTCGTCCATCTCGGGGTCGAGGATCATCATCAATTCGTACTGACGCATGCGTTAACCCACCTCCTTCGGTCTTAAGCGGCCACGGTCTCTCCGTGGCAGGAGGGTTGCGATACGTGCTGTCACGGGAAGCCCCCAGTGTGCCAGCCAGCCGCGAACGGCGGGCGAGTTATCCACAGGGTGCCATCACGGGGCAACCCGCACACGATACCGGCGGTCCGCGGTGACTGCCTAATCGCTGCCGTCGAGCTGAGACGCACTGTGCGCAGAAGCAACTATCGGTAGTCTGCGGCGCAGATTCTCGACCTACCTACGGTGTACCGGTTTAAGGTCGAACGACTGTCCCAGACGAGTCGCTCAGTCGGTGGTAGGAGGCCCGCCTGGCTCCGGCGCGGTAAAGCGGGGAGTGTCGGTGTAAGACGAGATACCGGACTAGTCGACTGTGGCGATCTCGGGCCACCCTCGCTTACACGTTCCCAATCTGAACCGTTCCCTGATCCTTGTGCTGCGTAACACGTTTGTCGTCGAGGTCGCGACCATTAGACGCCCCTTCTGGCTTGTTTTGTGAACCAAGTACCGGCCCGCCTTTCCTCGCAGAACATCAGTGCATACCGGCCGTCGCCGTACACGCCCCAGGCGACTATCTGATCCCAGTTCTTCGAGTAAGTCCCTCGCCTGGCAGACGACCCAATTGTTCCGTCAGATCTGAGCTGGTGGACCTCGTTCCGACCGGAGAATTTAGCTCAACACATGATCTCGCTTTCCCGTCGCCGCTGAAGCTATCCGCGACGATCTGCGTCCAGTCTGACGAGTGCTGCCCGACGTTGAGCGACTCGCCGAGTGTGCCGCTGCTGAACAAGTCGAAGTTTTTGTATACGAACCTCGTGGACCCGGCCACGGTGGCGGCATCCCCCCGATAAAACACAAACTCGGGTGTGTCGTCCGTATTCGTCGCTTGAGGGGCGCCCGTAGGGCCGCACCCTTTTCCTCCATGCAGCTCCAATGCCCCTACAACCCACATCCATTTCGCCACCGAGGCGCGGTGCAACGGACCGTCCCCGGAGCGAAGACCGTCGTACGTAGCCTTCTCGCCAGTCTCGATCAGGCGTAGCCCGATAACAATGTCGTCAATCGTCGATCGACTTCCCCGACCTTCTGCGGTGACAGTCCGTTGAATCGAGGCAAGGCTGGCCCCTGAACTCACCTTGTCGTAAATATCCCGCGACGTGTTGGCCATGTAGTTGATGGCGGTGTAACTGTTGTTGTCCCGTATGCCGATTGCCAGCGCGTATATGCGACCGTCGCCACCCGTGAAGATCGCAGATCCGTTGTGCGTCCCGTCCGTTTGCCTGCCGTATTGGCCAGTGGCAGGGATCCAGCCGTGCTTCTGCGGGTACGGCCCCCCGGGGATCTTCGCCACGAGAGCATTCGCGACGGTAACGCTCCCCCGCTGTGGTGCCTTTTCGGCATACCCCAAGACCTCAGCGGTCAGCGCCGGAGAAACCAACCTCTCCTGCTGTAGGTCGTAGAGAAAGTCGACATAACCAATGGGATCCCAACGATTCACCGTGTAGCGAGAATCCTTTTCAGTGGCGAATCCGGACGGTGCGGCACCCCAGGCCCGTGTCGTTGTGCCGTACTTCTTGGTCAGGTCGTTATGGGCACGCAATCCACCGACGTGCAGCATTTGCCACGCCGCCTCGTTGGATGAGACCGGAAAGATCCCGTAGGAGGGGGAGGAGACCCACTGCTTCCACGTCCTCGTCGCGGTGTCCGGATAGCACGCCCGAGGAGCAGCCTCAGCGGGCATCCCGCACAAAAGTGTGGAAATGATCGCCGACGTCACCGCAACTGACCACATCCGCATGGGCCTCATTGGTGAAGATTGTCACTTCATCTCCATTTAGTCACCCCGACACACCCCTACATGGCACCATCGACCCTGTGGCTCCCGCACTGCACACCCCTGCCGGCCCGGTTCGGTATGCCGTATCGGGCCCCACCAGCTCCGGCAAGCCAGATCTGGTGTTGGTCCACGGTTGGTGCTGCGAGCGGTCTTCGATGGTCACCCTGCGGGAGGAGTTCGGCACCGAGCACCGGATCGTC
>JBBQNO010000189.1:0-4207 GCA_038330045.1 Actinomycetales bacterium | reverse complement strand
GGCCTGGTGGCGGCGTGGGAGTTGGTGCGTGTCGAGCCTGATGCATCCATCATCGTGCTTGAGGGGTCGCCCTGCGTGGGCGGCAAGATCGCGTCGGTCGAGGTGGCGGGGGTGCGTGTCGACAGTGGCGCCGAGTCGTTGCTGGTGCGTCGCCCTGAGGCCTTATCCCTGATCGTCGAGTTGGGCCTAACCAGCGAGATTGTGCACCCGGCGACGACCCAAGCCTCCATTTTCAGTCGAGGCGCCCTCCATCCGATGCCCACGGGCACGGTGATGGGCATACCTAGTGATCCGTTGAGCCTCAGCCCGCTGCTGACTGCCTCAGAAGTGGCGAGGGCGCACGCTGAGCGTGTCCCGGACCAGCCGCCCAGTCCGAGTCGTGACCCGCACGACATCTCCGTCGGGGATTTTGTGAGCGATCGACTGGGCTCTGCCGTAGTAGACCGACTGATCGAGCCGCTGCTCGGTGGGGTGTACGCAGGCCACGCCCGTGAAATGTCGCTGGCTGCGGCCCTGCCCGCGATGCTCCCGGCATACCGCGAGGGCACGTCGGTGCGCGATGTTGCTCGAGCGGCTCAACCCCCAGCTGGCACCCCGGGACCACCGGTCTTCGCGAGCCTGTGGGGCGGGGTACATCAGCTGATTGCCGCGTTGGAACGTGCGCTGCGTGGTGCTGGAGTGACAATACGCACGGGGGTGACGGCTCGGGACGTACGGCGACGTTCAGCCTGGACCGGTGGGGCATTCGAGGTGGTCACTGGGCCGGTGCCGCAGCCTGAGGTCATCACAGCCGACCGGCTCATCGTGGCGACCCCATCGGCGGCGACGTCGCGGCTGCTCTCGCAGATTGCCCCCGCAGCCTCGCGTGGTCTCCGTGATATCGAGACCGCATCGATGGCCATCGTGACCCTGGCGCTGCCCCGCAAGAATGCGCTCGAGTTGGTGGGCTCTGGGTTACTGGTCCCACCCGTCGAGGGGCTCACGATGAAGGCAGCGACCTTCAGCGGCAATAAGTGGCAGTGGGTGGGCGACGCCGGAAACGTTGCCGCCGAACCGGCGGTGCTGCTGCGGGCCTCACTGGGACGGCACCGCGAAGCCTCAGCGCTACAGCGCGACGACAAAGACCTCATCACCGCCGTCCGCAAAGATCTCAGTCTGATTCTGAGGCAATCGATCCCGCAGCCCATTGATGCGCACGTGCACCGTTGGGGTGGGGCCTTGCCGCAGTATGCCGTTGGCCATCGTGACCGGGTGGCTTCCGTGCGCGACGCGGTTGCCATGGTGCCGGGCCTAGCCGTGTGCGGTGCGATCTACGACGGCGTCGGCATACCCGCGTGTATTGCTGCTGCCCGGGCAGCCGTCACGCAGGCACGTCGTCCACAATAGGGACATGACTTCTCCGGATTCTTCTGCCATCGACGCACACGCGAAGCCCACTGACGAGCGGGTCGAGCAGATCAACAGTGGCATTTCCTACGCCATGTACTCGGTGTTTCGCTGCTCATCGTCGTTGGGTGCTGACAACGCTGCCCGCGCGGAGATGGCGGCCCACGTGAGTGAACTCGTCGGCTCGCTCGCCGAGGAGAACGTGGTCACCCGCGGCTTCTACGATGTGTCCGGCTTACGGGCCGATGCTGACCTAATGATCTGGTGGCACGCCGAGACCGTCGAGGGTCTGCAAAAGGCCTACCAAATGCTGCGCCGCACTACCTTCGGCAGGCACCTAGAGCCGGTGTGGTCCCAGGTGGCGATGCACCGCCCGGCCGAGTTCAACAAGGGGCACGTGCCCGCCTTCTTGGCCGGTGAAGAGGCCCGCGGCTATATCTGCGTCTACCCGTTCGTGCGCTCCTACGAGTGGTACCTCATGGAGGAGGGCGAGCGTCGGGCGATGCTCAAAGAGCACGGTATGGCGGCTCGGGGCTATGGCGACGTGCGCGCCAACACCTTGTCGTCGTTCGCTCTCGGTGACTACGAGTGGATCTTGGCGTTCGAAGCCGACGCATTGCATCGCATCGTCGACCTCATGCGAGACCTACGCAACACTCGTGCCCGGCTGCACGTGCGCGAAGAAGTCCCGTTCTACACCGGGCCTATTGTCACCATCGACGACTTCGTTCAGACGGCGCCGTAGGGCCTAGTTGTCCGCAGCCAGCGTCAAACTGATCGAGTTGATGCAGTACCGCTGATCGGTAGGGGTGTCGTAGCCCTCGCCGTCGAAAACGTGGCCAAGGTGGGAGCCGCAATTGGCGCAGCGGACTTCGGTCCGGGCGCGACCGAAGGAGCGGTCCTTGATGTACTCAACGCGGTCTTCGGCCAGCGGGGAGTAGAAGGACGGCCAGCCGCAGTGGCTCTCGAACTTCGTGTCGCTGCGGAACAGCTCGTACCCGCAGGCCCGGCAGTTGTAGGCACCCTCGGTTTTGGTGTCGGTGTACTCGCCGATGAAGGGGCGCTCGGTGCCGGCTTTGCGCAGCACGTCGTACTCGGCGGAGCTCAGTTGCTCGCGCCATTCTTTGTCCGACTTGGAGATGGC
This sequence comes from Actinomycetales bacterium, assembly GCA_038330045.1. Taxonomy (GTDB): domain Bacteria; phylum Actinomycetota; class Actinomycetes; order Actinomycetales; family Dermatophilaceae; genus Ornithinicoccus. The sequence continues at coordinate 1,677 of JBBQNO010000189.1, read as the reverse complement.
ATAGTCGTCGCGCTTCTTATCACTCATATGCCCAACAACACCGAGTCGAGGGCGCATCTTCCCGGTAGCGTGACCGACATGGCCAAGCCACTGATGTTGACCGTCCCGGGTCCCGAAGGCGTCGAGCGCTCTGTGCGCCTGAGCAGCCCCGAGCGGGTGATCTGGCCCGCCACCGCGGGCGCGGAGGCGGTGACCAAAGCCGACCTGGCGGCATACCTCGACGCCGTAGGGCCTGCGCTGCTCGCGTCCATCGGTGATCGCCCGGTCACGCTGCAACGCTTTCCGACGGGTATCACCGGCGAGGAGTTCTACTCCAAGAATCCGCCCAAAGGTGCGCCCGAGTGGGTCCGCACGACGCCGTGCACCTACCCCTCGGGTCGGCAACATGACCAGTTGGTTATCGATGAAGTGGGGGCTGCGATCTGGGCCGTCCAGATGAACACCATCACGTTCCACCCGTGGCCGGTGCGCACCACCAACAACGACAATCCCGACGAGGTGCGAATCGACCTCGACCCGCAACCGGGGCGCGCATTTGCCGAGGTTATCGAGGTGGCGGTGGCGCTGCGCGAGGTCATGCAGGGCCTCGGCTTGACGCCGTTTGTCAAGACCACCGGCAACCGCGGGGTGCACGTCCACGCCGCGATCAGGCCCGAGTGGGAGTTCTTGACGGTTCGCCATGCCGTCATCGGGATCGCCCGCACGTTAGAGCGGGGTATGCCGGAGCTCGTCACCACCGCGTGGTGGAAGGAGGAGCGGGGTATGAAGATTTTCGTCGACTTCAACCAGGCGTGCCGGGATCGAACGCTCGCTGCCGCATACAGCCCCCGGCCCCTGCCCGGCGCCCCGGTGTCCACGCCGGTGTTGTGGGCTGACGTCGATGGGCTGGACCCGAAAGCATTCACCGTCCACACGGTCCCGGAGATCCTTGCTGAGCGCGGCGACCCGTGGGCCGACCTGCACCAGGATCCGGCCGACTTGAGCCCGGCGCTGGCGCTGTGGGAGACAGATCTGGAGCGCGGACTGGGGGAGATGCCCTTCCCGCCGGACTATCCGAAGATGCCGGGCGAGCCGAGACGAGTGCAGCCGAGCCGTAAAAGGGACGACTGAGCGTCAGCGATCACGCCTTCAGCATTCGACGACGTTGACCGCCAGACCACCGGTCGAGGTCTCTTTGTATTTTGCCGACATATCGGCACCGGTCGTGCGCAGCGTGCTGACCGCCTGATCGAGACTGACCCGGTGGGTACCGTCACCGCGCATGGCGAGCCGGGCGGCCGTGACGGCCTTAACTGCTCCGACGGCGTTCCGCTCAATACAGGGGATCTGCACGAGACCACCGACCGGATCGCAGGTCAGCCCGAGGTTGTGCTCCAAGCCGATCTCGGCTGCGTTCTCGACCTGCTCCGGGGTGCCGCCAAGCACTTCACACAGACCGGCAGCGGCCATCGCGCACGCGGACCCGACCTCCCCCTGACAGCCGACTTCGGCGCCCGAGATGGAGGCATGCTCCTTGATGATGATGCCGATGGCGGCGGCCGCAAGTAAGAACCTCACCACGCCGGCCTCGTCCGCACTGGGCACGTAGTGCCAGTAGTGGTGCAGCACCGCCGGGATGATGCCCGCGGCCCCGTTGGTCGGCGCAGTGACGACTCGGCCACCCGCAGCATTCTCCTC
>JBBQNO010000188.1:0-4234 GCA_038330045.1 Actinomycetales bacterium | reverse complement strand
GTTCGCTTGCCGGGACGTGTCCCTGAGGACTGATGACGAACGCTGTCAGCGCTTTGCTAAGAACGCCCTGACGCACGTGGAGCTCGATTGCCATGGGATCTCCTATGTCGTCGGGCTGTGGCTTCTGTTCTACGACGGCGCGAAGCTGTCAGGAGGGCACGGGATCAGAACCTGGCTGGGCCACCTGATGGCTGCTGGGTGCGTTCTTCACGGGAGCGTCGGTGTCGGTGGCCCACAGTGGTGGGCCGATGATTTGGTAACCGAAGCGCTCGGAGACGGCCATCAGGTGCTCGTGGTCCGGTGGTGTCGGGTCGGGTAGCCCGGCCTGCGTGGCGGGTCGCCCCAGCTCGGCTACGTAGTCCTCGAAACCTGCGGGTGAGGTGACCTGCAGGCCCTGGACGGGTCCCTCGGTGACCAGGAAGGCGTGGGGAACGCCCTTGGGCAGGAACACGAAGTCGCCGGGGCCGGCAGCCCACCGGTCCGGTCCGCAGACCACGTCCATACCCCCTTCGACAAGGTAGAACGCCTCGTCCTCCATCGGGTGGATGTGCCGCGGCGGGCCGAACCCTACTGGGGCCGCCCACTGAATGAAGGTGAATGCTCCGCCAGTGTGCTCGCGGCTGGCCAGCACCCGCATGGACGTGTCGAGGAACCACGTCGCTGGGCTGTCCGCGGCCATCACAAACCCCTGGGTGTCGATGCTCATGTCTTGTTCCCGTCGTGTCGTTCGATGGTGTACAGCCGGGGCTCGAAACCGTCGGGGTCACTCAGGCCGACCAGGACCCAACCTTGGTGGCCGGTGATGATCCCGCCGTGGGGGTGCCCTGCGGCATCCAACCGGTCCCGCCAGGCCTCAAGGTCGCTGCGGGTCGCCACGGCAAGGGCGAGCGGGTCGAAGCCAGCCAGAGCGCGTGCACGGACCGGGTCGTGTCGCAAAGCCAGACACAGCGTTCGGTCGGAGTCGCGCATGGCCACCCCCATCAGCACACCGTCCTCGGCGAACTCCAGGTCCACCCCGAAGGCGAGCACCGTGGCGTACCAGTCGCGGCTGCGGGTGACATCGTGCACCGGCAGCTTCACGTGGTGAAAACCTGCCAGCGTCGACATGTGAGCTCCTTGCCCGACAACCCTGCGGCCTCCCCCGTGGAGACCTTTCGCTATAGTAGGCTATAGCGAGTGGCTAACGATGACAAGACCCAACAAACAACGATCACGCGGCAGGACCAGGCCCGCGCCACCCGCCGCCGGATCATCGATTGCGCCCTGGCCCGGTTCATCTCCCAGGGATACGCGGCGGCCACCCTGGAGTCCATCGCGGTGGACGCCGGAGTATCGGTGCAAACCATCTACTTCCACTTCGCCAGCAAACGCAACGTCCTTAAAGCAGGCGTCGACATCCTCGCTGTCGGCGACGACCTGCCCATCCCGGTGTTGGAGCGACCGTGGATGCGAGAGCTCCAAGCCACCTCCGACCCGCACCGGGCCCTGGAACTGTGGATGGAGGCCAGCCGGGAGATCTACCTACGCATCTCACCGGTGATGCGCGTCATCCGCGACGCGGCAGGAGCCGACCCGGACATGGCCCGGCAGTGGGACACCAACCAGCGGGAACGAGTCATCGCCCACCGCGCCCTGGCCGAGGCGCTGGCCGCCAAATGGGGTTTGCGCGAGGGCATGAGAGTGGAAGAAGCCACCGACCTGCTGTACAGCTTGATCAGCCCCGAGATGTACGCCCTGCTGGTCAGCGACCGCGGCTGGACGACCACACGCTGGCAGACCTTCATCACCAAGCTCGTCAGCGAAACAGTCCTGGTCACCCCAGATCCCAGGTCCCAGCGACCGGCTGAACGCCCGCCCGCCCGGCCCACGTCCCTCAGCCGGTCCGGATTCAGATCACCGGACCGAACACGAGGGAAGGAAACCAGGTCATAATGACACCACCCCCGTGGTAGAAGACGTACGCTCTGATGCTTCGCTCCACCCGCTCTGGCTGACGGCGCACCAACGGCTAGGTTGATCAGGGCAGGCATGGTCGCACTCCCGCTGCTTGATCGTGCGCGCGCCAACTACTTCGCCGTCGGTCGGTCGCCGCAGTGGCTACGACTCCGATGCGCGCCCCCGCGCGGCCCATTCTTGGCGGGTGATGGCGTACTCAACGTCACCCATCTCGTCCCCGGGGATGGGGTGGGGCCAGTCAGCATGGAACGTGCGGACCAGGACCATGCCGCACTTCTCCAGCACCCGCCGCGACGCGGCATGCACCACCATCGTCTCGGCCACAATGCGCTGTACGTTGCTTCGCGCAAATGCCTCATCGATCAACGCCCGGCAGCCCTCCGCGGCATACCCGCGACCCCAAGACTCGCGGCGCAGCCGATACCCAAGCTCAGGCTCTTGCGGCGGATGCCCATGCTCGGGCCGCAGGTGGCACCAGCCGATGAACTCCTCGCTTCCCTTTTCCTCCACGGCCCAGAACCCGAGGTGTGCCCACCGCCGGTAGTAACCCAGGAACGCTGGCAGCACATCCTGCTCGACCTCTGTCCGCGGGGTCGGCCGGCCCCCGGTGATGAAGTGCATGACCTCCGGGTCGCCGTCCAAACTCACCAAGAGGTCGACATCACCGTCCTCGAAGTGGCGCAGCCGTAGCCGCTCGGTCTCCAAGTACACACCCACTAACGCCCTCCTGAAGGAAGTGCCTTGTCGATCCCTATCACCCATGTTCATGACGTCCACCCGTGACGCGGTACGCGGTAGGGGCTCAGCAAGGAGCGAGGCGGCTACTGACCGGAACTGGATCGCTCCCCACAAATGCGCGTCCCGATGGTGGTCAGTTCATGCTCGGCGTCGACAGAGTTCGATGGTCTCAAAAGCGGCCGACCTCCACGCCGTGCCCTGCACCACACCAGCCAGGGATCGGTGCCAGATCGTCCCGGCGACCTCCCCTGATTCCACAGCGTCAATCCCTAAACCATCAGGTTGCTGAAGAAGGCACGCAAACCGCTGGAGGATCCCGCGGAACCCAGCCAGACCATTCAGCGGCGATCAGCTCGAGGATCACCGCAAGCGGATCCCCAACTGGCACCAGGGTCGCCGTGGGACATCGCACCGCTACTCCGCAACTCCCTGATTCGGTCAGCGTGGAGTCGCTGGAGCTCGATTCGGTGACGTTTCCTTTTTGGACGTCGCCGCCCGGCCTGACCATAGTTATTTGGCCAGGGCGCTATTGAGTTGAACGACTGCGCGCATGGTGTCCGTTCGGCATGTGCAGGGACTTATCCGACGTCGAGGTCGAGGTCGGGAGAGCCAAGAGTCTCCCGCTGTCCTCACCGGCGATCTCAGCCTCCGTCGTCTCCGCGGACCTGCGTGGCCGAGGGTCTGTGCGGCCCCAGCCCCCACACTCGCCATGTTCCATCGTCGATCTTGACCAGGGTCAGGATGATTGCGGACGTCATCGAACTGGCGAAGACGCGGGACGTGGCGGCCACCTCGGGGACGAGCTCCATGTAGGCGATCCAGTCGGGGGCATCCACCGCGTGTTGCACCCCCGTAGCGAAGGATCTCCCCTTCGCGGCGTTGATTGCGAACCGATACCCGTCCCACGCAGAAGGGTGGTAGGTCAGGTGGTCGAGCATGTCTCGGTGCTTGTCGGCCTCAATGAGTGCTTGCCACCAGAGCAGCCCCACTTGAGCGGGCTGTGACAGGTTGGGCGCCGTGCCACTGAAGACCCCTGCCTCCAGTTCGGACATCTCCGCAGTGACAAGCCAAGGCTCGTCGCCGACGGGGCGATTCTCGTGTTCGATATGTTGAGAGACGAGGTTCGCGAAGTTGGGTGCAACAGTGGCCAACCCAGCCAGCAGATCGTGGGCAGACAGTTCGGGGTTGCGATATTGGGCTGCCTCCGCGATCACCACATCGGCTACTTGCCCCTGGTCTGCGCTCCACAGGTCGACCAAAAAGAGGTCCGGGTGCTGGACCGTCACTCCATACGGGGCCAACGAATCAGTTGGGAAGTCCTTCAGATTTGCAGTGACCAGCACATCGGCGCCACCGTGGACGGCAGCAGCGGCGACGTGTCGATCTTTGGGGTGGCACATCATCATTTGGGTCATGTGCTCGGATCCGGCGACATTCGCCTCGGGGAAGGCGCCGACCATGTGACCGATGCGCCTGGCAGCGGCTTGCTCATCTAGCCCGAGGCGAGTCCGAAGGGTGCGTTCCGTCTCCTCGAGAATGA
>JBBQNO010000187.1:0-4257 GCA_038330045.1 Actinomycetales bacterium | reverse complement strand
TGGTCGTGGTCTGGTACTTCTTGGTCACGGTGGTCCCCTGTCTTCTGGGTCGTCTTTGGCGGACGCCCAACACCTACCGCAAGGCAGGCATCAGGCGGGGGACCGCCACCTCAAGTTCCACGAGATCCGGGACAACCTCCTGCTGCAGGGGGTCTGACCCTTGTTGTGACCGGCCCTGCGGGTGCCTTGGCGTTGACGTGTCGACCGTCTGCGGCAGCGATGCTCGGACCGGCTGGCCGAGCGGGCAGTGACCTGATAGGAGCCTGACTCGACCAGGGTCTCATCGCAGTCCTGTCCGCCCGCCCGACCAGCTGGCGTTGACCGTCGGATCTGTGAAGGAGACCCAAAGGCCATGCCCAGCATGCAACTACGGCGCGACGATGTCATCGTCGGCGTCGACACCCACAAGGACGAGCACGTGGCTGTTCTGATCGATGGACTCGGCGGTCGACTGGCCGAACTGTTCATCCCTGCCACGTCGGCCGGCTTCGTCGAACTCCTCGAGTTCTGTCTGGGCCACGTCGGCCCGAACGGGCGACTCCTCTCCTTCGGTGTCGAAGGCACCGGGTCCTACGGCATCGGCCTGGCCCGGTTCCTGCGTCGCCACGGGCACACCGTCCACGAGGTCCACCGCCCACCACGCAAGGGCGAGCGTCGGATGTCGGGCAAGTCCGACACCATCGACGCCGAGCACGCTGCCCGTCAGGTGCTGTCGGGAGTGAAGATGGCCCAGCCCAAGACCGCCGACGGCGCAATCGAGGCCCTGCGGGTGCTCAAGATCGCACGCGACACGGCCGTGAAGGCCCGCACTACGGCGATGATCACGCTCAAGGCGACTCTGGTCACCGCCGGTGATGGGCTCCGCGCAGAGCTGGAACCACTCACCGACTTCAAGCTCATCACCGCCTGCTCACAACTGGAGTCGGCCGGCTCCCTGGATGATCCCGACGCCGCGATGCGGCACGTGTTGGGGTCACTGGCCCGGCGCTGGCTGGTCTTGCACGAGGAGATCAAGATCCACAGCCGACACCTGAAGTCCCAGACCAAGGCGGTTGCCCCCCGGCTCGTGGAAGCCGTCGGCGTCGGGCTCGACATCGCCGCCGAGATGCTGGTGACCGCTGGGGACAACAGCGATCGGATCCGCTCGGAGGCAGCATTCGCGAAGATGTGCGGCGCCTGTCCTATCCCGGCCGGGTCAGGCAAGACAAACGGACGTCACCGACTCAACCGCGGCGGCAACAGGCAAGCCAACGCCGCCCTCTACCGCGCCGTCATCGTCCGCATGCGGTGGCACGAACCGACCATCGCCTACGTCAACCGGCGCACCGCCGAGGGCCTCTCCAAACGCGAGATCATCCGCTGCCTGAAGCGCTACCTCGCCCGCGAGATCTATCACCTACTCCCACCTCTGGCCACGACCACCAGCGCTGCGGCCCCGCCAGAAAAACTGGTCGCCTGATCGGCTTGCGATCTATAGGAGCATCAACGCGCTCGCTGAGACCGTGAACGGCTACTACAAGGCCGAACTCATCCGCGGCCCCGCACGACAGGGACGCCCCTGGAAGAGCGTCGAGGACGTCGAGCTCGCGACCCTGTCCTGGATCCACTGGCACAACCACGAACGACTCCACGGCTACCTCGGCGACGTACCGCCAGCAGAGTTCGAGGACACGTTCTACGCTCAGACACAGACCGACCAACCCCTGGTCGGAATCCAGTAGCCCGAGTCTCCATCAGACCCAGGGCGGGTCACTGACTTCAACGCCACCCACCCGGGCCGGGCGCTTGCGGTCCTGCACCACGTCGGGGAAAGCTTCACCGACAAGAGCCTGGAGTCCGCGGTGCGCTGGGTCCAGCAGGCCGCCGAGCTCGGTGCGCACCGGCTCGGACACGCCATCGCCCTTGGCCTGGACCCCTGGCATTTCGGCGAGCACACCCGTACCGAATCGGTCGCTGAGCGCCTTGATCAGATCGCCTACGACCTCGAGAACGCCGCGGGTCTGGCAGCGGTCGGTGTCCTGGTCGACCCGGCACGACTGCACGAGGAACAAGGAGCCCTGTCCCTGCGGTCACCGCAGGACACCGTTGTCGTGTCCTACGACCAAGAACGACTGGCTGAGGTGCACGCCCGCCAACGCCATGCCATGAACCGGGTACGGACCACAGGCGCGGTCGTCGAGGTGTGCCCGACGTCGAACCTGCTCATCGGCGGCATCACCGATCCCACGCACCACCCAGTGCACCGGTTCCAGACCGAGGGCGTGCCCTTTGTCGTGTGCAGCGACGACCCGGGCATTCTCAACACGACCCTGGCTGCGGAACTGAACTGGGTCTGCCAGCAGACCGGCGGCGGCGACCAACTCCGTGCAGAACTTGTTCGGCGCGCCTGGGAGTCCCGGTCCGAGGTCCTCTCCGGGCGGATCGCACGAGATGGCCAGCCACCGCGACCTGTGGGTTGAGGTGGGCCCGGGCGTGCTTGTGCCGATCATCTAGACGGTATGGAGTGACCGCTCGGGGCGTCTGAGTGGTTGCGGGCCGGGGCCTCACTCACACATGTTCGTGGGTTACCGAGCAGGGGCCGCCTGCTCGGCCTATCCAACAGTTGTGGGAGGCCCCGGTGTTTTCCGAGCGTACGAGTGTTGGGCTCGACGTGCATGCACGATCTGTTGCTGCGGCAGCGATCGATGGCGTCACGGGCGAGCTGATCCAAGCCAAGCTGACCCCGTCACACGACCACATCCGATCCTGGCTGAGAGACCTGCCGGGTCCGGTAGCGGTGACCTACGAGGCCGGTCCGACCGGGTTCGACCTGTACCGGTCGCTGACCTCGGCCGGGATCCGATGCGAGGTCGCGACACCCTCGAAGCTGCAGAGACCCTCAGGTGATCGAGTCAAGACCGACGCGAAGGACGCAGTCCACTTGGCGCGGTTGCTGCGACTCGACGAGATCACTGTGGTCGCGATCCCCTCGATCGATCAGGAGGCCGCCCGCGACCTCGTCCGGGCCCGTGAGGACTGCCGTGGTGACCTGATGCGCGCCAGGCATCGTCTCTCGAAGCTGCTGCTGCGCCACGGGATCGTCTACTACGACGGGAACGCGTGGACCGCCAAGCACGACGCGTGGCTGCGACGCGAGGCCCAACCACAGTTGACCACCAGAGCAACGAGGCTGGCCTTCGACTCCGACTACGAGGCTGTCGTGATGGTCAAGGCCCGCCGCGAGCGGCTCGATGCCGCGATCGAGGAGATGGCCGCGAATTCTGAGTTCACCGCGCTCGTGCGGCGGCTGGGATGCTTGCGCGGGATCAGCACCCTGACCGGTTTCGCCCTCGCGGTCGAGATCGGTGATTGGCACCGCTTCACCGGCAACTCCATCGGCTCCTTTGTCGGTCTCGTCCCATCGGAGTACTCCTCAGGCACCTCGCGGGTGCAGGGATCGATCACCAAGACCGGGAACACCCACGTGCGCCGCCTCCTGGTCGAGGCCGCCTGGCACCACCGCGGCCGCTACGTAGCCGGCAAGACGATGCGTGACCGGTGGAACCTGGCTCCGGCCGCTGCACGAGCCAGAGGCGACCAGGGCAACCGACGCCTTCACCGGCGGTGGACAAGGTTCAACGAACGCAGGAAGAAGTCCACGATCGCCAACGTCGCCATCGCTCGCGAGCTGGCCGGCTGGTCCTGGTCGCTGGCCGTCATGGACGACTGACCCGAAGATCTGCTTCGTCGCATCACGAGCTGGTGGCAGCGCGTGGAGCAACCCGCGGTACTTCTATGAGCAGCCCTCACCAGCGACGCTCGTCCCTAGACACGCGGCCCTGCTCCTGCCGAAAGCACCGTCCTGCGGTACCCAACCCGCGCATATCAGTCTGACCGCGCGTCGCTCACGACACGCTCACCAGCACCCGGCGCAGGCGAAGCACAAGGCGCCCGCCCCAAGCAACCGGGGCGGGCGCCTCACCCTGCCCTTGACAGGGACTCAGTCCATATCAGAAGTGAGGTCTGATCGCACCTGGCAGGACGCTTGCGTAGTCATCAGCCGACCGCCCGTTCCGCTAGCCGATCGTTGACCGGGACGGCGGCGCGGACCGCGGCAGTTCCTGAGCGGTGGAGCCAATGTCGCAAGCCGAACCTTGTGGGTTGAGCGTCAGACTCGGTCAGTCCAGACCCAGCGCCGTCCGCAGCCGCGCCGGGTCCATCGTGGCGATCCCGGCTCCGGTCGGTCCGTTGTAGGTGTCGAGCAGGCGCAGCAGGTCG
>JBBQNO010000186.1:0-4272 GCA_038330045.1 Actinomycetales bacterium | reverse complement strand
GCGATAGGCAGCGGTCCGCGAGACCGACAAAGCCTGAAGCACCTCACGTTGGCCCTCAGAGACGTCCAACGCAGCAGCAGAATTCGACATACCTCAGTCTAAATCAATACCACATAGTTATTTGTGCGACACACCACTAGTACTGCTTGCTTCCGACCGCTCCGCATGCCCCTCGGCATGCGCACCACGCCTTGTGACCGAATGCGGATCCCACACTGGGAACAGTTCTCTCGTGAGTGCGGGTCTTGCTGCCCTTGCTAGTGGTGAGCGTTCGCTCGGTCGATGGCGTAGGCCACGAACGCCCGAGCCGCGTCGGCCTTTTCGGGGTGCGGCGGCTGCTCCGGGTTCCAACCGAGTCCACGTTCATCACGGACCTGTCCAAGCAGCGGCTGCCAGCGAGACTCTAGAGTCCGCAACGCCCACTCCAACGCTCCGGGCTTGCTCGCTACCTGCGCGGTCTCGAGGGTGAACAGCGTCCTACAGACCGTGATGACCGCATACCTTTGTCCCCACGCCATGGCGTCGATATCGACCCAGGTGGCTAGATCCTCGAGGAACGTCGGTAGCGATGCAACGGCTTCGCGACGCATCAGAACTGGGGAAACTGGGGGCATGAAGGTTTGCGGGTGCGGACCAGTCAACGTGATGCCGTGCTCACGCAAGATCCATCGGGTGAAACCACGGTTGCAGTGGTCATCCCATTCCAGGGTGCGATGGCCGTGGTCATTGAATAGCCACTGGCTCCCAAGGTGATCGGTCGAGGCAAGTTCGGCCATTGGTGCGTAAGAGCCTTCAATGTCGTGGCACCAGTGTCCTGCGCGAGTCGGGATCTCCTCGTGAAGCGCCCGCAGCTCAGCGATCTGCCGCTGCGTCAGCGCACCGTGGGTGGCAACGAGCCAGTCACAATCGCTGTGCTGCTCGCCGGCCCCAAGTGCGAACGAGCCTTGGACCCAGGCACCAGCAAGGTCTTCACCGAGGATCCGCCGCCAGTGCCCTAGAAGCTCCAGGAGAAGCGCGTCGAGATCTGCATAGGGAGTGATGACATCGACCACGGACATAGATTGAGAGTAAACAACGCACGGATCTGCGACGACTGATTCTCTGTTCCGCCGCATTGGCGAAAGAGGAACGGTGGGTGGCACACATTTGGCTTCTGATCCTCATGCGTCAACTGTGTGTCACACGGGATCGGTGAACGGGCGGGACTGGCATCCGTCCCATTCGCTGGCGTTCACTCCCCGGTCACGCGAGCCATTGCCGAAGGGGACAGGGCGCTCCGTGGAAGAGCCAGTGCGACACCCCACCGCAGGGGTGGCAGGCTCGTCATAAATCGCAGTTCTGTGGATTCGTTCTCAAACATCGCGCGTTTGACGGCGTTCACCGTCGGCCCGAGATGTGCTGTCCTACACCCCAGATCTTGGGCGAGGGTCATCGACCCGACCAGAACGTTTTCGTATGCGTGCGCGGTGCCACCCGCTGGCCGTGTGAAAGCGCCGGAGAGCAAAGAGAAGGTCTGGCCGTGGTGCCACCAGGAGTGATACCCGACCGGGCGGCCATCAATCTCCGCTACGACGTGCCAAGACGCGGGGGAGTCAAGGGCACTGTGCGCGCGAACCATGTCTGAGTACAACTCCACGAAAGGCGGGTTGAGGGGTCTAGGCACGTCATACACGTGGAGCAGCGCATCGCGAAGATGAGTTGGCAAGGCTCCCTGGATGACACGAAGGGTCCCGCCTCGATTCCCGAATCTGCGCTGCTTGCGTGAGAGGTTTCGGTGCCGCGTAAAGAGAGGGACCTTTTCTGCGCCTTCGAGATGTAACGAGCTAACCCCGAGCCCACGGCTACAGCACGATGGGTGGGGGCGCCGTTGCGTTCGCGGCTCAACCGCCGCACCCAGAATGTAGTGACGACGCAACCAGCGTAGGGCGGCGTCGCGGAAGTCGTCTCTGTTGACTCCCTCGACCACCAGCCCCGGACTCGCGTGGCCATCTGTGCCCAGCGCAGTCCGTTCCCAGTACCAGATTGAAGGTGAGCGACGTACCGCTGAGCGGGCGATTCCGGTCATACCGAAACTTGGTCCAGCGTCGCGGCAGAGGAATACGACCGCGGCCCCTTGGAAGTCCCCGTTGGGGTTGCGTCCACGCAAGATCATTGGCCGGGTCCAGGTGGTGTTTACCCCGACGGTCGATGAGAAAACGTCCAGGAGGGAAACATCCGATCCCAAACGGTCGAGGTCCCCGGCCAAGAGATCGCGCTCATCCCCAGTGAAGGGCGATGTGGACAGGGAGAAGTTCCGCATCGGCTTGCCCCTTTCTCTCGCTTGCCTATTATCGCAGTCGCTGAGTGTCCTGAGCCAGACTCACTCCGTTACGCGCTACTCAGCCCGTGTGGAGTGGACATCCCCGTGATGGTGACCTAAGCTACCGCGCCGCAGTTTTCTGCAATCAGCAGACCACCGGCGGCCCCTAAAGGCCAAGCCTTGAGGGCTGCACCTGCGGCCAACATCACCCATCCGAGGGCGCACTTTCCTCTTCGAGACATGTCCCCTGCAGCCGCTCGGCCAGCGCGCAACGTGGCCGCTTGAGCGATCAACTGCGTGCGTTCATCCGCCAACGACTCTGGCAGCGCCGCGGACTGCTTCTTCACTTGCGCTGGGGAAAGCAAAGGAGCCAGCGTCCTCTGGACCGAAGCGCTCAACTCTGACTTCACCATGACCTGTTTGATGGTCGCCGCGTCAAGAACTTCAGCGACCTCGGCCAGGAATTCCTGCTCGGACTGCAAGATCGCGAGACCCTCGAGCATCTGACCGACGATGATCAGCGACGGCTCACGGTCAGAATCTAGACCGCTGACGGACCTGACCGTCCAGGCAGGGTCCAAACTGATGAGCAACGTGGCAGTGCTCGCGATCCTTGCCGCGCGCAATTCCTCCGATACGTAGGGCATGACATCCTCCAAAAAGTTGGTGTAGACCTGTGTCAGGGAGCTGACAAGATCTAGTTATCCTCTGGCGCTCACGTGGACGTCAACCGATTTAATCTCCTCCCTTAACGTCGGGGCGTGCTTCGCCGATACTTGAGACGGCAAATAAGGCGACATACCCCCAGGCCGGTGGCATATGCGACAAACGTTAAATTGTCTGGACCGACGCCATGGCCAGCGTTCAAACTTACCTTGTGACCCCTACCGACGCTGCTGCCGCCGACCGCTTCCGCATGGCGGTCCAGGCCGCCGCATCCGCTGAGTTGGGTTACGAGTTGCCCGTGGGCACGTCCGTGGTGGGGGCTGCCGGTCGGAAGGGTTCCACGAGTGTGGTCGCCTATCCGATGGGTGATCGGACCGTCATCTGGTGCGCGCCCGACGTCGCCCCACGCTTGGCTTCTCTTGAGGGACAACCGGCGCTCAGCAACGATGAGTTCGTAAAGGCCGCGACCGAGCTGGGCGGCATACAAGGGGGGTGGGGACGCTTTCGCGTCCTGGACGGTATGCCGCCGGCCCCCGGCCTCGACCCCTCTCAAATCCGCGCACTGGATCGCGATAACGCAGCAGACTGCGCCTTCATCGCGGACTTCATCACCACGTGCTCCGCGAATGATCTGGACGAGGCTGAGTTGGACATCGACGAACTGGACCCGGTTATCCTCGCCCTGCTCGACGCCTCTGGTGCAGCGGCGGCCATGGTGTACGCAATGCCGTGGATGTTCGACGCAGACTTCGATGACATCGGCATCATCACTCGACCCGACTGTCGAGGTCGGGGCTCAGGCGCAGCAGCCGTGGCCCACTTTGCTCGACAGCAGCAACGCCTTGGCCGCCTCCCCCTTTATGGATGCGACACCACGAACATCGGATCGGACAGGTTGGCTGAGTCTGTGGGTTTCACCCTGGTCCAGACCGTGGCGTCCGTGCGCTTTGCCTGAACCCTCGCCCTTCATCCCGACTCCGAGGCCACTACCTCTCCGTCAAGCCGAGCACCCAAACAAGCAAGCCCGCACGCCGACCGCGTTCGCTCTGGTCGCCGGAAGGTGTCAGCCTCCAATATGGAGTCGGTCGGGTTGTCCCTGCTGGCTAATCGTCACATTAGCTGAGGGCGCTCGGACGGTTGGTGGCGTGTTGAATCGTTCCGGATGAGCCTGGTATAGCCGGACCAGGGTTGCTAGACGAGCACGGTCAACTGTGCCCCGCCGCGCCGAAAGGGGAACGTTTTGCGGTGCATGACGGCGAAGGTGAGGCGTTCGCCGCCGATGTGGTCGCCATCACCGAATGGGGATC
>JBBQNO010000185.1:0-4296 GCA_038330045.1 Actinomycetales bacterium | reverse complement strand
GATCGTGCTGCGGAACAGCGGCCAACGTAGGCAGATCTCGATGGCTGAGGTCATCGTTCGTTCTCAGCCGCACCTCGGCGGCGGCTGGACACCTGCCTGACCTCACACCCGACCCATCCGTGGGCCCGCCTCCCAGGTAGGAGACAGATCCTCTTGTCGTACCAAGCGGCTACCCTGGCGCTGTGACCGAGGACGGCGGAATGCGCTTCGAGATGGATCGCCTCGTGTCATACGACGACGCAAGCCTGCTCGATGAAGTGCAGCGCATCGCCTCCCTCCTGCCTGAGGGGCCGATCACGACTGAGGCGTTCGCCGCTCATGCGCGCGTCAGCGTCGACACCCTCCGCCGCCGCTTCGGCGGGTGGGAGCAGACCCTCGACCGGGCAGGGCTCGCCGGCCGCTACGGCGGCCAGCGTGTCAGCCCTAAGATGCGTGACCAGCGCGCCCGCGCCGCAACCGCCGACGATATGATCACTGAACTGAAACGGGTTGCCGAGGTCGTCGGGCGACGCACGATCACGCGCAAAGAACTGCTCAAACACGGCGACCTCATCGGGGAGAAGGCGATTCTCAACCGCTTCGGGTCGTGGAAGGCAGCGCTAGAGGCGGCTGGACTGGAACTGTCAGCGATGGGTCGTCGGTGGAGTGACGACGACTACTTCGAGAACCTGCTTGAGGTCTGGACCCTTCATGGTCGAGCACCCACGTATGCCGAGATGAACCGCCCACCATCACGCATCTCGAACGGCGGGTACGCGTCCAAGTTCGGGACGTGGGGTCGAGCCAAGCAGGCGTTCGTCCAACGTGTGAACAGTGACATCGAGCAGGGTGCGCGCGAGGCGGTCCTGCCGCTTGTGCCGAACCCAGTCCCGTCGAAGCCTCGGCAGGAGGATCAGCGGAACATCCCCATCGGGTTGAGGTATCAGGTGCTCCGCCGCGATCGGTTCCGGTGCCTGACCTGCGGCCGCTCACCTGCCACAGACCTCGACTGCGTGCTGCACGTCGACCACGTCGAACCGTTCTCCGTTGGCGGCAAGACGCGCCTCGACAACCTGCGATCGCTGTGCGGTCCCTGCAACATCGGCAAGGGCACTGGCCCCGCCGACCTGTAGACCACCTTGAGCCCCCTAGCGATGGCCCGAGACAGGTCGCGACCACCAGAAGGAGAACTCCACACCGGCTCGACTGGCCACTACGTACGAGCCCCAGACCGCGGCTAGGCTTGAACGGCAACATCGTCGACGGGGGTGTTCCAGGTTCCGCTGACCGAACCACCTGCGGCGATCAAATCCGAGGCGTTTCGCCCGCCGTACCCATGCCGACATGCGTGACCTCGGCTACACATAGATTGTCAAGAGCCTGAAATCTCATACAGTCGGCGGTCCACCGATGAGACGAGACCACAAGTGGCCTTTTCCCCTGATCCGGGTTTGCCTTACTCTGACTTCCGCCAGGCTTGTCGAGCCTTCAAACCAAGTGAATTGGTCCCCGCCCTAGCCAAGGCGTCCGCGGTGCTGGGCGAGCCGCCTATCTCGCGCCAAGTCCGGATGCGGCGGCCGCCGTGGGGTCTAGCTGCGGCAGCACGCGAGTCAATCCTCTACGGCAACGAACACCGCAACAAACTCCCCGACGAGCGGGCTTTGTCCGCGCTGATGCATACCTTCAACTTGGCCTATGACCTTACCGATGCCGAGGTCCGCTCAGACGACTTCCTCCTCTCGATGATGACTCGTCTGTCGTACGAGCAGTTCCCGTGGCAGGAGTCGGCCTTCGAAGAGATCTCACGGTCGCACGCCTGGATTATTGAAGGCATTTCCACCGTCGAGACCAAGGTGATCACCGAGGAATCCATTACCGAGATGCTCGGCGGCATGACGCTGCGGGAGGCGATCGGGGCCACCTTCTTGTTGCAGATTGGTGTCTTCATCAACAAGGGGACTTACAACCCCGGATGGCTCGACATGCCCCACTTCGCCGATGTCCTCGAGCTGTATCCCCGCCAGACCATCGAGACGATTGCTGCCCGTCTGACGACCACGGTGCCCGCCTTTCGTAGCGACTTTGCGAAACACGCCGTCGGCACCAAAGCCGCGGCCCGCTTCGACTACAACCCGCTGGTCGCCACTCCGTTCATCGATTTTGGAGGTGGTCTGCCTGTGGCACCGGCGGCACGTCTGATCCTGCGCACCGTCACACCCGGTGGTCTTTACTACGCCGGAATGCAGCACCACGGCCAAGCCTTCGCCAACGACCTGGGAGTGCTGTTTGAGGATTACATCGGTCGGCAGTTGAGACTCATCGACGGTGCCGAGGTGCACCCCGAGATCCGCTTCGGCAGACGTGGCGGGTCCAAGAGCGTCGACTGGTTCGTAGTGATGCCCGGGCTCGTCCTCCTTGTGGAGGTCAAGTCCAAGCGCCTCGGCCCCGCTGCTCGCACCGGTGGAGCGCCACTTCTTGCGGCTCTCACGGACTCGCTCCAGAAAGCGCGTACGCAACTCACCAACACGGTCGAGAACCTGGCCAAGGGCACCGCGGCCTTCAGCCATATCCCGAGGGACCGGCCGATGCTTGGAGTCATCGTGACGGCTGAGCCCTTCTACACGGGCCCGGCGTTTCTGCTGGACCACGACGTCACCCTGATCCCTGGTGACTCGCTCCCGGATGTGCCCGTAGCGGCGGTCAGCGCTCGAACGATCGAGGCACTAGTGACCCACGGCGCCGATGTCGAGGCACTGCTGCTTGAGCTGCTGGTCAGGAGGGGTGACGGTGCTGTTGACACCCGCGAGATCAAGAACAAGAACGGCCACCGGAACCCGCTTCTGATGAGGGCCTGGGACTCCTACCCGTGGCCCGACAGCGTCGCCGAGGGTGCGTCCATGGGTGCCCCGTCTGCCGGTCCAAACAAGACATAGACGTCATCAGCCTCAGGCAAGTGCGTCCGAAGCAACACTACAACCCGTATTTGGCGGAGATCAGCCCACCGTTGTCCTCATCCGTGGTGCGGCGGGGCCTGCAAACTGGCGGGGGCGGGAGTTGATGAGCCGGGAGTAGTTCGCCGAATCCCGTACTGGCACGCTCCGGGACCGATCGGCTCACGAGCGTGCCAGTACCCGATCGGTCACTGGCACGCTCCGCGAGCCGATCCCGTACTGGCACGCATCGGCGAGCTCATCGGCCTGTGTATCGACCCGCCGGCTTGCTGAGCGCTGGGGCCTAGGCCGGACCCGGGTGCGCTCAACCGGAGCGGCCGCGCTCGGCCTCCTGTGGACTGACCGTAAGTTGCCTGATTCCGAGCGGCCCGGCAGCGGCGGACTCGGGCCACGAGAGTTCAAGCTAAGCCAGAGCTACACCCCGCAGGCGGCTAGGCGTGCGGGTTCCAGAGCGGGTCGCCCGGCTGCAACGTGCCCTCTTGAGCCACAGCGCGGTCGATTAGCTCGCGCATTGTCATGTCGATGGAGTCGTCACCCGTTACACCGTTCGACATGCCTTGGAACATCCCGAACTCGACCCTGTCTTCGATGAGCGTCGCCAGCACGACAATCTCGTTTTCAGGAACGTTGTCGTGGACCTCGCGCAGCGTCGTGATTTCCAGCACCGGGACGATGCGCCGTCCCTTGTTCTGTGGGTGGCCTAGGCCAGCCGCTTCCTTCGTTGCCTGCGGGAGAGCGTCGTAGGCGGCCTGTGCGTCGTCTAGTGAGGTCATGCGACCACTTCAGCCCGGTGAACCGTAATCCGCAAGGGACCGTCCGTTTACGGCGTCTTCTTACTTGATGGTGATGGCTGTTGAGAGTTCGACCCGTCGGAGGTGTCAGGGAATCGCTCGCGGTTGTCGTCAGGACCGCGAGCCGATCGGCTCGCGGAGCGTGCCAGTACGGGATCGGCCCGCGGAGCGTGCCAGTACGGGATCGGTCACTGGCACGACAATGGCCGAATGTCTCTCGCCGTTCGCGCCGCTGAGGCCTGGGACGCTGACTTCCTGGCCGAGATGCTCGTTGCGGCCGCCTTCTGGCGACTCGACGGGCCGAGCGGTAGCGTTTTAGAGGTTCTGGAAGAACCGCGCCTCGCGCACTACGTCGCGGGCTGGCCACGCCGCGGGGACCTCGGTGTTATCGCAGAGGACCAGCAGCAGCCCGTGGGAGCTGCCTGGCTCCGGTTGTTGCCCGAAGGCGACCCTGGCTACGGCTTCGTGGACGCCGCCACACCCGAGCTGTCCATGGGCGTCGCGCGGGCGTGGCGTGGGCGCGGCATCGGGTCTCGCCTGCTTGACGCGCTGATCGCCGCCGCCCGTGAGCACGG
>JBBQNO010000184.1:0-4299 GCA_038330045.1 Actinomycetales bacterium | reverse complement strand
AGTCAAGGCTTCTGACGGATCCCATCTCGTATGCATCGCGCTTCAGCCCCGGCGAGATCGCAGTCGAGGACAACGTCCGCGGGTCCTTCGTCTTTGCTGGTGGTGAGCAGGTCACTCAACTCCGCAAGGCCCAAGCGGACGGCGTCTATCACTTCGCACGCGAGTTCGTTCTCGCGACAAGCCATGGAGCGACCTACACGGCTCCATTTCGCCACGAGCGTTATCTTTGTCGGGAAGGTCTGACTACCTTCATTTCGCCCTCGCAGAAAGTTGTCGAAGCCCTCCTTCGATCGGAACTGCCCGTTCTAAACGGTCTCACCCCGGGCATCATCGCCAAGCTCCACGACGACGACGGATTCGCTTCGTTCCGCGAGAAGTTGCACGTCGTCTACGCGCACGTTCCGCTCGAAGAGTCCGACGAGAATATTCGCCGTTATATCCATGAGCAGGAAAGCGCACTGTTGCAGCCGCTCCTTCGGGAAGCCGAGAAAAGCGCAGATCGGGGCCCAATCGGCAAACTCGGGGTCACCCTGACCAGCAACGCTTTCGCGCTATCGGCCGCTCTCGCGACCGGACTCATCGTCAAGATCCCGGTGCTGCAACCGCAGCTGGCATAGCCGGCATTGCTGCTCAGGCGAAACTCAGTGAGAAAGTAGGCGCACCACCCGCGCAGCGAGTGTGGAACACGCTGATGAAACATAGCCGATCCGCTCGCGACGAGCTGCGCGGCGTAGAAGTCTCCAGCACCGGGGCGCCGGACCGCCCGTGGGGCATCCCGACAACTGCGTCGATGGACGTGACGATCGCGGACGGAGAACTGCTTATCGACCACTTCTCGTCTGCGCCGCAACCTGCCGCTCAGCAATCAACCGGCTTCGTCGAGAGACCATACAGACTTTGCGAATGTGGGAGCGGCCTCAAGTTCAAGTTCTGTTGCAAGACTCTGTTCGAGGTGAGGCGTAGGTAGTCCTCTGACTGCACAAAGGTCATATCTCACATCGACTGCATCAACTCCCACGTGCTGCAGGTCCATTGGGCCCCGAATCTTGGGGTTCAAGAAGACCCCTCCTACGCAATGTGACACGGGTTGGTCGCGACAAAGATCAGACGAGCCTAGTTTTCTCGTCGCGGCAGGGCGGAAGGTGGTGAAGCCCGACCTCAGTTCGTCGAAGCTTCGTGCTCGGCCTCCGCCTGAAGACGTGCACGTGCCGCCAGCCCACCTTCTCTGAAGGAGTTGCTGTAAGCGTCGTAGATGTACCTGAGCGCACCATCGGGTCCGGGGAAGAGGCGCCAGCGGTTGACGTCGATTTGGTCCAACTGTCGTAATACCTGTGCCTTCGCCTCAGCCGGAACGATGAACTCGAGCCCTCCCTCGGGAACAGCATCAGGTTCCAGTGGGTGTCCAACCCGTGTCGTCAGCGTTGCCGGTTGGTAGTCGACGTAGGTTCTGCCTGGCCTCCGGACAGTATCGCGGGAGCGCTCTTCCATCCCGATCATCAGAAACGCACCTGACTGAGGCTGAAGCCGCTCATTGTCGTGTGAAGTGAGTATGGCCATGACCGGTACGCGCAGCGCATCCGTGATGTGACGTTGACGATCGATAGGGGCGGGCCCGTATGGTCCCGCCCTCTCAGCGAAGCCATGGAGATCTAGTCCGAACCACTGTCCGTGAAAGATGAACTGCATGACCACTGGGACTAATGCTCCGTGGTCTCTGGGCGTCGGAAGGTTTGGAAACACGAAGACCTTTCCGTCTTTGCCCTCCTCTCCCGCGCATGCGAAATACAGCGCCACCAAAGGGTTAGTTGTGACGTCCAGAAATCGTGTGGGGAGCCCGAAGTGCTGCATCTTAGCCAGCTTCTGTAGGTCCGACATCCCGGAGAACTCATTCGGTAGCAGGCGCAAAGCATCGGCGACCATGTTCTGCTCCTCGAGGTAGAGAGCACTTCGATAAAGCAGTGGTTGCAAGACCCATGAGGCGTTTGCTTGTCCGCGGAAGAAGGTCATACTCGAAACTTCGCCCTGCATCTCCAGGAAATGACGAGCCCTCCAATCGTCGAGTTCAATCAGGAAGTCTGAAACCGACTCGATGCGCCCGTCAGGCATGCTCCATGGGTCCTCTCTGCTGTGATGGCGTTCACCTCATCTCTGGCGCACCTTGGTAAGAAGCCGGAGCGTCCTACAGAAAGCGGGATGAGCACGCAGCGTACCTGCACGCCTGCGACGACTTCGCCATGTCACCTACAGATCTGCGGCACCAGCTCACCGGCCTGCCGGGCCGTCCAGGAGCCTCACCCAACATCCTGTCTTCGGCGACTTCAGTTGCCCTAGTGCGACGGGTCCTCGCGATCCGGACATCGGCTCTACAGCAAGGTCACGGCCCCGGGCGATCCGAGCGTCTGTGCCCGCGTCTTTCTGGGCTACTAGACGATTGCCCTAGGACCGGTGTCTGGCCAGACTCGGTCTAGCCTCGATCTTTCATCGTTGGCCGGTGGTGCGTGTTGACAGCGTCGCGGTGTCTGGCGGGGGCTGATTATGGCATTTGGGTGTGGCAGGCCGCCGGGATGTCGCTCTTGGTGGGCGTCGCGTTCCACGTCGCGATTGGTTGCTGCTCGGCTGGTCGGGGCAGGGGCATGTCGGTCAGGGTGGCGCGAGGGCCGCGAGCCGGGTCCACCCGGTGGCGGCGAGGTCAGCGAATGGTGCGGCGTTCTTGAGGTGGAGTTTGATGCGCCGGCCGGTGCGGGCGACGGTGGCCGGGATCGTGAGGACGCGGTGTCGTAGCCGTTTGGGTTCCCACCTTCTGGCGGGGTGGTCGTGTAGCGCCAGGGTTTGCATCCACGCGAGGAGGTCTCCGGCGAGCATGACGATGGCGCACCAGATGCGGTTGGCGTCGAAAGATTGCAATGGGAGGTTGGTTAGGCCGGTGTCTTTGGCGATGCGGATCCGGTCTTCGCACCTGGCGCGGCGGCGGTGGCGCAGTTCGAGGTCAGCCAACTGGCCGCGGGGTGTGTTGGTCGCGAAAGCGGTGACCCGTTTGCCGTCGGTGTCGGTGAACCGCAACTGGGCACCGGGGTGGGGGTTTTCTTTGCGGGCGATGACCCGCATTCCTGGTGGCCAATCGGACAGGTCGAGCAGGTCGGTGAGTTCGGCGACGTACGCGCCCTTCCGCACACCGCCGTTGCTGTCGTACGCAGGTTGCCACACCTCGGCTGGGATGTGTGTGAGCAGGTCAGAGGTGTGGAACGGCAGCGTGAACCCCACCGAGTACTGCACCCGGCGCCCGGTCAGCCAGGTGGTGAACTCCTTGGTGCCACCAGCCCCGTCAGTGCGTACCAACACCTTCCGCCCTGGCCGGGCCGGGTTGATCCCGGGTAGCTGTTTGAACGCGTCGCGGGTGACGGTGATGTGATCGGCCGCCTTGTTTGCGCCGGCCCTGCCCGGACGCAATTGGATTGCTAACGGTTCACCCGTGCCCTGCGGCCCGTGGTCGACGAAAGCGCACAACGGGTGAAACCCGAAGCCCTTCTTGTACGTAGGCGCAGCTTGTTCTTTCTCGCTGTGTGCGGTGACCAGGGTGGCGTCCAGGTCCACCACGACCGGGGCCGACGCCGATGCATGGTGTCCGGGTGAGCGTTGCCCGGCCAGATCCCACGCCCGCGACCGCGCGACAGCCCGCGCGGTCGCTATCGCGTTCAACGAATTCTTTGCGTCGGCAGCCAGGGCCGTGATCGTGCGCGAGATCGTCGCCTCAGAACCCACCAGCCCGTACACGTCGGGTTCAGCGCGGAGCAGGGCCGCGTCACACAACGCGTCGCCACCGAGCACCAGCGACAGGGCCAGATCGGTGAGCACCTTGGCCGGGTCGTGCACCGCCAACGGCTTACGCCAAGGGGCTAGTTCCTGCGACAACTCACCCGTCAGGCCGGTGATGTCCGCGGCGTGGGTCAGCAGCACCCCACCGGCGTGCGCGACCGCGCCCACGCTCGCTGTGTCGACCTGAACAAGGGGATAACGACGGGTAGGCTTCTTCACCTGGAAGGTGCTCCTGCATCTGCTCGGAATGGGGCCTAGATAACCACCATTCTCGCAGGTCAGGGGCACTTTTCAGGCCACCGGCACACCCCTCACACCACCACCCCATGAAATCTCGAGGCTAGAGGGTCATAACCGTATGAGGCTTACCCGCGGCTCCAAGCGACGTTGGGAGTAACTCCATCTTCCCGGTCATGGCTGCGAGTCCTGGCGATAGGAACAAGCACCGGGCTGCTCTACCGAAGGTATGCCGGTCAGGTGGCCGAT
>JBBQNO010000183.1:0-4353 GCA_038330045.1 Actinomycetales bacterium | reverse complement strand
GGCCTGGTCGTTGACTGCTGCGGCGGCGGTGAAAGCCGAGACACTGGCAACAACATCGTTCTCGGTCAAGATTTGGGCAATCTGGCCCCCGGCCGCGCCGACCGGCACCTCGATGACTACTTCCCCATTGCCTGGGCCCGGGTAGTCGTTGACCTCGTCGCTCCCGCCGAACGACGGCAGCAGCCCGGTGACGATCTGAAGGGCGAAGTACCCGCCCACGACCACCACCGCGAGCGCCGCAAGGATCGCGCCCCAGCGCACCAGCCGGGAGGCTCGACGAGGCCTTTCGTGCTGGTCGAATTCTTCGTGGCCATCGATCGTCAAGACATCGCGATGCTCTTCTTGGTAGGGCTCATCCACGTAGGCCTCGTCGGCATACTCGTCGCGGCGGACAGGCTCACCCGCGGCTTCTTGGTCGAAGACCTCGTGCCCACGATCGTTCGCGGCGCTGTACTCGCGCCGGGATATCCACTGCTCGTCCTCTGGAGGTTGGCTCACGACTGCCGTCCTTCGGTGTGTTGGGTGGTGCGTGCATGACGCGGTTTCCGTCGACCGACCACTTCGCCGGCTGGAGCCCCGCTGGTCCGCTCTGCATTGAGAGCTCCCTGCAGGATCAACACGGCCGCTACTTGATCGACCGATTCACGGTGCTTACGACCGGGGACTCCGCTAGCCCGCAGCCCGCGATGGGCATCGATGGTCGTCAACCGTTCGTCCCACAGACGCACTGGGGTCCCCGATAGGGCCTTATGCAGAGCGTGGGCGTAATCACGGGCGTGGCCGGCAGCCGGTCCCTCGGCACCAGACAGGGATCTGGGTAGGCCGACGACCACTTCGATCACGGCGCGTTCTTGAGCCTCGGCGACGATCGCGTGGATGTCAGCGAGGGTTTCCCGGTTGCGGGCCAAGGTCTGCACCGGTGTAGCGATGAGCGCACCCGGGTCGCAGGCGGCGAGGCCAACGCGGGCCTCTCCAACATCGACGCCGAGGCGCACTCCCGGGCGTATCACGATCGCGGGCCGACGCGTTCCCCGATGGCCACCGCAATACGCTCGAGAGCGGCTCCGCATTTGGTGGGGTCGCTGCCGCCGCCTTGCGCCAGGTCGGGCTTCCCGCCTCCGCCGCCGCCCAACTCAGCGGCAGCCACCTTGACCAGGTCGCCGGCACGGACCCCCGTATTGCGAGCTGGCTCATTCGTCGCGATGACCACCACCGGCCGCCCGTTGTTGGGCGCCGTGACGGCAACGACCGTCGGACGTTCGTCGCCGAGTCGGCCCCGTAGATGAGTCACCAAGGAACGTACGTCGTCGGCGCCCACCCCGTCTTCGGCTTCGTGGCCCAGGTACGTCACACCGTGAAGGTCCCGGGTCTTCTGTAGAAGCGTCCCGGCCGCGCCAAGCACCGACTGCTGACGGGCGGCGGCGATCTCGCGCTCGGCATCCTTCAAGCGTAGGAGAATGGCCTCGATGCGTTCCGGTAGTTCTTCCGAACGGGCCTTCATAACGTGACTGAGTTGACCGACGATGGCGTGCTCGCGGGCCAAGAATCGGTAGGCGTCCGTGCCCACGAGTGCCTCGACCCGGCGGACCCCGGCACCGATGGAAGCCTCCCCCATCAGTTTGACCACACCGAGCTGACCGGAGCGCTGCGCGTGCGTGCCGCCGCACAGCTCGCTGGCCCAGTCACCCACGGAGACGACCCGTACCTCGTCGCCGTACTTTTCGCCGAAGAGGGCCATTGCCCCGGCATCACGCGCCTGCTGCTGCGTCATGACCTCGGCGCGGACCGGAAGGTCGTCCATCAGGACTGTGTTGACTCGGGCTTCAACGTCGACGAGCACCGATGGCGGCAACGCCGACGTGGCGTTGAAGTCGAAACGGAAACGGCCGGGCGCATTCTCCGAACCAGCCTGAGTGGCGCTCTCGCCGAGGGCCTCACGGATCGCCTTGTGCACCATATGCGTTGCGGTGTGCGCGCGCGAGATCGACCGTCTGCGCTCGAGGTCCACGCTGGAGTGGGCGTGCTCGCCGGTGTCGACTTCTCCTTCGCGTACGGTAGCGCGGTGCACGATGATGCCCTTCATCGGGGTCTGCACATCGTGCACCTCGACCACGGCCCCGTTGGCCAGGTGAATCATCCCGGCGTCGGCGAGTTGCCCGCCACCTTCGGCATAAAACGGGGTGCGGTCGAGCACGAGCTCGATTTCGTCGCCCGCACTGGCGCGAGCGACGGCCGTACCGTTGACCACGACACCGGCCACCCTCGACTCGGACTGGGTCTCGTCATACCCGGTGAAGGTCACGGCTTTGCCGAGCGCGTCCGCGATGCTCCGGTATGCGCCTGTGTCGCCATGGCTGGACTTTTTGGAGCGGGCATCGGCCTTGGCCCGGTCGCGCTGCTCTTTCATCAGCGAACGGAAGCCGGCCTCGTCCACGCTGACGCCGTGCTCTGCGGCCATTTCCAAGGTGAGGTCGATGGGAAAGCCGTAGGTGTCGTGCAGCGCGAACGCTTCTGCGCCGCCGAGCGCCCCCCCGCCGCTGGCCTTAGCCCGCACCACCGCCGCGTCCAGCATGACCGTGCCGCTGGTCAGGGTGCGCGCGAACGCTTCCTCTTCGCCGAAGGCCACCGCCGAGATGGTCGCCCAGTCTTGGGCCAACTCGGGGTAGGAGGCGGCCATGACGTCGCGGCTGACCGGCAGCAACGTCGGCAACGAGGCACCGGTGACTCCGAGCAGGCGCATGGAGCGCACGGCCCGGCGGATCAGGCGTCGCAATACATATCCTCGGCCCTCGTTGCTGGGGGTGACCCCGTCGCCGATGAGCATCAACGCTGAGCGCACGTGGTCGGCGACGACCCGGAAGAGCACGTCATCGCTCTCGAGCGAGCCGTAGTGTTTGCCACTGAGGTCTTCTGCGGCCGAGATGACGGGGTAGACCTCGTCGATTTCGTAGAGGTTGTCGACGCCTTGCAGCAGGTATGCCACCCGTTCTAGGCCCATTCCGGTGTCGATGTTCTTGGTCGGCAACTCCCCGACCACGTCGAAGTCGACCTTGGAGCGCACCGCCGACAGCTCTTCTTGCATGAACACCAGGTTCCAGATTTCTAGGAACCGGTCTTCGTCGGCGATCGGCCCACCGCTGGCCCCGAACTCCGGACCCCGGTCGATATAGATCTCACTGCAGGGGCCGCCCGGCCCCGGCACCCCGGTGTGCCAGTAGTTGTCGGCCAACCCACGGCGCTGGATGCGCTCCATCGGCAGCCCCGCCACGCGCTGCCAGAGCTCGATGGCCTCGTCGTCACCGTCAAGCACCGTCACCCAGACGGTCTCGGGATCAAAACCGAGGCCACCCTTGCTCTGGTGCGAGGTAATGAACTCCCAAGCGTAGGAGATGGCGCCTTCTTTGAAGTAGTCGCCGAAGGAGAAGTTGCCGTTCATCTGGAAGAACGTGCCATGGCGCGTGGTCTTGCCGACCTCTTCGATGTCCAACGTCCGCACGCACTTTTGCACCGAGGTGGCCCGGGGCCAGGGAGGGGTCTGCTGACCCGTGAGGTAGGGGATGAAGGGGACCATCCCGGCGACGGTGAACAGCAACGTCGGGTCACCACTGATCAAAGAAGCGCTCGGGACGACGGCGTGGCCCTTGCCTTCAAAGAAGGTCAGCCAGCGTCGGCGAATCTCAGCGGTTTGCATGTCTCCTCTTCGCAGGCGAAAGCCTGAGTGGTCACAACTCGTCGTTTTTACGATCACGGTGGTCCGAGAACCTCCAGCACTCTATCTCTGCAACTGCGACAGATCGCTCAACTAGGCCCTGGAGTCCCTTGCGACCCATGGATGACGCCGCGCAGCCAGCGCCACCGCGAGACCAGCCGCTCTTCGAATCCGCGGTCCTTGGGGCGGTAATAGTCAGCGTCGGCTAGATCGTCGGGTAGGAATTGCTGCGGCCCCACCCCGTCGGGCTCGTCGTGGCTGTAGCGATACCCCGCACCGTGTCCGAGGGCGCCCGCCCCGGCATACCCGCTGCCCCGCAGATGTGGCGGGACGGCCCCACCTTTGCCGGCCCGAATGTCGGCGATCGCCTCGTTAATCCCGGTGTATGCCGCATTGGACTTGGGGGCCAACGTGTTGTGCACGACGGCTTGCGCAAGCACGATCCGCGCTTCCGGCATACCGATCTGGGCGACAGCGTGCATGGCCGCCACGGCGCTATGCAGCGCGGTGGGGTCAGCCATTCCCACATCTTCGCTGGCGCTGATCACGATGCGGCGCGCGATGAACCTCGGGTCTTCGCCGGCCTCGAGCTGGCGCGCCAAGTAGTGCAGCGCAGCGTCGACGTCACTGCCGCGCATCGACTT
>JBBQNO010000182.1:0-4373 GCA_038330045.1 Actinomycetales bacterium | reverse complement strand
GCGGCGATGGTGAGGTGCAGCGTCTTGGCGACCTCACCGATGTCGAGCCCCACCTTGGAGTCGGCCCGGTTGAGGACAACCCGCCACTTGTCCTTCGGATAGTTGAGCAGCTCGAGCGTTTCGAGCGACAGCTTGAGGTTCTTGACTGCCGGGATGTCCAGCGTGGCGAGTAAGGCGACGATGTCGCTCACATCGAAGGCCGCCAGCACATGGTCGGTGAATGCCGGTGGGGTGTCGATCACCACGAACTCGAACTGGTCGCGCAGGATGTGCAGCAGGTCGCTCACCAGCGAGGCGGGGATGTGCTCCGCCTGACCCGGCTCAAGGGGTGCCGACAGGGCCGACAGACCGGGGGAGTGCTGGGTCAACAGCGCTCGCAGGCCGCTGACGTCGAGCGTGTCCGCCAGCGGCACGGCGTCGGCGATGGTGTGAGCCGGGAACAACTGGAGGGCGATGGAGACGTCGCCGAAAGCGAGGTCGAGGTCGACCAGGCACACCTGCCGCTTCCCACCGTCCGCGAGCGTCGCGGCGAGATTGGTCGATAGGGTTGTTTTCCCACATCCACCTTTGGCCGAGAAGACCGTGATGACCCGGCCTCGGCGGGCCTCCTCCTCACTCAGGTCTTCACTGCTGTGCTCCCGCATTCGGGCCGCCAACTCCCGGGTGCGGCGGACGGCGTCGCTGACAGCAGCGAGATCTCGGTCTCCGACGACATCTCGGACACCGCAACGGAGCGCTTCGGCTAGCAGGGTGCTGTCGACTCGTTGACGGACGAGAACGACGCCGATGTGCGGCTTCGATACCCGCAGTGTCTCGGCCAGAGCAAGCGCCGCCTCGACGTCGATCGACGGCGCGAGGACGATGACGGACTCGGCTGGGCGTTCGGCGAGGTGCCGGGCAACGTCCTGGACGGACCCGAGGATCTCGGCCTCCGGCCCGATGGCCGTGCGCAATGTCTCGGCGTTGGACCGGTCAAGACTGACGATGACGGTCATGGGCCTCCGATCTAGGCGAACAGGTTGGTCGCGGTGACGCCCGGAGCCGGCGCGGTCTGCGATGCACCGTTGAGCAGCCCGAGGTAGAGCGTGCCCTTCGTCGAGGCGAAGATGATTTTCTCCGCATCGGCCTGATCAAGGGCCAAGGTAAGCAATGCCTTCGGAAAAAGTTCGACGTTAGCGGTGGCGGGGTCTAAGGGCGGCGTGACTGTTGTGGGTCCAGCCGCGACCACGGTGGCCCGGGGGATCAGCACCCGGGTCGCATCGTCGGCTTCGCCAATGACCCCCGACAGGAACACCACGACATCGCTGCCGGGAACGACAAAGCCTGCGACGCGCTGTGGGTCACCGAACTGGACACTGACGGCGATCTTGCCGGGCGGTAGCGCCAGGCTGGTGACCGCTCCGGCCGTCGCATTGGCGCCGAACATCGGCGCCAAGATCTGCTGGCCCGGAAAGATCGGCGTGAGAGCGAAGGCCTCGAGGAGGGTGTCAACGCTGGAGAGTGCGCCGGGCGCTGCCGAACCGGCCGGGAACTCCTGGAGCTCGAAGGAGCCCGCGTTGGCTGCGTCCTGGACTCTTGTGCCTGCGGCGATGGGTAACTTCGCCACCAGCACGCTAACCGGAGCCTGTGCCTCGATGGCCCGGTCGTCGGCACTCTTGACGTAGGCGTAGACGAGCCCCGTCCCGAGCCCGGCGATAATCACGGCGGCGATGAGTAGGGCGATACGGCGATTCACGTTCGATCCTTCAATAGTTGGCTACGTGGGTGCGTGGGCGCGGCTACCTGATCAGCAAGAGCCGAGAGGTCGGTGTCTCAAAAGCGAACCGCGCATCAGGGCTCAGCCCAAGTCGGGCTCCACCGTTGAGGTTGAGTTTGTCCGCCCAGAATTGAGCCGAAGCGGCGGCGTAGGCACCTCC
This sequence comes from Actinomycetales bacterium, assembly GCA_038330045.1. Lineage (GTDB taxonomy): Bacteria > Actinomycetota > Actinomycetes > Actinomycetales > Dermatophilaceae > Ornithinicoccus. Next base: position 2,457 of record JBBQNO010000182.1, on the reverse strand, counting down.
GCCGGAGAAGTCGAAGTAAGCGCGGGGGGTGAAGAAGACCCCCACGACGTTGAGGTTGCCCTGTCCGGCGAAGTTGTTCGGCTTGGTCTTCGGGGATGGGAACTCACTCCAATAGGTCGTCCGGGAGAAGCGCGAGTTCAGGCAATCCTGGTCGACTTGGGCGAGAGCTGGAGGCACGGGCGGTAGCAGGCAATCGCGCTCAAGCCGCGTATGTCCAGCCGGGTCGACCGGACCAGCTCCTGGTGCGGTCCACAGGGTCAATGCGGTGCCGCGAACGTCGAGTCCCTCTGCACCTGCTGCCGAATATACGAACGTTTCCGGCATGACGAGAGTGCCAGCATTGCTGAAGCAGCCACTGCTGGGGCACCCGCTGCCCCGGATGAACACGAGACCCGAAGCCGTAGGAGCCGGATCCGGCGACACCGCGCTCGTTCCCACAGTCAAAGGGTCGAGGGTGGGTGTACACGTTGTGTAATTGACGACCAGGCAGCCGCCGGATGCGACCTGGATACCGCCGTCCACCACCAGGGTGCCGCCCTGCAGGATGAGCGACCCACTGCCCTTGATGTTGATGCCGCAGGTGGCGTGGTAGTTACCGGGGGGCAGTGTGACCGGAGTGTTGATATCACCACACAGGCTCGGCTCGTTCATGAAAACGGTCGCGGTGGCCGGTACCGGGGGGTAGTTCACCAGGGTAAATGGAGGGGGTACCGCCTCGGTCTTGGCCTGGTACGACGTGGGCGTTCCGCTGCCCAGGGCCGTGACAAGCTCGTCTATGTGGTTACGCGTCGGTGCCAAGCAGTCGCCAGGTACGAGGGAGGCGGTGAGCACTTCACATCCGTAGAGTTCCGTAACAGCGTCCCAGCCGTTGCGACCGCCCTGTGCAGTGGGTACCGGCTTGAGGTTTCCACCACTTGTTGCGGCTGTGTCGTAAGAACGTGCGGCGTTGCCACCGGGGTCGAGGGCATGACTACGGATGATGCCGAGCCCGTCGCAGTTCGTGCCAGCCGTATTCAAGATGACGAGCGAGGCGCAGATCAGTGACCCAGGACCGGTGGTAGGAGCAATGGCGCGGCCTGATCCGGTGCAGGTCCCGTTGGCGTCGGATTCCACCGCGATGATTCCTGGACCTTTGACAACCGTCCCCTTCAGGGTGGGTCCGACGAGCACCGTGCCACCGCCGGTGGTCACCAGGGCCTCGCAGTCCCTCGGATTCAGAACGTTGAGTGCGGCGACCTCGTCCGGTGGGCCACCCTTCGGGTCGACCCGTGCAACGCTGTGGATCTGTGTGGTGGCTCCTTTCTGCCCCAGGCCTCCGGCCAGGCCGAACTCCTGCTTTTCGAAGATGGCCACGCCGAACCTGTCGCACCCCTTGTCAAGCGTGGGATCCGCCGGATCCGATACGGGGCCGTCGACGCCCTCGGCAAAGGGTTGATTGACACCACCCGGCGCAAGGTTCGGGGTGAGAAAACCGTCATCGGCGCCGCGCGGAATGGGCCAGGCAATCACAACCTCACGGGATCCGACGATGCGGTCTGATCGAATCATGGGCGGGGTCGAACCCACCGCGCAGTGCGTCGAGGCGTTGACGCCCACGAACGGTGCGCAGGCGTCAGCTGGCTTTGTCAGGTCGCCGAGGGTGGTGCTCAGGTAGGCCCAGGCTGCGTCACACGCGAGTTTCGGGTCTACCCCCACAGCTCCAAGTGGGTCTAACCGCTCGACACCGGCCAGAGCGGCGGAGTCAGCGGCAGCCCTGTTGTCGCGCCGATCCTCCCGTAGTGTGGCGATGTCGACGACGATGGCGCCCATACCGATCATGACGAGGACCAGCGCTGCGTAAAGCACTGCGTAGACGCCGGCTTGCGGATCGCTTTCCCCGAGGCGCGCGTGCAGCCGTCTGCTCATGGCGCTTTTCCTTCATACGGAGTCACGGAAACAGAGTCAAGGCTAAACTTTGCGCGCGTGGTGTCCACAATGAAGAAGTCGGTGTCTCGGCTGAGCAGCACCTGAACATAATCGGTGCCCGGGAGGTTGCTTACGGCCGCTGGCGGTGCTCCGGGACACTGTCTGTTTGCAGTGGCTGCCCCATTGAGGCGATGCTTGCTTCTCGCTTCGTCAACTCCGCTGCCATCACCTTTCGTCACAACGTAAGCCACGCATCGGTAGTCGTATCCCCCAAAGGGGCTTTGAGCCGGGCCCGCCGCTGCAATTACTGCATTGTCGACAGCTGTCAGCCAGACATCCATTCTCGTCGCCGGGGCAACGGCGACAATAGAGGGAATATCGTAGGTCGCTCCGAACCGTGAGGCCTCACGAGCAGCCTGCGTGACATTGATCTGCTTACTGAAGGCGACGCCCGCGGCGATGGTTCCCAGGGCCAGGGCCATGAAAATGGGAAACAGCAGGGCGAACTCGACCGCCGCCGCCCCATCATCGTCCTTCACCCGTGCCCTGCGC
>JBBQNO010000181.1:0-4404 GCA_038330045.1 Actinomycetales bacterium | reverse complement strand
CCAACTCGCGCTCGAGTTGATGCAACTGCCGTGACAGGGACGGCTGAGTGATGTGTACCTGCTTGGCCGCGGCCGTCACGGAGCCAGCGTCAGCGACCGCCACAAAGTAGCGGATCGTGCGTAACTCCATAGGGCACTCCTGTAACAGGGACGCTCGACACTATCCCGGCCCAATGTCGCACAGGCGAGAAGATGGGGTGATGGCCATTTTCAGGGCATCGAATGCGATTGTTGATCGCAGATACCCGCACGCTGGCCCACTTGGGGAACTGGCATGGAAGTGGCGCGACCAACGTCAGCTTCTGCGACGCCTTGTACGTTGCACTCGCAGTGTCACTAGAACTGCCACTCGTCCCTTCGGTGCCCGGTTGAGTCGCATGCCGCACGCCCCGTGCACGATTGACCTGGTGTGACGCGCTCCTAGCATCGGTAGGCGGCGCGGCTATTCTTTGCCCCCGATGCTGGGGCAGAGAATAGTGTCGTTATCTGGCGGTAAGTGGTTCTTCTATCCGGCACTGAGGGTGTCGATGAAGGGTCTGCCAGGGGTCACTGCGACGATGGGTGAATGCATCCAGTGATCGTGGTCGGCGGCGGAATCTCCGGTATGTCGTGTGCCCAGGTGGTCGCCTCAGCGGGCTTGCATGTCATCCTGCTTGATCGAGGGCACAGGCTGGGGGGACGGATGGCCAGCCGGACGCTCGACGGACGATCTGTCGACACCGGTGCCTCATACTTCACCGTCAGCGACGACGCTTTCGCCGCAGTGGTTCACGACTGGGAGCGGCGCGGGCTCGCTCACCGGTGGACCGACACCTTTGACGTCTTCGACGGTGGCACGGCTGGAGAGCCCAAGACCGGCAACGACCGGTGGGCAGCGGGTCAAGGTCTGCGATCGCTGGTCGAGGATCTGGCGGATGGCCTCGAAATCGAGCGCCAGGTTGTCAATTCCGTGGTGATAGCTGGCGAGCCGGCGCAGGTGCGGGTCGACAATCGAGCCGCCAGCGCAGTCGCTTTAGCCATGCCTGACCCTCAGGCCCGAGCGCTCCTGGACTCGACCTCATCTATCTGGGCAGCGCTTGACGATCCCTTCGAGCCGGTGCTGGCGTTGAGCGCAGGTTGGGATGCCCGCACCTGGGGATCACTGGCTGGTGGTGCCGACTCGGCGGGAGCCTTCGACGGCGCCTTCGTGAACGGCAGCGAGCACCTGTCGTGGATCGCCGACGACGGCCGCCGCCGCGGTGACGATGCCGCCGTGCTTGTGGCTCACTCCACGCCCACGCTCGCGGCAGCCCACCTGGAGGCACCCGAAGAGGCGCACGCCCCGATGCTCACAGCCCTCATGTCGCTGCTCGGCATCCCCGAAGCGCCCCGCTGGACCCACCTGCACCGTTGGTCGGTCGCTAAACCGGCGGGGTCACGCGAGCAGCCCTTTTATCTAGACGACAACAACATTGGCGTATGCGGCGACGCCTGGTCGCAGCGCCCGCGAGTCGAGTCGGCATACCTCTCCGGGGCCGCCTTGGGTACGGCAATCCTTGAGCGATTGAGCGTCTGAACAAGCGTTGTCGAGCGCCACACGGCATACCTGTGCGGTCAGGAATGTTGTCGCATGGGTCCGCATTCTTGCCGCCTGAAAGGTAGCCATGTCGCAGCGCACCACCCCGTCCGGCCGACCGAGGCCGATTTCGAGCTGGTCAAGAGCGTCATCCCCGAGGTAGGTGAGGGACAACTGCGCGTGCGCAACCTAGGGCGTCTCATCCAGACCCGCGGCACCAGCACGGGCTTTCTGGTCGGCGACCATAACGACCTCGCGCAGAAGTATGCCGAACGCGCCGCCGGATGGTTGGACTCCGGACAGCTCACCTCAAACGAGACGTTCCGGACCGGGATCGACCGTGCGGTGGACGCCTTCTTGAGGGTCCTGGTGGGCGAGAACACTGGCAAGATGGTCGTCCAACTGGATCGTGACACCGTCGCGAATAGTCAGAGGCGCTTGTGCTGGTGGTCATTTCTTGGCGCTCAGTCGGTCATTTCCTGGCGCTGATTCGGTCATTTCTCGACGGCCAGCCCTGGCGCCGTGGGAGTGTCCGTGACATGGACTTGCGCCGTCACCTGATCACCATCGTCGCCTGCGCACTGTGCCTCATCGGCCCAGCCGCCGCCGGGCAGGATTCGTCCAGCGGCGATGAGGAGGGTGGTGCGCCGAAGCTGATTGCCGATCAGCGCTACGGACAGGTGAGTGAGTCGGAACTGGCCAACGTCGACAAGGTCGGCGCCGCTGTGGTGCAGGAGAAGGTGACGGCACTTCCCCGTCCTCAGCCCGGGGCCGAGGTATACCCGCGACCGGATGACGGGGTCTACGAGATCACCGGTGGCGGTTTCGGTCACAGGATCGGTATGTCGCAATATGGAGCCGACGGCGCGGGTCGCGCGGGGCTGAGTCACGGCGAAATCCTGGACTTCTATTACCCGGGCACCACGCGTGAGACTCGGGATTTTTCTACGATCCGGGTGGGCATCACTGTCGACAACGATCGCGTGACCCAGGTCGACCACCGACCCGGCCTGCGGGTCAGCGCCGGGTCTAGTGCCACGACATACGCCTTGCCGTCCGGACGTGATCAGTGGCGCGTGCGCTCCACCGGCAGCGGGTCACAAAGTTGCGTGTTAGAGGGCAAGCGGGACGGGCAATGGACCGCAACGTGGCCGAGTGGAATGTCGAAGGCGTGCCCGATTACCTTTAACTCCGCTGACGAAGGCACGGTCGACCTGTATCTCCCCTCGGGCGACCTGCGGGTCTACCGCGGCACGATCACCGCGACCTACACCAGTTCGGGCACCGTCAGCACTGTCAACACCCTCGACATGCAGCAGTATCTGTGGTCGGTCGTGAGTGCCGAAATGCCGAGCAGGTTCCACCCTCAGGCTTTGCGCACTCAGGCCGTCGCTGCCCGCACCTACGCGGCGCGATCCTCTCAGGGCACCTCGTACTACGACACGTGTGACACCACCTCCTGTCAGGTCTACAAGGGGCAGGGCAACCGCAACTCCTCGGGCAGCATCACCTCCCTGGAGTACTCGGCCAATCGGGAGGCCGTGGATGCCACCGATGGCCAGGTTTTGATCTACCGCTTCTCCACAGGTCGGGCTCTGGCCACGACGATGTATTCATCATCCAACGGTGGGTGGACTGCTCAAGGCGGTTCCGGCCACGGATACCTGCAGGCACACGCCGATCCCTACGACAAGGTTTCCGGAAACTCCCGCCACCGCTGGAGCGCTCAGTTACCGGTGAGCTCGTTGGAAAAGCGCTATGGCATCAACCGTGTTGAGCGGGTGCAAATCCTGGAACGCGACGGGAACGGCGAATGGGGTGGAGCAGTGCTCAAAGCACGGGTGGAGGGCTATACCTCAACCGGCACGTACACCTACGCCAACGCCACGGGCACCGGACTGCGGCTTTCGCGCTCGTGGCCCGCATGGCGAGGCGGCATGTCGTCGGACTACTTCACCTTCAGCAACGAGGAGCCCACCCCGACCGATCCGCCGCCACAGACCGAAGCGCTTCGCCTGGGGGGAGAGAACCGTTGGGGCTCCAGCGCCGCGGTGGCGAGTCAGTGGCCCAGCGGCGTCAGCGTCGCCTACGTCGCCTCCGGCCGGGCGTTCCCTGATGCCCTGAGTGCCGCCTCGCGCTCTGGGGTCTACGACGCTCCGGTCCTGCTGGTCGACGCGTTCACGGTGCCGAAAGAGACCGCGGCAGCCCTGAGCAAGCTCAAGCCGGCCCGCATCGTGGTGGTCGGCGGCGACAAGGCGGTGACCGACGTCGTCCTGAGGTCTTTGCGTTCCTACGCCACGACGTCACGCGTGGAGCGCGTCGAGGGCACCAACCGATACGACACCGCTGCGAACATGGCTTCCTACTATTCGCCCGGCGTGCGCCGGGTCTACCTAGCAAGCGGTGAGGATTACCCCGACGCTCTCACCGGGGCAGCTTTGGCCGCACACCGCGGAGAGCCGCTGTTGTTGACCAAGCCCGGGGAACTGCCTGCACAGACTCGGGTGCAATTGGCCCGCCTAGATCCTGCCGAGGTCGTCGTCATCGGGGGCACGCGCGCAGTGTCGGGTACGACAGCCAAAGAGGCCGGAACGTACAGCGACAACCGTGGATTCACCCGGCTCGCCGGGAACAACCGTTACGACACCGCTGAGATCGTGGCCGAGCAATTTCCGGTCAGCACCCGGAAGGTCATCGTCGCTTCGGGCCAGGGCTTCCCGGACGCCATCGTCGGTGCGGCCCTCAGCGCTCACCACGGGGGGCCGCTGTTGCTCACCGGCTCCGATTCCCTCGCTGATCCGACGCGGAACGCGATGAAGGACTGGCCGTTGACCGGCGCCTACGTCATC
>JBBQNO010000180.1:0-4418 GCA_038330045.1 Actinomycetales bacterium | reverse complement strand
TCGCTGGGGCCCATGGTCGATTGGGGTGCCCGCAGCATCGTCCACGCCACCGGGGTCGGGGCGCCGCGCTCAGACAGCACCGTCACGATCGCTTCGCCGGTACCGAGGCTGGTCAGTGCCTCCGCAAGGTCGTATTCGCTGGTCGGAAAGGTCGACACCGTGGCCTTCAGCGCCTTGGCATCGTTCGGCGTGAACGCCCGCAGCGCGTGCTGGACCCGATTGCCGAGTTGAGCCAAGACCCCATCGGGCACGTCGGTCGGGGCTTGCGTCACGAAGAACACGCCGACCCCCTTCGAGCGGATCAGACGCACGGCCTGCTCCACGGCGTTCAAGAAGGCGTCGGAGACGTCGTCAAAGAGCAGGTGGGCTTCGTCGAAGAAGAACACCAACTTCGGTTTGTCCTGATCGCCCACCTCGGGCAGATCCTCGAACAGCTCGGCGAGCAACCACATCAGGAAGGTCGAGAACACCACCGGTTTGTCGCGGACGCTCGGCAACTCAAGGGCGGTGATGACCCCGAGGCCATCGACGGTGGTGCGGAGCAGGTCAGCGGCCTCGAACTCCGGCTCACCGAAGAAGTCCTCGCCACCCTGGTCCGAGAAGGCGATCAACGTGCGCAGGATGACCCCGGCGGTGGATGTGGCCAACCCGCCCAAACCTTTGAGGTCGGCCTTGCCTTCGTCGGACAGCAGGTGCTGCACTACGGCCTGCAAGTCTTTGAGGTCCAGCAGCGCCAGCCCGTTCTTGTCGGCGTAGTGAAACACCAATCCCAAACTCGATTCTTGGGTGGCGTTGAGGCTCAGGACCTTCGAAAGCAGGATCGGCCCGAACCCGCTCATCGTGGCCCGCACCGGGGTGCCCTCCCCTTCGGCACCGAGACGCAAGAATTCCACCGGGTATGCCGTCGCGGCCCACTCCTGCCCGAGCCCCTGCATACGTTGGTCGATTTTGGCGTGCCCCGGGCTGAGCGTGGCGAGGCCAGACAGGTCACCCTTGACGTCCGCTAAAAAGACTGGCACACCGGCTCCTGAAAGCTGCTCGGCCATCAGCTGCAAGGTCACGGTCTTGCCCGTTCCGGTGGCACCGGCCACCAGCCCGTGCCGGTTCATCGACGACAGCGGCAGCTGCACCACGGCACCTGGCACGCTGACGCCGTCGGCCACTGCGGCACCGAGAGTGATGCACGGCCCCTCGAAGTCGTAGCCGGCGGTGATTGCTTCGATCTGTCTCTGCTGGTCATCGCTCACCCGTCCGACTCTAGTCAGCGGTCCTGCGATGGCCCTTAGACTCGATCCTATGATCTTTAAGGGCGTGGGCCAGGGTCGCCCCTACCCCGCTCATGAGTTGCAGACCCCCCACGACTGGGCTCACCTTCCGCCGCGAATGCTACGGCTCGAAGACATGTACACCACCAGGGCCGAGCTCGATCTGAGTGCGCTACTTTCCGAAGACTCCACGTTTTACGGCGACATCTTTTGTCACATAGTGCAATGGAACGGCGACTACTACCTCGAAGACGGGCTGCACCGCGCGCTGCGGGCCGCCTTGGCCGGTCGCCCCGTCGTCCATGGGCGTGTCCTCGTCATCGACTGAACCACCTACGACTAGCGTGACTCAACATGGCTTACGTGCGCACCGGAGGTATGTCGACCGCGAGTCGGCGTCGGCGTCGAACCACTGCTTTGGTGCTGACTGGCCTCACGATCGTGTTGCTTATGGTCCTTGCGTATGCGGTCGCGTACTTCCAGGGGTGGGTCGGCAGCGACGAGGCTGACGACAGCACCGACGAAAGCCAAGTGACGGCAACCTCGACCGCTCCCGCCCTTAAGCCGAGCGATGTGACGGTGAACGTCTACAACGCCAAGGGGGAGCCGGGTCTGGCGGGCAGGATCGCCGGCGAGTTGAGAGACCTCGACTTTGCGGTCGATGACGTCGACAACGACCCGGAGAAGGCCCAGATCGATCACACCGCCGACATCCGATTCGGCCCGGACGGCGCAGACGCGGCGGAGTTCCTGCAGCAACGTGTGGCGGGGTCGGAGTTGGTGCCGCTGGAGCGCGAGGGCGAAGCCGTAGACCTGGTGCTCGGTGACGACTTCGAAGACCTCGCCAAACCCGATGGCGATCAGGCGACCGCTACGTCTTAGCCTTCTCTGACCGCGCCCGCTCGAGGTCGTGCGCAGCCTGCACCAGCCCCAGGTGCGAAAAAGCCTGCGGGAAGTTCCCCATCTGTCGGCCACGCTCCACGTCGTACTCCTCCGCGAGCAACCCCACGTCGTTGCGGAGCGCCAACAACCTTTCGAACAGTGCCGTCGCGTCGTCCAACCGGCCCATCGCCGCGTAGGCCCGCACCAACCAGAAGTTGCAGAGCAAAAAGGGGTGCTCGTCGCCTTCGACGCCGTCCACGTCCGACGTCGCGCGGTAGCGCAGCACCAGCCCATCGCGCATCAGCTCGGACTCGATCAACTCGACCGTGCCGACATAGCGTGGATCGTCGGCCTCGATGAAGCCCGTCAGCGGCAGGACCAGCAGCGACGCATCGACTTCTTCGGTCTCCGAGTGTTGGGTGAAGGCGTTGCGGTTCGTGTTGAAGCCGTGGGTCAGCACATCCTCCCGGACGGCGTCGCGCGCCTGCTCCCACTTTTCGACCGGCCCTTCCAGTCCGTGTTTCTGGATCGCCGCGAGCCCGCGATCGAACGCCACCCAGACCATGACCCGCGAGTGCGTAAACGCCTGTTTGGGGCCGCGCATCTCCCACAGCCCGTGGTCCAGGTCGGTCCAGTCGTCGGCGAGGTCGTCGATCAGGATGCGCTGCAGCCGCCAGGAGTCGGCTGTCTCCTCGACCCCCTCGTCGCGCAGCATTTCCAGGGCAATCATCACCTCGCCGAGTACGTCGCTTTGTCGCTGATCGACGGCGGCGTTGCCGACCCGAACGGGGCTCGAGTCGGCATACCCCGGGAGGTGGTCGAGCTCGCGTTCGGGCATGTCACGCGACCCGTCCAGGGTGTACATGATCTGCAGGTCGTTGGGATCTCCCGCCACGGCCCGCAGCAGCCAGTCGCGCCACAGCACTGACCGATCACGCAGCCCTGACGACAGCAGCGCCTGGACGCTCTGGGCGGCGTCCCGCAGCCAGGTGTATCGGTAGTCCCAGTTGCGCGTGCCGCCCAGCTCTTCGGGCAAGGACGTGGTCGGGGCCGCGACGATCCCGCCCGTCTCAGCGTGCGTCATGGCGCGCAACACGATCAGCGAGTCGTTCACGGCGTCGGCGTAGGTGGTCAGACCGCAGCCGTCACCAATCCACTCTCGCGACTCTTCGACGGTCTCTTGGAGCCGCGCATCGACGTCGATCGGCTCGGGCAGATTTTGATAGGAGGGGGCCCACACCATGCTGTAGGTGACGACTTCCCCCTCGCAGACGTCGAACTCATCAACGTGCCGATTATCGTCGGGGCGCGGCAGACGGGGCCCGCGCAAAATCAACATGTCGGGCCCGGCCACCGCCACCAGAGCCTCGTCGCCGCCGTGATCGCTGGGGTCGGGTTCGTGCCGCATCCACGGCACGGTTCGGCCGTAGCCGAGGCGCACGATCCATTCGTGCTTCATCGCCACGGTGCCGCTGATGCCCTCGACCTGTCGAACGAGGTCGGCTCGTCCGTCGGTGGGGTGCATCACGTCGGTCACCTTCACGGTGCCACCCTGGGTCTCGTGGATCGTTTCCAACACGACGGTGCCCTTGACGTAGCGGCGGGTGCTGGTGGCTTCGTCACGCGGCGCGAGCAGCCATCGGCCGTGCTCTGGTTTGCCCAGGAGGGCGGCGAAGCAGGCTTGGGAGTCGAAGCGGGGGAAGCACAGCCAATCCACGGACCCGTCGGAGGAGATCAGAGCTGCGGTATGCCGGTCGCCCACCAGGGCGTAGTCCTCGATCAGGTGTGACATGGACTCAAACTAGCGTCGGGGTGCCCATCACGCGAGGGCCATTAAGCGCCCGAACCTGGCCGGTCACCTCAAGCTCGACCTGATGCGGCAGGTCGCCAGCGCTCGGCCCGGTGCCGCATCGCGCCGTGCCAGGCTCCACGATGCGAGTGCCGCTGAGGCCGGTGAACGAGAGGCGGTCGGCGTGCACCTCGAAGGTCACGGAGCGCTGCTGGCCTGGGTCGAGGGTGGCGGTGGTGAAGCCAATCAACTCGATGACGGGTCAGGGCTCGCATCAGCCTGGGTCATCGTCATCTCGGTCTTAGTCACTATCTTGCCCCGCGCAATGCGAAGGAATCAGTTCAGCCTGGATCCGCCGTTTCTTTAGGCGTGTTGGCCGGGTTGTGACATACGAATGCTCCTGTGACCTGGGATGATGGGACTTACGACAGTTCAAATCAAACCAAACACAGGAGCACCCGATAGTGCGAGTCTGCCATAAC
>JBBQNO010000179.1:0-4445 GCA_038330045.1 Actinomycetales bacterium | reverse complement strand
TAGGCCTAGATGACAAGTTGCACCCGATTGCCAACGCCGATCTTGTCCATCAGGCTGCTGACGTGAATTGTCACTGTGCTGAGGCTGATGAAGAGCTCGGCAGCAATCTCAGCGTTGGTCAGACCCTTCGCGATGGCCCCGACGACATGCTCTTCGCGGCTCGTCAGCGGCACGACGGGCTGCGCACCACTGACGGGACGGGTAGGACTCGGCAAAGCGCGAGAGCAACCGCACGGTGACGCTCGGTGCGATCAACGCATCGCCCTCGGCGGCGGCGTGAACGGCCTGCACCAACAGCCTCGGCCCGGCGTCTTTGAGCAAGAAGCCACGGGCCCCCGAGCGCAGCGCCCCGGTCACGTATTGGCCAGCCGATCACTGGGTTCACCCGCTCAGACTACGGAGATCGCGCAGCCTCGGGACCGGCCAAAAGGACAGGCATCACCCTGGCGCAAAGGGCGGCCAATATCTGGCCCCAATCCTGGTGTGCTGAGGCATCAACCCGACAACACTTGATCTCACAGCACCACCACCCCCGAGGTCAGGAGCAACCCGATGACCACCACCTCAGCGACCGCCCCCACCACGAAGCGCCAGTTCCAAGACGCTCCACTCGACGTGAAGGTGGTGATCAGTGGCCTCTGGGTCACCATGTTGATGGTCTTCGCCTACGTCGACATCTTCGGGCTCTTCCGCGCCGACATTCTCGAATCGGCTCTCGATGGCACCATGGGCAGCACCGGCCTCGCGGTCAACCAGGAGTTCCTCACTGGCACCCTGATCTATATCTTGCTGCCGAGCCTGATGGTCTACTTCTCGCTCATCCTCAAACCACGCGTCAACCGGATCGCCAACATCGTGCTGCCCCTTCTCTATGCCGTCAGCATCGGCATCGGGTGCATCGGCGAAACGTGGGTCTACTACCTCCTGGGCAGTGCCGTTGAGGTAGTGCTGCTCCTGGTTATCGTCCGCACAGCATGGACCTGGCCTGTGCCCGCGAAGCAAGACGCACCTGGCGCGACGGTGGAGGCTTCCCGTCGCGCCACGTGAGTCTTAGCCGCTGTAGCGGTCGTACCAACTCTGCGCCGACACGCGCTGGCCGTCAGTGGTGACCAGCACCTCGCTGGTGCCACCGTTGGAGCGCACGGTGATCCGGTCGCCGTCGAAACTGGTGAAGCTCATCGACACCGGCTCGCCGTACATTGAGAGCTGCTCCTCCAGGATCGACGTCGCCACGCGCTCGCCCAACCGGACGGACTCGAAGTAGTCGGTGTAATAGTGCACACCGGCCATGTTGCGGGCGTTCGAGATGTTCATCGCGAGCTTGTCGAGTTCCTTCTGTATCGTCAGTGAAGGGTTGCCAGGGGCGGGTATCAACTCGCCACCCTCACCCACGTTGCGGCCGGGGCTTTGCTGCTGCCAGTGAGACACGAAGGTCTTCCCCGGCCATTCGCGCTCGGTCGTCCCGTCTTCTTTGTACATCTCGAAGAAGGCCTTGAGCACCGTGACGCAGGCGCCAGCGACGGTCGCGTGCCCTGCTCCGTATGCCGGGTGTGTAGGCGAGCCCTCAGGGAAAGCCTGCGGCAGGAGGAAGTTCTTGTCGTTGGCAATCATCGGGAAGTCGGCTCCCAGATCTGACTGGGGGGTAATGGTCGTTGCTGCGTTCTGCGTCGTGTTGTGGGTCGCGATCAGGTCGAGAACGGGCTGCGGAATCTTCGCCCTAAGCTCTGTTAAGGCTCCGGTGAGTGTGGGGTCGGTGATGCGATCCGGGTCGTTCTCCCGCAGCGTCAACCATGCTGCGACGACTTCAGGCCGCGTGCGGCGGTGGTGCAGCCACTTCTGGCGCCACACTGCCTTGAGCGCTCGACTGGACACCTCGGGGAGAAGGGCCAAAACGTGCGGCCCGCCGAACGAAGCGAAGGCAGAGCGCGTGCGGCTCGTGGACTCCGGCATACCCCGGTCATTTTTGAATGCCCCGTCTCCGAGCATCCGCAGACACGTCACCAGGTATGCCTGGTAGAGCCCGTCGTAGTGCACGTAGGTCGCGATGTCTCGGGGCGTAGTGAGGAAGCGGCGGCGTGGACGGAAGACATCCTGGTTGTTGAAGTCGACGCCGTTCTGGCAGTCCAGCCACGACGCCCAATTCGTCATGTAGTCGATGCCTTCTTTGGCCACAATGGCCCGCTGATCGATGATCTGCGTGCCGTAAAGGATGAAACCGTCCTCCTCCCCGAACTGCGCCCGAGTCCCACGGAATTGGGGGTCATCCGTGTTGGGGTCATCAGGAGCGAACGTAAAAGCAGTGTTGTCGTGGCCGCCCAGGAGGAACTGCGACATCCACGGCCCAGCCTTCGAGCCTGGCGTCGATCCACGGAACAGATCGCCCGCGTCGGTCAGCACGCCCTTAGTGTCAAAACGCCGCTTCTGTGCTGCGCTGGTGGTGGTGTCCGTGCCGTTGAACCAGTCCATCGTCTGCAGCGCGTTCAGAATCTCGGTCACGTTATCGCCCGTTCCGTCATCGATCTCCGTGAACGGGACGTCGCGCAACAAGGCCATGGCGTAGAGCTCGGCCATCTCGGAGGCGAGCTCGTCGGTGTCGAATCGAGGGGCTGGAGAGATCGCTAGGGCGCCAGAGTCGGCTCCTTGGGTGTCGAAGACGTGCCCGGTGAACGGGCTGGTGAGCTTGCGATAACCGAGCGGTTCATTCGGGGTGTCGGTGAACCGACGCGGGTCGATGGTTGTGCCCGCGCCGTTGCGGTTGAGCCCGACGGGCAGCGTCTCGACGGCGCCCGCCTCGTGGCCGGACAGCATACGGACCAGCTCGTGGAAGCTGGGACAGTGCACTGCGCCATTCACATCGTGCGGCAAAGCCTTGTGATAGCTGGCAGCGAAGCCCAGCCCGTAGTCGACTTCTTCACCGTTAGGGGCCGTCACCCCGCTGCCGCGGCCGTTGGCGAGCGGTTCAAGTTCCGCACGTCGGGCAGCTGCGGACTCTGCCCGCGAGGTGCAGTCGGGTCGGGGGGTACCGATTGAGCGAGTCATGGGGTGCTCCATCTTCGGTGAATAGTCGTCGTGCCGACCCTGGTATGGGCGGTCACGATGAAGAGGTTCCACACATCCGTGTTGATACGTTTCGATGCGACAGACCGCGCTGCGGCCCACCCGCGCCGTCGGCTAGGCCGATCAGACTGGAAGCCTCGGGCATTCGCGCGGCAGCGCAGTGGTCGCTCTATCCGTTGTTGGACGGCACTCGAACGGCGCCGACCACATGGCCCACATCGAAGCGGCCATCGAGTCGGCGAAGGAACGTGGTGTTGCAGCCTCGGCCAACTACTACGCCACGAAGCTGACCGGAGATCTTGGGTCTTGTCCTGCCGCCGCTCGCCGAATGGCTGGTGGAGCACACTCCCGGATCAATCGGCTCCGTGCTGAATCGACTTGATAGCGCTGTGCCGCTGCCAGTCCTTCCGGGCCCCGCCTTATGAGCGTCATCACTGGCGACATCGTCATTGACTCCGCCCTTGCCCGGCGAAACCCGACCCTGAAGTTGAGCCTTCTCGCGGTGGTTTCGCTGGTCGCCATCTTCATCCTCGATCTTATCACTCCGACGGTTCTCTACCTTCTCGCGCTGATCGCAGTGGCGGCTTCCGTGCGCGTGTCCCTAGGCACGCTGGCGGTGGCACACGTGCCCTTCCTCGCACGTGATGAATGGGCTAGGCGCCCGTTGCTATGCCGACCCCGCCCGGGTCCTCGAGCGCGGCGGTGGCAGCGGGAGACGGCACCGGCGAGATCGGCGGCTCCAGTACGTCTTGAGCACGCACCCACTGAGTGAAGGCCGCCGCGGCACCAGACATGTGCGAGCCATCGTCGCGGCGCAGCAAATAGTGGCTTTGGCGCATGGGAATCAACGCTGGGAGCGCCATCGTGACCTTGCCTTCGCGCACAGCGGTGCGAGCGAAGCGTTCGGGCACGATGGTCCAATAGCCACTGCTGGGCAGTGCCTCAATCGCTGATATTGAGGTGTCCAAGGTGAGTACGGCTTCGGGTCGGTCCTCCCAGTCGTTCGTGGACGAGAGCCTGCTCCATAGATCGTCGAAGCCCAGCACTTGAACTCGACCGTGTCGACCGAGGTCGCTGGCTTTGGCGAACGTGCGGCCGCTGGTCAAAAGTGCCGGGTCGCAGATAACGACCGCCAAGTCATCGTGAAGTTTGGTGGCGATGAATCCCGGCCAGTTTCCGTTGCCTTGGCGAATTTCGAGGTCGATCTCGTCCGGGGGGAGCGCGTCAGCCCATACCGCGCTGAGCAGGCGCAGCGAGATGTGTTCGAACGTGTCGTTGAAGTCTTTAAGCCGCGGCGCCAGCCATGTGGTGGCGTAGGACACCTGAATGCGCACCGTTAACTGAGTTTTCTCGGAGGCACCGAACAGTCCATTCGTAGCGGCGGACAG
>JBBQNO010000178.1:0-4469 GCA_038330045.1 Actinomycetales bacterium | reverse complement strand
GTCGGCATACGGCTCGACAACGTGTCCTTCACCTATCCGGCGGCTGACGAGGTGGCCATCTCCTCGTTGGCCCTGCGCCCCGAGGCTGAGTCGTTGGACCGGCGCCAGGTGCTCTTCGACATCGATCTCGACATCAAGCCTGGCTCAATGGTCGCACTGGTCGGGCCGAGCGGTGCGGGCAAATCCACGCTCACCACGTTGGTCTCGAGGCTCTACGACCCCAGTGAGGGCAGCCTCTCGATCGGCGGCGTGAACCTGCGCGACACCTCGTTCGACTCACTGCGCCAGACCGTTGGGGTCGTGACCCAAGAGGCACACATGTTCAACGACACCATCCGCGCCAACCTGCTGTATGCCGCGCCGTCGGCCACCACCGAGCAGATGGAAGAGGCGCTGCGCGGGGCCCAGATCTGGAACCTCGTCGATGGGCTACCTGATCGACTCGAGACGGTGCTCGGCGATCGTGGACACCGCCTTTCTGGCGGCGAGAAGCAGCGTCTTGCGATTGCCCGGCTGTTATTGAAGTCACCGTCCGTGGTCGTGCTCGACGAGGCCACCGCACATTTGGACAGCGAATCCGAGGCAGCTGTCCAGCGCGCCCTCGACGGAGCGCTGGCGGGACGAACCTCGCTGGTGATTGCGCACCGACTATCGACCGTGCGCAACGCCGACACCATCGTGGTCCTCGACCGCGGACGAGTCGTGCAGCAGGGCACTCACGACGAACTGCTCGATCAGGGCGGGATGTATCGGATGCTCTACGAAACCCAATTCTCCCGAGGCGGCGCACCGAACCACGCCTGAAGGGCCACCGGAGGCCGGATGGGATGCAGATCGTCACGCCGGCCCAGGATTCGCAGACTAGAAGTCTTCCTCGTCCCAGATGCGCTTCTTCTTGGCCCCAACCTTCTCCTTCACCGGGGTTGGTCGGCCCGGAACATCGAGGTCAGCGTCTTCTGCATCTCGCACTTCGCGGCGGGCCATCAGCAGCACTAGTACTAGCCCGATGGGGGAGAAGATCCACCACTGGAGCGCGTAGGCGAAGTTGATGCCCAGGCCGGTGTCTGGTCTATCGGCTGGCGCAGGCCGATCCTGCGGCGCGGTTCCGGTCTCGTCTTGCAGGTCCAGGTATGCGCCATACAACGGCACTCCGCTGACAGACTCAGCGACGTCGATGTTGATCGACGCGACCTGGCCCGCGGGCAGATTTCGGTCAAGGTCTTCCTCGCTAGGACGCAGCCAACCCGTAACCGTCACAGTGCCTTGAGGCGCAGCAGGCACGTCGGGAAGGGTCGCAGCGCTGCTGGCGTTGGGGACCCAGCCGCGGTCGACCAACAGGTCAGCCGATCCATCGGTGCCGTCCACCTCAAACGGAACCAGCACCTCATACCCGTAGACACTGCGGTAGGGGCGGTTGCGCACCAGCAACTGGTCCTCAAATCGGTAACGACCAGTGACTTCCACTCGGGTCCAGTCCTGGCCAGCGGCCAGAGATTGATCGGCCGTCTGGAGAACACTGCCCAGAGGGACCGGTGTCGCGTCGTAGTTGGCGTTGACGGTGTCGCGGCGTTCGACCTTCATTTCATGGCGGGAGTATTGCCAGTTGCCGAGCAACACTACGACGACGGCGAAGAGCACAGCCAAGGCGAGATAACTCAGCCAACGAGGGGTAAGCAGGTAACGCAGCACGACGTGATTATCCGTCGCGGCTGGGGTCTAGTTCTTCCATCGGGATGACCTCGATCAAGAATCCCCGCAAATCCACAAAGGTACGCAGGCTGTCCCGGTGCTCATCGCACGCCGCCCAAACCTTTCGACGGGTGGGAGTGTGCACCTTCGGGTTGTTCCACACCACGGCGTGCCGCGCCATGGTGCGGCACGCCTTGGCACTGCATACGACGGTGGGAGCGGGGTCGCTCACAAGTCGTCAGGACGCGGTGTCGGGGGCAATGCGCGCACCGGTGAAACAGGTCCGACGCTGCCATGGCGCTGATCGGGGTTGTTGGCGATCATCACCGCGAACGATGGCAGAAGGATGGCGGCCGTCGCCAAGATGCAGCCGATCACGATGTGGCCGGAGAGCAGCGCCCAGACCGACAAAGGAAAGGAAGCGATGCGGATGCTCATCGCAATAAGGTAGGCACGCATGCGTCCGTCACGGTCTTCTCGCCGTGATCGCGGCGCCGACGTCACGGCCTGGGGGCGGCGTTCAGTGGGCATTATTCGATGATACGGCTACGGTATGCGGGTGAATCAGGCAGCCCCCACCTCCGCTATCGAGCACCCCAAGGCGGTGTTGGTCACCGGCGGCAATCGCGGTATCGGCCTGGCCATCGCCCGTACCTTTGCCGCCCAGGGCGATGACGTGGTCATCACCCACCGCAGCGGGGCGCCCCCCGAGGGTCTTCGCGGAGTGTTGTGTCACGTGGACGACTCGGCTAGCGTCGACGCGGCCTTCACCGCTGCCGAGCAGATGCTGGGCCGCAGCATCGAGGTGGTGGTGGCCAATGCGGGCATCACTCGCGACACCTTGCTGATGCGGATGAGCGACGAAGAGTTCGCTGACGTGCTCGACACGAACCTCACCGGGGCCTTCCGCTGCGCGCGCCGCGCCTCCAAGGGCATGATCAAAGCCCGCCACGGACGCATCATCTTGGTGTCGTCCATCGTCGGTCTCTATGGCGCACCCGGTCAGTCCAACTACGCCGCCTCCAAGGCGGGCCTTGTGGGATTGGCCCGTTCGATCACCCGCGAGCTCGGCGGCCGCGGCATCACCGCCAACGTCGTTGCCCCCGGTTTCATCGAGACCGAAATGACCGCAGCGCTTCCCGACGAACGACGCAAGGCATACCTCTCGGCTATCCCGGCCGGCCGGTTTGCGCAGCCTCAAGAGGTTGCCGACGCCGTCGTCTTCCTCGCCAGTCCCAGCGCGGCATACATCTCAGGTGCCGTCATTCCCGTCGATGGCGGCATGGGAATGGGACACTGACACCACCGACCGCTTCGAAGGGCCCTTCATGCTGCTAGAACATAAGACACTCCTGATCACAGGGGTCCTCACAGACCGCTCGATCGCCTTCCACGTGGCCAAATTGGCCCAAGAGCAGGGCGCCGAGGTCGTGCTGACCTCGTTCGGCCGCACGATGAAGATCACCCAGGCCATTTCACGTCGCCTGCCGGAGCCGGTGAAGATCGTAGAACTCGACGTCGCCAACACCGAGCACCTCGATACCCTCGCGGAGCGTTTGGGCGAGCACGTGGATCACATCGACGGTGTGCTTCACTCGATCGGCTTTGCGCCCAAGGGCGCGTTTCACTTCATGAACGCACCGTGGGAGGACGTCGCCACGGCGGTCCAGATTTCGGCATACTCGCTGAAGTCTTTGACGGCAGCGACCCTGCCGTTGATGAGCAGTGGTGGCAGTGTGGTCGGATTGACCTTCGATGCCAGCTATGCCTGGCCGATGTACGACTGGATGGGCGTCGCCAAGTCTGCGTTCGAGTCCACGAGCCGTTACCTCGCCCGTGATCTTGGCCCCCAGGGCATCCGCAGCAATCTCGTCGCCGCGGGCCCGCTATCGACCACTGCCGCTAACTCAATCCCCGAGTTTGAGCAGTTCGCCAAGTGGACCGATCACGCCCCCATGGGCTGGGACGTTCGCGACCCCACTCCCGCCGCAAAGGCGTGCTGCGCGTTGTTCTCTGACTGGTTCCCCAGCACCACCGGCGAGATCGTGCACGTCGACGGTGGCTTCCACGCGATGGGCTTCTAAGACCGAAACCCACCGCGTGGCCGCACTCCACGCTCGTTAAACGGCGGGGTCGGTTGCCTCCGTGTTGACTGCACCCCCGGGGGCCTCGATCACGACGCCTTTGCCGATCACGACCAGCCCCGAGTCGGTCACGGTGAAGCCGCGCGACCGGTCGTGATCGTGGTCAACACCGATGGACGTGCCTTCGGGGATGACCACGCCCTTATCGATGATGGCCTTGTTGATGGTGCAGTGACGGTTGACGATGACGCCGTCGAGCAATACAGATCCGGTGACGGTGCTGAAGCTGTGCACCTTGACGCGAGGTGAGAGCACCGAGCCCGTGACCGTGGCACCACTGACGACCACTCCGGGTGAGATCGCGGAGTCGATGGCCTTGCCTACACGATTTTCGGAACCGTGGACGAATTTCGCGGGGGCCGCGCAGCCGTAGTTGGTCAAGATCGGCCACTCTTCGTTGTACATATTGAACACCGGGTGCACCGAGATCAGGTCCAAGTGCGCGTCGTAGTAAGAGTCCATGGTTCCGACATCACGCCAGTAGCCGCGGTCGCGATCGGTGGAGCCGGGCACGTCGTTGTCCTTAAAGTCGTAGACCCAGCCCTCGCCGCGCTCGACGAACGCGGGCACGATGTCGCCGCCCATATCGTGCTTGGAACCCTCTAGATCCGCGTCGTCCTTGACGGCTTTCTCGAG
>JBBQNO010000177.1:0-4475 GCA_038330045.1 Actinomycetales bacterium | reverse complement strand
TCAGACACCGAGTCGATGCCGGCCTGGCATCCAGTCTGCCCTCGCCTATCGGCTCACCGCATCTATCGCAGACGCCGTACGTACCAGCATCGAGTTTGGCGATTGCTCGCTCCACCTGCTTCAGGCCTTCCCCGAGACTGTCGTGTGCCGTCACCGCGCTGAGGCGATCAACCGCCATGGCTGTCCCGTCACCGACCCGTTTGCCGAAGCTGATACTGCCCTGGTCCGGCTGGGGCCGAGTGAGGACGGCGCGCTGCTCGATGAGCTCATCTCGCTTGGCTTCCAGCCGTGCCCGCGCTACCTGCTCGTCCATCGGATGAGCATGCCAGGTGGACCGCTGCCCCGCCAGCTCGCCCGGCGCCCCACCCGCGATGGGCAAGGACTGTCCCGCAGGTAGGGACTGTCACAGGCGCTGATTACCATGGAACCGCTCGCCTTGAATGCCGACCGGAAGGACCCACCGCGTGCCCATTATCGAAGCTCACGGCTTGACGAAGACGTATCCGTCGAAGTCCGGGACCGTCCATGCGCTCTCGGGGCTCGACCTCAGCGTGCCTGAGGGCACCGTCAAAGGGCTCCTGGGACCCAACGGTGCCGGCAAGACCACCACCGTCAAGGTGCTCAACACCCTGATCCGCCCCGACTCCGGCACCGCCACGGTGGACGGGATCGACGTGCTGTCCAACCCCCAGGGCGTGCGCCGCATCATTGGGGCCTCGGGTCAGTACGCAGCAGTCGACGAAAACCTCACTGGCCTCGAGAACTTAGAAATGGTGGGTCGCCTCTACCACCTCGGCATCAAGCGGTCGCGGTTGCGGGCCAAAGAGCTGATTGAAGCCTTTGGTCTCACTGAGGCCGGGTCGCGACCGGTCAAAGGCCTCTCCGGGGGTATGCGGCGCAGGATCGACTTGGCCGGGGCGCTCGTCAACAATCCCCGCATCCTCTTCTTGGACGAGCCCACCACTGGGCTGGACCCGCGCAGCCGGATCGGCCTCTGGGAAACCATCAACGATTTGGTCAAGGGGGGCACGACCGTGCTGTTGACCACGCAGTATCTCGAAGAAGCCGACTACCTGGCCGATCACATCTCGGTCATCGATGCGGGTCGAGTGATCGCCTCGGGTACCTCGGACGAATTGAAGGCGCAGATAGGCGGTCACCGAGTGGTGGTGTCACTCGTTCGCGACACCGACAGCGATGCGGCCCGAGCGGTCCTGGCCCAATACGGCACCGCTGACCCCACCGTCAGTGATGACCGCCGGCAGTTGGATGTGACCGTTGATGAGGGCCCCATCGCTTTGCAGCGTGTACTTGCCGATCTGGATAGCCAAGGGGTCGCTCTGCACGACGCGGGCATGCGGCGCCCCACCCTCGATGATGTATTCCTGACCTTGACGGGCCATCGCGCCGAGGCCACCAAAGACGACGAAGACAGCACAAGCCCGCACGATCAGGAGATTTCCGCATGAGCATCGTGTTTGCACCACCCGCCAAGTCCTCCCAAGAGCCCCACGAGCCCGAAGTCACCGGAGCGCTCGCGACCTGGTTCGCCGACGGGTGGACCGTGACGTGGCGCAACCTGAGCAAGATCAAGCGCAGCCCCGACATGCTGATCTTCGCTGTGCTGCAGCCCATCATGTTCGTTTTGCTGTTCAGCCAGGTCTACGGCGGCATCATCCAGATCGAGGGCTCCAACTACACCAACTTCTTGATGGCGGGCATCTTCGCTCAGACCGTGGTGTTCGGCTCGACCTTCTCCGGGGCTGCCATGGCTCAGGACCTCAAAGAAGGGCTGATCGACCGCTTCCGCACCTTGCCGATGAGCCCTTCGGCCGTGCTGATAGGTCGGACCAACTCCGACTTGTGCCTTAACGGCATCTCGATGGTCATCATGATTCTCACCGGATTTGCGGTCGGCTGGAGGTTCACCAACGGGATACCTTCGTTCCTAGCCGGGGTCGCGCTGCTGCTGCTCTTCTCCTACGCCTTCAGCTGGGTGATGGCCCTGCTAGGCATGGTGGTACGCACCCCAGAAACGATCAACAACGCGTCGTTTATGATCCTGTTCCCGATCACCTTCATTTCTAACGCGTTCGTGCCTGCCGAAAGCCTGCCGCGTCCGCTGGAGATCTTCGCCAACTGGAACCCCGTGTCTGCTCTGGTGCAGGCTGCTCGGGACCTCTTCGGCAACACCCAAGAAGGCATGGTCCGGGACACCTTCGGCATCCAGCACCCCGTGATCACGGTGTTCATCGGTGTGACCTTGCTCTTGGTGATCTTCGTGCCGCTGTGTATCCGACAGTTCGCTCGCACGAGCTCGCGCTAAGGCCCGAACCCGCTCACCCCCAACGTCGCGACGTCTCCCAGCCTCGCGCAGACCCGGCTTCGTCAGGCTCCCGCCGCTTCGAATAACTCGTCGCGGCGGGCGCGGGCTTCTTCGGCTCGCGCCGCGACCTGATCGTCGTCGGGATAGACGATCTCTTCGAGGCATAATCCCAGAGCCGGCATAACGGTCACCCCCGAGTGGCGCTGCCGCCCGCGCAACACCTCAACAGGCCAGCCCATGCGTTCGCGCCCCGTTCCCACCGGAATGATGGCTCCTACCAACGCGCGCACCATGCTGTGACAGAAGGCATCGGCAATCAACGTCCCCACAATCGTTCCGTCAGGCTCGCGGACCCAGGTGAACTGCTGCAGCGTCCTGACCGTGGTCGCCCCTTCGCGCCGACGGCAGAACGACGCAAAGTCATGAAAGCCCAGCACGGTGGCCGATGCTTCGTTCATGACGTCCACGTCGAGCGTCTGCTTCAGCACTACGGTGTCGAAGCGTCGTAACGGGTCGGCGGTGCTCGGGCGGTCGCAGATGCGGTAGCTGTATCGACGGTGTAGCGCGGAGAACCGCGCGTCGAAGCCCACCGGGGCCTGACTCACCTTTCGGATCACGATGTCGTCCGGCAGCACCCCCGAGAGCCGTGCCCACGCTGATTCTTCGGGTCGCCGCGGCCGATGCGCGGGCAGCGCCTCCCACCGGGCGGGGTCAACGTCCAGATGCGCTACTGAGCCCCGCGCGTGAACCCCGGCGTCCGTGCGCCCCCCAACGGTCAGCGACGGCGGTTTGTCCCGCAGGATGACCCCCCACGCATGCTCGATCGTGGCTTGAACGGTGCGAAAGCCGGGTTGCGTAGCCCACCCGAAGAATTTGGTGCCGTCGTACGCAAGGTCCATACGCACACGGAGCGACGTTTCGGAAGCAGGCACAACCCACCATCCTAAACGACCGCCGATAGTTCGGCGCGCACAAGCGATGCCCCTTTCCCTCAGCGCGGTTGCGACAGGCTAGGGCGATGAAGGCAGAACTCACCATGTTCACGCTCGACTGTGACAACCCAGTCACGTCGCCGACCCGCAACCGGGTGAGACCCTGGCGGGTGCTGATTGATCCCGCAGGCCACCCGTTCTGCCTGACCGACGTCCGCAAACTGGGGCTGACAACAAACGAGCCGCCTCACCCCGTGGGTGAAGCGGCTCGTTCAATTCAGTCTCGTGCAACGAGGTGCGAAACTGCTCAGACCTCGTCGGTCTGCTGCGCGTCGGAACCGCCAGCAGGCTCGAATCCGGCTGCTTCGGCCGCCTCGGCACTACGGAACCAGACCTCAGCTTCGGTCTGGTCAAACCACTGCGAACCCTCGACGTGATACTTCATCGAGTTTTCGTTGCCCTTGACGCTGAATCCCTCAGGAGCTGAACCATCTGCACTGGGTGCAGCCGAATCGGCCCCGAGCGGTTTGGCGTCGGCGGCAGGCTCCGCAGAGGCGCCACCAGCGTCATCCGTTTTGGTGTTAGCGGCCTCGGTGGAGTCTTCGGTCACGACATCGTTGATCTCGACCGCCTCTGCCGGAGCTGCGACCTCGACACCAGACTCGTGGGCCGCGTCAGCCTGCTTGATCTCCACCTCGGTAGCGTCAGCTTCTGCTGGCGAGGTTGCCACTGCTTCATCCTTCGCGGCGTCACGGTCCCGGGCAGAGCGCTTGGTTGCGCCCTCAGCCTGCTCGACAACCTTCTTCTTGGCCAGCGGCTCTCGGACGAGCTCGATCACGGCCATCGGAGCGTTGTCGCCCTTGCGGGGCGCAATCTTGGTGATCCGGGTGTACCCGCCAGCACGCTCAGCCATATCGGGCGCGATTTCGGTGAACAAACGGTGCACCACGCTCTTGTTGCCGATCGTGGTCATGACGCGGCGACGCGCGTGCAGGTCACCACGCTTGGCGAACGTGACAAGACGCTCGGCCATCGGACGCATCCGGCGGGCCTTGGCTTCGGTGGTGGTGATGCGATCGTGCTCAAACAGGGCAGTCGCCAGGTTGGCCAGGATCAGACGCTCGTGCGCCGGACCGCCACCAAGGCGCGGACCCTTCTTTGGGGTAGGCATGCTAAATCTCCTTCAGCGAAACTGTTCAGTACTGCTCGTCTTCAGC
>JBBQNO010000176.1:0-4481 GCA_038330045.1 Actinomycetales bacterium | reverse complement strand
CTCAGTGCTCGGCGGCAGTTCGAGTCCCTGTCGCAGGCCGCCGAGCGGACCGGTCTCAGTACGCGGACGTTGCGTCGACGTATCGCGGTCGGCGATCTCACCGCGTACCGGTCTGGGCCAAGAATCATACGAGTCGACCCTGGGGACGTTGACGATCTCTTGGTGCCACTTCGCACAGTGCAGACGTACCCGATTTAAAGCTCGCCAGAGCACGGGCGCGGACTTGCCTTCAGGTGATCTCACTGATGCACTGCGAGCGAGACGTCCCAGAATAACGCTCATGCCTGTGATCCGCTCAGAGTCGTGACCCGAGTACCCACCTGCTGACAATGGGGCATATCTCCGCCCGCTCGTCACGTGCCCCATTTCGCCCAGAATGACGCGCGGATCTGCTGAGTGGCGGGCATGCTGGTGACCCGGTAGGACAACGGAGATACCAAATTGGGGACGGGGTTGAAAAAAGGACTTATGGGCGTACTTGCCCAGCACCGGCAGTGCGCCTTGTTTACGCACAGGCTGGTTATACAACCCTTGCGAGGATGCTGTGACGACGACAATTGACTCTTCCCGGCTGCTGGGGAAGTCGATTCCAGATTCAAGTCGTCGTCCTGGCCAAGTCGACCGGCGCACCGGAGACGCGGTCGAACTGCCTCCACTGCGGGAACAATCAGCGTAGCGTGCAGTCGTGCATAGGCGACCAGGGGTTCCGCTCCGGCACTCAGGCATGGCCGTTCTGGTTCTCTTGGTGGCTCTAGCGGCGTGTGCGGCGCCGCAGCCGGTCAGCAGCCCAGCCTTGCGTTATCTTTCGGAGTTGAGTGGCGCTGGCGACCCTTCGCAGAGCCCAATCGACGCGTACTGGTCCCGTGTCTTGGGCGGTGTTGATGGGGGTTACCTGCCCCCCTCGGCCGTTATTGCACACGAGCCCGGGCAGGTTCCCGATACGGCGTGTAAGGAGCGGGTCCCAATCGAGGAGTGGACTGGCAACGCCAACTACTGTGATCAGGATCAGGTCATCACATACGACCGACATTTTGTCGCCGGTCTCGTGGAGCGTTTCGGCGAGCAGGCTGGTCTCGGAGTGCTGGCCCATGAGTGGGGCCACCACGTTCAGTACGTCCTCGGCGGTGAGGGTTACACGCTCCAGAGCGAACTGGACGGCGAGGGTTATCGGCTGCAGAGCGAACTGGGAGCAGACTGCCTGGCGGCGCTATATATCGGTTGGCTCGAGCTCGCGGGCGGTCCAAAGGCGATGGAAGATAGCTTTGAGGCGTTCTTCCGTCTGGGTGACAGTGAGTATGCCGCATCTGCCTGGTTTGGTGCGGGCGAGCACGGTTCGCCCAACCAGCGCTTTGCCGCGGCTGCTCTGGGCTTCAATGCGGTTCAGGGGGGGGTGCCGTATTGCATGGGCTTCTCCAGGTGGTCTCCAGATGCCCGGGTCCCGCTCGGCCCGGTGAGCCTGGTGGAGATTCCGGGACACCTTGGCGAAGCAAATGCCGCCGGTGCCTACTCGGTGGCTTCGGGAGCGCTCCCTGGGTTTACCGCGGAAAGGGTGCAGATGGCCTGGGAGCCCAGCCAACCGGAGGCATCTGTACGCTCATGGTTGGCTGGTCAGTCGGTAACTTTCTTCGAAGTTGCGGAAGGCAGCCCCACCCTGGTCATGGTTGAACGGACGAGCGCAGACGGCGGGACTGTGTGGGAAGTCGTCGGCTTCTATACCAACAAGGTTGACCCTGGGTCCGTGATCATCGTTCGGTCCCCGCTGCCACAAGGTCTCGCTTTCGAGGAGGTCGAGGAGACCTCCATTTCCAACGCCCAAGTCGTTCTCATGGTCGGGAGTCGCCTCTGCTGGCCGGGTGAGCAGGCAGATGATGCGGCGAAGCCGGGCTTCAACTACATGTGCGACCCGGAATTGTGATGTTGACTCATTCTGTTGGTTGATAGACCTGCACTTCGGTGGTGTCCCGGAGTATCGGCGCGTCTGGTCCCTGCTCGGCGAGATCATTCAGCAGGGCGGATGGGCCTGCGCCCTGCGGGATCTCCGGCGCAATACTTGCTGAGTGTTTCCACGTCTGGTCCGGGTTGGCCAGCGGAACTCTGGCCCGCCATTCTCCGGATTCCCGGCCTTCGTTCCCCTCTTCGGGATCGCGCTCGGCAAATAGGATAATCCACGGGTCCGAACGTGTATCGTCCTCGGCTGGCTGAACCATGAACACGACTGCCTCGCCTTCCTCTAAGTTCCGGTAGGTGCCGGACGCAGCCAGCGCGTCCTCCTCCTGCGATATGACTATCGGGCCGAGACGGAGTGCATCGGAAGATTTGACGGCGTCGTCGTCACTGGTAGCGATCCAGATACCCACGGCGGAGACCAACACGCCTGCCACTGCGGCCCAGGCCGAGATTCTGGCTGGTGAGACGCGGCCACCAACTGCCTCGGCATCGGTCAGGTCCGACGTGACGATAGACGGACCCGCCGGTGTATCGGTCGGTCCTTCAGGGGCAGAAACAGTTGGTGAGGCGGCAGAAGCGGCAACTTGATCAGAGGACGGGTAAACCGGGGTTCGGGCAAGACCATCAGATTTCACCACGTGGCTAGCCTTGAGATCCGGGGACTTGCGTATCGCATCGCGCTCATAGGGTTCGGCGCGGTCTGTCATCTCTCGCCACCCGTTGCACGTGTCGTACTGAGATGATCGATGTGGCCGACCCCCAGAAAGAACGTCAGTGACGCCGGTCGCATCCGGGACGCCCATAAGCAACAGTAGGATCGGGAAACGGCCATGTCCGATTAAACCGTGAGCCGTGACCGTGGCGCAATAGCCCTTTGGGTTGCGGGGATGCCCAGCGACCCACACTTCCTTGCTTGCCCGGAGACGGCTCGGTCACCACGGTCTCCCATGTCGGGGCACCCGCTAACACGGCCGATCACTGTCGTCCGCGAGATTCCTCACGGCGATCTATGCCTTCGGCGCACCGACCGCCAGCCGCGATTAACGCGAAGAGCCGACAACGCTCGGGGGTCTGATGCCTGAACTTTTCGGCCGCCGTGCATGTTCGACGTAGTTCACTAAGGTCTTCCCGCGAGGGCCCGCGTCGTTGACCAGTGTGATTGGTGTGATCTGGAAGAGCGTGTGGTGGAGTAGATCCGAATCGCGTTGCGGTAGGCGTGGGGGACGTGTGCTCACCAACACCGTGCCCCAGAACCGATTCGGCGATGGTTAGATCATCCAGCGCCGTTCAACGACAACGCTCTGCGCCATCGCATCGCAAGGGCCGTATCGAGAGGTTCTGAACTGCGCCGCCACGTGCGTCTTTTTGCCGCCCATCGGGCAGTTGGCTCCGTAACCTGGCCCGGCTCGCCGACTGCGAGGATAGGAAGGTGACCAGTAAGGAATCTCGAGAGAACGCCGCCGCGAATGCAGTGGTCACTTATCTTGATGTGGTTTTCGGCGTTGTCATGACCGCCCGCAGGTGGGACGACGGCAGCAAGGACCGAATGCACGACTTCTACGTCGAAGGTGACGGTCGCAAGATCGCTCTCGAGGTGACCACGATTGCTGACGGCCAACGTGTGGGTCGAGACGTTCGCTGGTCGCGAGAGGCGCCTGATGGATGGGTCAAGATCGATGGCTTGACGGGCTGTTGGATCGTCCATCACGAGGGCTACGCCGAAGCAGTTGATGTTGTCCGCGCGATCCGCACCAACCTGCCCCGGCTCGAAGCCCTCGGCGTCCTGCATGTCGACGCGAGGTCGTGGCAACAACATATGTTCGGGCCCGACATCCTCCACCCTTTGGGCTACGAACAAACCCGCGCTCTGGGCCTGGTGGGGGTTCTTTGGGCGAACTGCGTTGCCGATGCTTCAGAGGCGCTGCTGAACGATTGCGGTGGCGAAGCTCAGGTGCTTCGGGGGTTTGGGATCAACCGTCCTGTAGATCGCAACCTTCCTGCGACAGTCATCGATGAGCAGCTGCGCCGACCTAACCTCCACCGATCCGACGTCGAAAAGCTCCTCGCAGTCGAAGACGCCACGGCCCGACATCTCTGGATGTGGGTCGAACTCAGTGAGGGGCTGGCGATGATCCGATCCTTCGAGACCGAGGGGCTTCCTGAAGCCGAGCTCGACGCCGACGGCATCGACGGAGTGTGGTTGGGGCGCTGCCCAGCACCAGACCTCGTCGCCGGCCAAGTGTGGTTGCGCGGACAGGGCTGGAGCGTGTTCTCGGTCGCTCGCGACGAGGTGGTGGCTAGCTAAGGTTCCGCGCGGAACATCCGGGCGCGTCATAGCGCCGCGTCAAGGCGCCGACTATGGGCTTGGTCCATCGGTGCTGCACACCGCCCAGATAGGGCGTGTCTTCGTGCGCTGCGGACCGCCCCACATTGACGAGGTCTCCCACCGAGTAGGTGAGGGCCGTTCTTTTTGGCTCACCACCATCGCGCCAGCATGCACGTCGTGACCGTGCCTGGGGCTGCACACTTCAGGC
>JBBQNO010000175.1:0-4491 GCA_038330045.1 Actinomycetales bacterium | reverse complement strand
CAGGCAGATGCCCGCTGAGTTCACCAGGATGTCCAGGCCGCCGAGTGTGTCGACGCAGCACTTCACCACCCGTTCGCATTCGCCGGTTGCGGTGAGGTCTGCCCTGACGAATTCGTAGCGCCCACCACTGTCGGTGACCATCGACTCGGTGGTGCCGTCGTCGGCGATGTGGGCCGGGACCATGACGTCGGCCCCTGCTCGAGCTAGCGCCACGCTGAACGCTCGGCCTAGCCCAGAGTTGCCGCCGGTGACGAGGGCACGCTTGCCGCGCAACGAGAACGCGTCGAGGCTGAAGTCAGCGATATCCACGAGCCGCTACGCTATCTCCAAACGCCCCATACACACCCATATGCCCCACATTCGCGTTGGGCGAAAGAGTAAGAAAACGCTACCAACGCCAGGTAGTCAAGGCTTCGTCGCGAGTCGTTATCGTATTGAAACGCAATTCGATCCCATGGTTGACCACGAGCACTAGCCGTGCTTAATTGATCTTTTAAGGTCCTGATTGAGCAGGGTCGTGGCCCTGGTGGGTAACCACGCGACCACGCCTGTGAGGGATGGAGCAGGTGTACTGACGCTTGGAGACCCGTGAACTTTGGTGACTATTTATCTCGAAATCTAGACAACCTGCTCGAACTGGGCATAGAGCACCTTCAGCTGGTGGTGATCTCGATGGCTCTCGCGATCTTGATCGGTATCCCGGCAGGCGTCCTGGCCCACCGCAATTCCACCGTCCGCCCCCTGATCGTGAGTACGGCGTCAGTGATGCTGACGATCCCGTCGCTGGCACTTTTCGGGCTCTTCGTGCCCATCTTCGGGCTTGGCCAGAACCCGGCAATCGCTGCCCTGACGCTCTATGCGTTGTTGCCCATCATCGGCAACACCATCGCCGGTCTCGCTTCGGTCGACCCGGCCATCACTAAATCCGCGCGAGGCATGGGCGTGGGCCATTGGCGGCGACTATTCGGCATCGAGTTGCCACTGGCCTGGCCGGTCATCATGACCGGGGTCCGGGTTTCCACCCAGGTGGTGGTCGGCATTGCTGCCATCGCCGCCTTGGTCGGTGGCCCGGGTCTGGGCACCGAGATCTTCCGCGGCCTGCGCTCGCTGGGCTCCCCCGGCGCCGAAAATCTGGTCTACGGCGGCACGCTCGCCGTGATCGTCCTTGCGTTGCTGCTCGACGCCTTCTTCATTCTTGTCCGCCGACTGACTACATCGCGAGGTATCCGGTGACCACCACCCACTCCCATACCCAAGACCACTCCGAATCCGACGACGGTGGTGCCACTGCGCCCGCCATGATCGAGTTGGACGAACTCAGCAAGACCTTTCCTGGTCAAGACGTGCCTGCGGTGGACAAGTTAAGTTTGTCCATTGCCAACGGCGAGATCGTGGTGTTCGTTGGCCCCTCGGGTTGCGGCAAGACCACCTCGATGGAGCTGATCAACCGCCTCATCGAGCCGAGCTCCGGGCGGATCATTCTCGAGGGCGAAGACGTGACGAAGTCTGACCCCGACAAACTGCGTCGCCGAATCGGCTACGTCATCCAGTCCACTGGGCTTTTCCCCCACCGCACACTGGCCGAGAACATCGGCACCGTGCCGGGCCTCGTCGGCTGGAAGAAGGACAAGATTGCCGCACGCGTCGATGAGTTGCTGGGTCTGGTGGGCATGGACCCCGACATGTACCGCAGCCGCTACCCGAAGGAACTTTCCGGTGGACAGCGCCAGCGCGTCGGTGTGGCTCGCGCCATGGCCGCCGACCCTCCCCTGATGTTGATGGATGAGCCGTTTGGTGCTATAGACCCCATCACCCGCGACCGCCTGCAAAACGAGTTCTTGCGCCTGCAAGCGCAGATCCAGAAGACCGTCGTCTTCGTCACGCACGACATCGACGAGGCCATCAAGATGGGGGACCGCATCGTGGTCCTTAAGGACCAATCGCATATCGCTCAGTTCGCCTCGCCCGAGGAGTTGCTCACCAACCCCACCGACGAGTACGTCTCGGACTTCATCGGGTCCGGTGCCTCACTGAAGCGGTTGAATCTCACTCGCATCCGCGACATCGACATGGCTACCGACGCTCCGACCGGTGGTTTGGGTAGTGATCCGGTCAACCTGTTGGAACGGCTCAACGCCTCCCCGTGGTCGGCGATGCTGTTGCTGGATGACAACGGTCGCCCTGCCCGGTGGGTCGGCGCTAAGGCGTTGCGTGAAGCCGGGCGAGGCACGTTGTCTCGCGCGGGGCTGCCCGCCTCAGCAACCGTCGAGCCCCAGGCCACGCTCTCGGATGCACTCAACGAGCTGATCATCTCCAACGCCGGATGCGCCATCGTGATCAACGGCGAGGGCGTCTATCAGGGCATCGTGGACATGGAGACGATCATGTCGTCGGTGCGCATCATGCGCGACGACAGCGCGCAGTTCTACCTCGCGCAGAAGAACTACGAGCCGGAGACCCACTGATGGCCATCACGGTTCCCGAGGGCACCGTCACCGCAGGCGAGGGCCGGGTCGGACGAGTATTGGCCAAGGTCGCAACGGTCGGCATGCCCCTCTTCATCGCCGTCCTCGTCATCGCCACCTACCTGTGGGTGACGTCCCTCGAGTTGGACTCGATCGAGTCTCGTACGTTGACGGCGGACCGGATCTGGCAGGGCCTTCAGGAGCACCTAAAGCTGACGTTCGTATCCACGATTCTCGTGGTGTTGATTGCCATCCCAGCCGGTATCGCGGTCACTCGCCCGGCGTTCCGCAGCGTCACCCCGCTCATCCTTGGGCTTGGCAACGCTGGGCAGGCCATACCATCCTTCGGCTTCATCACCATCATCGTCATCTGGTTCGGGATCGGCTTTAACTCCGTCGTCGTCGGTCTCGTGGCCTACTCCGCCTTGCCGATCCTGCGCAACACCATGGTCGGTCTGCAACAAGTCGACGAGAACGTGATCAAGGCCGCCCGCGGCATGGGTCTGTCACCGGTGCAGATCCTCACACGGGTGGAGTTGCCCCTCGCTGTTCCGGTCATGCTCGCCGGGATCCGCACCGCCCTCATCATCAACGTCGGCACAGCCTCGCTCGCCACCTTCTACGCCGCCGGCGGCCTGGGATATTTCATCGTGCAAGGTATTCAACTCAACCGAGACCCGATCCTGATCACCGGAGTGGTCCTGGTGGCCTCGCTGGCGCTGTTGATCGATTATCTGGCTGCCGTCCTCGGACGAGCCGCCTCCCCTAAGGGCATCTAATCCTTCATGACCTACCGCACACTCCTGTGCTCAACGAAAGGAAACCCATGAAGAACCACATGAAACTCGCTCTCGCCGCGAGCCTCGGCATGAGCATGGTCCTCGCCGCTTGCGGCAGTGACGAAAGCAGCGGCGGCTCCGAAGAGGCCAGCGGTCTGGACGGAGCGTCGATCATTGTCGGATCCAAGGACTTCGACGAGCAAAAGGTCCTCGGCTCCATCGCCATCGTGGCCTTGGAGAACGCTGGTGTCGACGCCGTAGACGAGATCAACACCGGCGGCACCGACGTGACGCGAGCAGCCCTGGTCGGGGGTAACATCGACATGTATTGGGAGTACAACGGGACGGCGTGGATCTCCTTCTTCAAGGAGACGGACCCCATCACGGACCGGATCGAGCAGTATGAAGCAGTGCGCGATCGTGACCTCGAAGAGAACAACCTGGTTTGGATGGAGCCTGCCAACTTCAACAACACGTACGGCATCGCCTTCCCGACGGAGGCTGCTGACGAACTCGGCAACCCGACAAAGATCAGCGACCTCGGCGCCCTGATCGCAGACAACCCCGACGCGGCCACGTTGTGCGTGGAGAACGAGTTCTCCGCTCGCGATGACGGTCTGCCGGGCATGGAGAAGGCCTACGGATTCGAGTTTCCGAACGACAACGTTTCCGTACTAGACACCGCCTTGGTCTACACCCAGGCCGACAAGCGTGAGCCGTGCAACTTCGGCGAGGTCTTCACCACCGACCCGCGTATTGCCAGCCTGGAGATGACGGTGTTGGAGGACGACGAAGCGTTCTTCCCGCTCTACAACCCCAGCCCGGTCTTCCGCGAAGAGGTCTACACCAAGTATGGCGACCAGTTGGATGAGATCTTCAACCCGATCTCCGAGGCACTGACCGCCGAAGAGATCACCGCCATGAGCGCCAAGGTCTCCACTGACCTTGAGTTGCCCAAGGACGTCGCCACCGAGTGGCTGACCGAGAAGGGCCTGATCGACGGCTGAACCATTTTTCAACCCTTGAAGAGGCCGAGTTCTCGCACTGCGAGGGCTCGGCCTCTCTCTTGCGTGGTCCGGTTGTCGTGGCGAGCAGATGACCGATCTGCGCTCTCCCCCGGGTCGCGGCCCTACGTTGCGCGCGTATCGGTCATCTGGGGACGTCCGGCAACGCCACGGTGGGTGCTCCAGAGGTTCCCCAGGTAGGCCAAGAGCACGACCGTGCCGTAACTGATGAGGTGCTCGACG
>JBBQNO010000174.1:0-4554 GCA_038330045.1 Actinomycetales bacterium | reverse complement strand
ATGATCCTCATCATGCCTGGGCCTGATGACAGAGAGTTCCGTTATAGAGCCGACGCTCGGCCGTTTCTAGCCCTGTGAAGCCGTCGGACCGTGTCGCCCAGCCGCCCTAGCGCTGTGCCCACATTGCCTCCGTCCAGCTTTTCCTCTTCGTCGCCGCGGCCCACGTTGGTCAGCGTGTCACAGGGCTATCGGCTTACGGCGAGTCCTGCCTGGCATTGGCCCTTTCGGGCGTCGAGTGTGCGCCGATGTGTGGGACTTGTTGCAGGGTGGTGAGTTCGTTGCGGGCTTGGTGGGGTTTGAGGGAGAGTTCGCCGATGATCTTGGTGAGCGTCTTGGTGGTCTCGTGCCCGTCGGCGAGCTGAGTTTTGAGACGCTGGTTTTGGTCTTGGAGAGCGCGGTTCTCGTCGGTGATTTTTGCGAACTCCGGCGCAGGTTCTGCCTGCCCGGAACCTGGAGGCTCACCGCCGACGGTGTCAGGTTCAAGGGCGCAGCCAGCGTCCCAGTAGTCCGGTATCGCTACCGCGGCGAGACACTGCACGCCGATACCCCGGTGCTGGCGCCCGAGGAGTGAAGATGAGGGCATGCGCCCCACCCTGCAGATTCGTCGAGCCACGCACAAGGATCTGAAATGGATCCACGGATTACGCCATCGGGTGTATGCCGAGGAGTTGGGGCAGCATCAGCCGCAGGTCAGCGGCACGCTGCGGGACCACCTCGACGGTGCAAATATCTACCTGGTCGCTGCCGAGGCAGACACACCGATCGGTTTCGTCAGCCTGACTCCCCCGTGGGTCGGGCATTACAGCCTGGACAAGTATCTGACTCGGGCCGATCTGCCGTTGCTGGACAGCGGTGCTGCCTTCGAGGTGCGCATCCTCACAGTCGAGCCGGCCTACCGAGACCGTGGCATCGCCATGCTCTTGATGTATGCGGCGTTGCGGTGGGCGGCTTCGCGCGGCGGGCAGACCATCGTGGCAATGGGTCGGGCCGAGGTCCTGTCGATGTATCGCAATGTCGGCTTGCAGCCGACTGGTCGCGAGGTTGTCAGTGGTGACGTGCGGTTCGAGGTGATGACCGCCACAGTGGCCGGGCTCACCCAGCAGTCGCTTGGCCCCTTTCGGTCCATCTTTGAGACCCTACTCAGCACGGTGGACTGGCGGTTGGATGTGGCTGCCTGGCCCCGCCCGGATGGCTGCGAGCACGGCGGCGCATCGTTCACCGCCGTCGGCACCAATTTCAACACCCTGGATCGCAGGTGTGAGGTGGTGGCCGCCGACGTCTTGGACTCGTGGTTCCCACCCGCCCCGGCGGTCCTCGAAGCGCTGAGGCTCGACCCAGCCTGGATGGCCAAGACCTCTCCCCCGACCGATGCTGTCGGCTTGCTGCGTGGGATCGCCGCCTCGCGAGGGCTGCCCGTCGAGTGCCTCAACGTTGGGGCAGGTTCCTCGGATCTGATCTTCCGGGCCTTCGGCCGTTGGCTCACCCCGGCGAGCCGAGTGCTGCTCGTGGACCCCAGCTACGGCGAATACGCCCACATTAGCGAGCGCGTCATCGGTGCCCACGTCGATCGCCTACGACTGAGCCCCGACCAGGGCTGGCGTCTCGACCTGGACGCGTTGGCTTCCGAGCTGGGATCAGGCCAGTACGACCTCGTGGTGGCGGTGAACCCGAACAACCCGACCGGACGGCATACCCCGGCTGCGTCGTTGCGCGCAGTCATCGAGGCCGCGCCGCCGACGACGCGCTGGTGGATCGATGAGGCCTATCTCGGTTACGTGGACCTGGGAGATTCCTTGGCCGATCTCGCGACCATCAATCCCGCCGTCGCTGTGTGCACCACGTTGTCGAAGATGTATGCCCTTTCGGGTATGCGCGCTGCCTTTTTGGTGACCTCCCCCGAGGTGGCCGCCGACATCCGAGCCTGGACACCACCCTGGGCGATCAGTCTTCCCGCACAAATTGCGGCCGTGGCGGCCCTGCGCGAACCGGACTACTACCAGGCCTGTTGGTCGAGGACGAACGAGTTGCGCCGCGAGCTGGCCGCTGACTTGGCGGGTCTGGCTGAGGACGTCACTGTGCAGGACGGAGCGGCGAACTTTCTCACCATCACCCTGCCTCCCGAAGGTCCCGGCGCTGCCGAATTCGTGGCCCACTGCCGCAGCCACGACGTTTTCCTGCGGGATCTCTCTGCACTATCGCCACAGTTTCAGGGCCGCACGGTGAGGATCGCTGTTCAAGACAGTGAAGCCAACGCCCGCATACTCGCGGCGTGCCGGTCGGCCTTGGCGACGCTTCCCCTTTCGGGGTGAACGCAGCTGTGGTCACCGTCGAGTCCATGTGGCCGTTGCTTCTGGGCGCGGTCGTGCTGGCCGGCGTCGGGGTGGCGCTGACGCGACGGCGCGTTTTGTTCATCCGGTGGTGTGTGTGGGCGGTCGCGGTGCCCGCAGTGGTGGGCCTGTTCTGGTGGGGGCCTGCGGGCATCACGATTCTCGCGATCACGGCAGGAGTCATTGCGGCGCTTGAGTTCGGTGCCCTCATGGGCGTGCCCTCGCTCGACCGCGTCGTGGTGGCCACTGGCGTCTCGGCGGTGGTGCTGACGACGTGGCTGGGGCCCGAGTTCGTGTGGCAGGCGATAGGTGCGGCCATGCTCACCGTGGTGGCAGTCCCGCTCATGGCCGGTGACGCCACATACGGACTGCATCGCCTTCGCTCCGGGGTGCTCGGCGTGGTGTGGCTCAGCCTGCTGGCGGCGATGGTGCCCCTTGGGGCGGTGGCGCTGGCCTTGTTCGCCGCCGTATCGGTGGCCGATGTGGTGGCCTTCTTTGCTGGTCCACGGTTGGGCGGGCCGCGCCTGTCCCCCTTGTCGCCGGGCAAACGATGGAGTGGAACGCTTGCTGGCGCGGCGGCGGGCATCGCGGTGGCGGCACTACTCGGTACCCTGAGCTGGCCGATGGTGGTTGCGGTCGCGATCGGGGCACCGACTGGAGACCTGCTGGAGTCGATGATCAAACGGGGTATGCAGTCCAAGGACTCTGGCGCTTGGCTTGCCGGCGCGGGCGGTCTGTTGGACCGCATTGACTCCTACCTGTTGGCCTTGGGGGTCATCCTGTTACTCCAGTAAGGGCGCTGTTTACGGCACGCTCGAAACACCTCATTCACCAGCGCAAGGAACTTCGATGATCCTGATCAACGTCAAATGTCAGACCAAGCGGGAGCGGACCGATCGCTTCACCGAACTCGTCGTCGGCTTCACCAACAGCACCCGGGCCGAGCCGGGCGTTCTGGGAGGTAGTGCCAAAGGTCGACGCTGTGGTCCTCGTTTGAGGACCGCTCACAGGAGCGCTGCTCCTCGGTGGGGGGTTCTGGTCCTTGCGTCATCGGCTGTTCGAGCAGAATGATTGGGTGGAGCCAGCTGAAGAGCGTGGGCGAGTAACCATCGCGGAGTTGTACCGCGGTTTCGGCCAGTACGAAGCGCGTGGAGTCAGCGAAACCTATGAGACTTGGGCGCTGGACGTGAGCGAAGACCACGAGGTGCTCACTTTTCTAGAATCGATCCCGCTTCGAATCGGCGACCGAACTTGGTTTTTGCCGCTGCGCGCTGGCACGGTGCGGAGGGTACGTATGCGTCGTTTCGCTCCACGGTGCTCAACCGATGGCCAGAAGTCCGTAACACCATCCCTTGTGACACGACCGGCGCACCGGGGATCAGCGTTTAATTGCGTGCCGACAGCCGATCCGCATAAGGACGCGTGTGAGTCGGTCAGCCTCGGAGGTGTGGCGGGTGCTTAACGTGGCGACGCAAAAATGTCGAGGAGTCGTTGGCACCGGGGCGGATCCTCGGTGAGGCCGTGGCTGAGTCCCCATAGGAGGTAGGACGTGCTCCGGATGACGACCCAGTCGCGTGCCCAGTTCTCTGGAACGTTCGCGGTGCTCACGAAGAGGTCGAAAAGATAGCGAACCGCGGCGTCGTCTGTGATTTCGTCCAGTCGACTCCACAGGATGCGGGCGAGGTCGTACTCCGGATCACCCCGCAGGAGTACCGGGTCAACGACAACCCATGGAGCGCGCGAGCCGGCTAGCACCTGCTCGAAGTGCAGATCCCCGTCGACCGCGAACGGCGCGGTCTGGACCGTGGATCGCTCCGCGGCGCATGAAATCGCGGCGTCGAGTTGCTGCCGCGGACAGGGTGCGTTTAGCGCTGACCACTCCCGCTCGAAATTCTCCAGGTGTTCGCTCGCGATCTGGTCCGTACCTTGCACACTCGCAGGAACCGGTATGGCGAGCGTGGAGACCAACCCCGCCAGCACTGTGATCGCGTATTCCAAGGGCTCGCCCGCGAGTTTTCGTCGGCCATTGAGACGTTCGAGGAGCATCGCGCCGTCGCCTTCATCTACGTCGTAGAGGAAAACCGTTCCCCGTCCATCCCAAACCCGAAGTGCGGCGGCTTCTGCGACTACGTCATCGCCGGGAGGTGCCAGCCTCAGAACGAGCGGCCGGGCTCCACGGCGCACCGGGACAACGAGCGCATTCGACCCATGCATGACCGCACCATCC
>JBBQNO010000173.1:0-4599 GCA_038330045.1 Actinomycetales bacterium | reverse complement strand
GTTCCCTGACGACATACCGAACCACCAGTTTGTTGGCCACGGTGCAACAAAGCGAGGGGCTCCTGAGCGCCATCACGGGCCAGGCGCAGGCCGCCGGGCCGTATCTGCAGAACCTGTTTGCGCTGTCCAACGCCCTGCAGGGTGAGTTCTCCCCCACTACCGACGACACCGAGACGGCAGCGAAGTTTTTGCTCATCTCAGACATGCATGGGATGAACTACTACTCGTTGGTGCAGCAGATCGTCGAGACCGAAGGCATCACCGCCGTGATCGACGCCGGCGACCTGATCAACTTCGGCCTGGTGGACGAGGGAACGTTGGCCGACCTCTACGAC
Organism: Actinomycetales bacterium; assembly: GCA_038330045.1. Lineage (GTDB taxonomy): Bacteria > Actinomycetota > Actinomycetes > Actinomycetales > Dermatophilaceae > Ornithinicoccus. The sequence goes on along the minus strand of JBBQNO010000173.1, from coordinate 4,264 downwards.
TCGATCGAAGGCCTAGGGGTGCCCTACGTCTACGTCCGCGGCAATCACGACGCCGCCTCGGCCGGAGACGAGGCGTTCTTGGACCGGATGGGTCAGCTGCCCAACGTGATCCAGCTCGAGCCCAGCGAGGGCGAGTACCTCGAAGCGGCCATCAACGGCGTCACCCTGTCCGGCTTCAACGACGTGCGCTACTTCAACCAGCGGATCGACGACTTTGGCACACCCCAGGTCGAGATCGCCGACCGGTTCAAGGAGGCGACGGCAGATCGCACACCGTCCGACATCGTGCTTAGCCATCAGCCGTATGCCGTGCGGCGGCTCAAGGGCGAGGCCGTCACGATCAACGGGCACATGCACCGTGCCGACCTCGACGGACAACACATCGGGGTCGGGACCTTCAGCGGCGGTGGGCTGTTCAACCACTTCATCTTCCCCGACGCTGCCGACGACGACACCGAGACCAGTGGCGAACTCGAGGGGCAGCCCTACGCTTTCGACATTCTGTCCTTTGGCCAGGACTGCTCGGTGAAATCACTGGCCCGGTATAGCTATCGGAACCTGGTCTCCGGAAACCCACAGTACGACGACGTGTCGCTGATCAACGGGTCCACCATCGACCCCGACGCGCCGCAGAATCGCACCTGCGGCCCGGACCAAGCGCTGCGCATCACCTCGATAGCCGACGTCACGCCGTAGGCCCACCGTTCATGCGAAGGTATGTCGATGAGCGAGGACAACGGGGACCCCACCGGGCCACCAGACGCGCCCGGAGGGTCACGCGCGGTCGAGACGGCAGAGCCGAGCGAGCCTAAGATCGCCGACGGATGAGAATCGTCGTCGCCCTGGGCGGCAACGCCCTCCTGCAACGGGGCCAAGTGCCCGATGCCGACTCGCAGTTGCGCAACATCAAGGTCGCCGCGCACGCCCTGGCCCCGTTGACCGACGAACACCAAGTGGTCATCACCACGGCAACGGCCCGCAGGTCGGGGTCTTGGCGATGGAGAGTGCAGCCGACCCCCGGCTGACGAAGTCCTACCCGTTCGACGCCCTCGGTGCGATGACGCAGGGCCTGATCGGATATTGGATTCTCCAGTCGATGGGCAACGAGCGCCCCTATCGGCAATTCGCCTCGATCATCAACCAAACCCTCGTGGACGCTGACGATCCGGCCTTCGCCGATCCCACCAAGTTCGTCGGCGAGGTGTATGACGAGGCGCAGGCCCGAGAGTTGGCAGCCAAGAACGGGTGGCAGGTCAAAGCCGATGGCGCACACTGGCGTCGGGTTGTCCCGTCACCTCGGCCGCGCGAAGTCATCGAGACGCAACTCATCGACCATCTGCTTGACGAGAGCATCATTGTGGTGTGTGCCGGGGGCGGCGGGGTGCCGGTGGTGCGGACCCCCACCGGCGATCTGGCCGGCGTCGAGGCGGTCATCGACAAAGACCTCTCGGCCGCGCTGCTCGCTAGCCGCCTTCAAGCCGACCGCTTATTGGTGCTGACTGACGTGGAGCACGTGGCGCGCGGGTTCGGGACGGAGCAGGAGCGTCCGATTCGGCATACCACGCCGCAGGAGTTGCGGGCCATGGACTTCCCCGCCGGGTCGATGGGCCCCAAGGTCGAGGCCGTATGCCGATTCGTCGAGGGCAGCGGCAAGGGCAAAGCTGCGGCGATCGGCACCTTGAGCGCGGCCGCAGAGTTGCTCACCGGCGAAGCGGGTACCTACGTCACGGCCGAGCCGAGCGCATAGCCCGCTCTCGGAGTGCCTCGCCTCGAGCCACTCCCGGATCTGCGGTCTACATGAGCGCCTCGACGTACGGCATCCACGCCCCGCGCACCGGCGTCCACTCGCGGACGTCGACAGCCTCTACCAGACCTTGCTGCTGCAGCGGGTCATCCCGGAGCAACTCGTGCACCTCATCGCTGCTGGTGGCATCGAGCACGAGCAGCGCCCCTGCCGTCTCGGCCTGGGGAAACGGCCCGCTCAGCAGGAGCGTCCCGTCGCCGGCAAGGTCGCCCAGAAATTCGCGGTGTGCGGGTCGGTGCTCATCGCGTCCGGCGACATCGTCGGAGTAGGTGTACAGGACGGCATACATCGTCATGGGGTGATCCTGCCCCATCTCAGCCGTTGAGGGCTGCGTCGAGATCGGCCCAGAGGTCTTCGAGGTTCTCGATGCCCACCGAGAGCCGCAGAAGGTTTTCGGGCACGCTCTCAACCTCAGCCGTATGGTGCCGCCGCCGCTCGATCTGCGACTCCACCCCGCCCAGGCTGGTCGAGTGGGTCCACAACTCGCACCGCCCGCAGACAGCATCCGCAGCGTCAGCCCCCGTGAGCCCTTTGCGGCCGGGGATCTCGATCGCGACGATCGACCCCCACCCGGGATAGCGCACTCCTGCGATTCCGGCATGCTCGCGAAGGCGCTCCACCAGGGCCGCCGCGTTGGCGCCGCTGCGCTCGATCCGCACCGCCAACGTCCGCATACCGCGCAGCGCCAGCCACACCTCCATCGGCCCGGGGATGGCCCCGCGACTCGTGCGGTGCGCATGCAGACGCTCACCCAACGCCGCTCCTACCTCGGTTTCGGGGGTCACGGTCACCCCCAAGATCACGTCCGAGTGCCCGGAAAGGTATTTGGTGGCCGAGTGCACGACCACGTCAGCGCCATCCATCAGGGGTCGCTGCAGCAGCGGGGTGGCGAACGTGTTGTCGACCATCACCCGGGCTCCGACCTCGTGGGCGGCGGCGATGACGGCCGGCAGATCGGCGACCTCCAGCATCGGATTGGTCGGCGACTCGGCGATCAGCAAACTGGCAGTGGGTTCTAGGGCCAGTGCCGCACGCACCTCATCGGTGTCGGAGATATCCACACCGCGCACCACCACTGCCCCCGTTGCGGCCAGGTCGGCCAGCAGCCCGGTCGTGCCGCTATAGGCGTGGTGCGGCGTCACGACCACCCCGCCGTGCGGCACCTGAGCGAGCACCGCCGAGATCGCGGCCAATCCGGAGGCAAAGGCCAGCGCCCGTCCGCCTTCCAAACCACCGACCGCTTCTTCGAAGGCGTCCCACGTCGGATTGCCCACGCGCGCATAGATGAGGTCCGAGCCAGCTTGATACGTCGAGGTCATCGTGATCGGCTCGTTCACCGGAGCCCCCGGAGTGTGGGCCGGTCGCCCCAACGCCACAGTTTGGGTGTCCAACGACCATTGCTTCGATGGCATCTTTAGTGCTCCTGGTGGGGGGTGGGGACGGATTCATCGACTGCTGAGGCTTCTTCGGCATCATTCTGCCGGGTCCGGTATGCCGCCGCCGCCATCCGGTTGCTGCACGACACGCTGCAGTAGCGCCGCGAGCGGTTGCGAGAAAGGTCGGCAAAAATGTGCTCGCAGCCTTCGGCGTCACATATTTTGAGCCGCTCGGTCTCGCCCATCCTGATGACGTCGACCATGGCCATTGCCGCTTCGACGGCCATCCGCGTCGCCAGCGGCTCCTGCGGCGTGGTGGCGTGCAGGTGCCAGTCGAACTCGTCGTGCCGCACCACTTGGGGCAACGCCGCAGCGTTGCGCAGCATCTCGTTGACGCAGTCCACCTGGGCCTGCGTGTCGTCGAGCCACATGCGGCGCAGGGTCGGTCGCAACGCGCGCACCTGCTCGAGTTCTGCGACGTCGCGGGCGTGTTGACCCCTCCACCCTTGCTCGACGTAAAAGGTCGCCAAGTCGTCGACAGAGATCAGCGCATCCGGCTCTTGGGCCGTGTTGACCAGTGCGGCAGCACTCTGCAGCGCCTCCTCCGTGTCATGAGCAAAGACCATGTTGACTCCTGACGTTTCAAGAATGTATCGTCATGAGTGTAACGCGAATGACACCTGACGATTTTGACGAAACCCACCCCACCTCCTGAGGAGGAATGATGACCGTAACGAGCACGCCTTCAATCAAACAAGGTTTCGGCCTTGCGCTCATCTCGGCGGCAGCTTTCGGCACCGCCGGCGCCTTCGGCAAGTCCCTGCTCGACGCAGGCTGGAGCCCGGTGGCCGCAGTGGCAGTCAGAGTCCTGATCGGCTCTGTGGTCCTGGCGATCCCGGCCGCAATCGCTATGGCCGGCAAGTGGCACACGCTGCGTCGTGGTTGGCCGTCGGTTGTGATCTTCGGCGTCTTCGGGGTGGGTGTCGCCCAGGTCGCGTTCTACCAAGCGGTGCAACACATCCCGGTTGCGATCGCCTTGATGCTCGAATACCTAGGCATCTTGCTGGTCGTCCTCTGGCTGTGG
>JBBQNO010000172.1:0-4604 GCA_038330045.1 Actinomycetales bacterium | reverse complement strand
GCATCAGCGCAGGCTGGATCACTGCCAAGCCTTCCACTGCGGGGAGCGCCGAGATGGCCGGGGCGGTCAGCGCAGATTGAAAGGCGTAGAGCGGGCTCGTACCGATGTCACCGAAGACGACCCCTAAGGCACCAAGGCTAGCGACCGTTCGACCGGATTATTTTTTTGAGCAAGGGCCTGGACGAAGGTCGAGGACACTATTCGACAGTAGGACCTTGATGGTCGTGATGGTGGATCGGACCCTCCGTGTGGGCAAGGGGCTGACCGTGGCCTCCCCATCGGGCGGCGATGATTTCTGCGGCGATGCTCACCGCGGTTTCTTCCGGGGTACGCGCTCCAAGATCGAGTCCGATCGGGCTGGACAACCGCGAGAGGTGTTCTTCTCCGAGGCCGGTCTCGCGTAGCCGAGCACGTCGATCCTCGTGCGTACGCCGCGATCCCATCGCTCCGATGTAGGCCACCTCTGGGCCCGACAGTGCCAACTCCAGCACCGGCACGTCGAACTTCGGGTCGTGCGTGAGCACACAGATCACGGTGCGTTCATCGACTCGATCCGCGTTGATCTCGGCCTGGAGGTAGCGGTGCGGCCACTGCACGACCACCTCATCGGCGGAGGCAAACCGAGCCTTGGTCGCAAACACCGGGCGCGCGTCGCACACCGTCACCCGGTATCCGAGGAAGGTGCCTACCGTGGCCACGGCAGCGGCGAAGTCGATTGCCCCGAACACCAACATCCGAGGCTTCGGCGCAAAACTCGCCACGAACACGCGCATCCCGAGCCCGCGCCGTTCGCCGTCGGGTCCGTACTCCAACGTGCCCGTCCGCCCCGTCGCCAGCAGGCCACGGGCATCGTCGATGACCGCATCGTCGGCCCGCGCGGTTCCCAAAGACCCCAAGACCACCTGCGCCACGATCTCCGGACGGACCACCAATCTGCGGCCGACCCACCCGGGCTCCGGATGTTCGATGACGGTCGCGATCGCGACGGGTCGCCCGTGCTCGATGTCGTCATCGACCGCACCCAACTGCGCGAATGACTCCTTCGAGGACCGCTCGACAAACACATCGAGCACTCCCCCACAGGTCAAACCGACGGCATACGCATCGTCATCACTGACGCCATACTGCTGCAGCACCGGAAAACCGTCGGCCAGTACCTGCTGGCCCAGCTCGTACACGGCTCCCTCCACGCACCCCCCGGACACCGACCCCACCACGGTTCCGTCCGGCCCGATGAGCATCGAGGCACCGGCCGGTCGCGGCGCCGAGTGCCATGTCTGTACGACTGTCGCCACGGCCACGGACTGCCCCGCGCACCACCAGTTCATCAACTGCGGCAGGACTTCACGCACGAGCGACCACCTCTGCGACCTCGCTGAACGCCGCCATCGAATGACCCGCCACGAAGTCATCGACATGGGGTAGTGCAGCCACTATGCCGGACTGCACTGGCGCATACCCGGTTTTGCCCCGATGCGGATTCACCCAGATCACCCGGTGGGCCACCGCTGATAGTTGTCGCATCTGCCCACCCAATACATCTGGTTGTGCCCGTTCCCATCCGTCGCTGAACACCACCACCACTGCCCCACGCGCCATCCCTCGCCGACCCCAGCGATCCATAAATGCGCCCACCGCTTCGCCTAATCGGGTTCCCCCCGACCAATCGGCGACGGCCAGTCCGGCGTCGAGCAGGGCCTGGTCGCCGTCGCGATGCCGGAGCGCCCGGGTGACGTGCGTCAGCCGGGTCCCGATGGTGAAGACCTCGGTGCTTCGCGGGGCAGACTGCACAAAAGTGTGCGCTAACCGCAGCAGCGCGTCGGCATACGCGCTCATCGATCCGCTCACGTCGACTAAGAGCACCACACGACGGGAGCGCCGCGTGAAGCGGTGGCGCACGATCACTCCTGGCTCCCCCATCCGGCGCAACTGGGAGCGCAAGGTGGCCGGGCCGTCGATCCGCCCTCGGCGCGATCGGATATGCCGCCTCGACCGTCGCGTTGGCGGGGTCGGTCGCAGCGTGGCGAACTGGCGGCGCAACGCGGCTCGTTCGTTGGCCGTTAACGAGGCGATGTCCCGTTGGCGCAGCACTTCGCGTTCGGAGGCCAAGCCTCGGATCATCTCCTCGCTTTCGCTGCTCCCCGTGCCGTCGGCGGCGTCCTCTAGCACCGCCTGGACCGCGGTGGGTGGAGTTTTTTGCGATCGACTGATGCCGTCCATCCGAGCGCCACTGAACCACTGCTCGAAAACCTGGTCGTAAGGATCAAGATCCGCCGGTGAGCAGGTCAAACTGGCCCGACCCGCCCAATAGAGGGATTTCCGGTCGCTCATGCCGACAAGGGTCACGCAGCGGAGAAACGTGAGCGCGCGGTCTTGGGTCACCGAAATGCCGGCAGCCCGCAGGGCGCGAGTAAACCCGAGCAGGCATTCGTCCGCGGTCCAAGCCACTCAATCACCTTAGTCACGAGAGCATCCGATCCAAGGCGGCCCGCACGCGCTCGGTGTCCTCTCGATATTTCATGGCACTGCCCACCGTGGCCGCAGCGATCTCCACGTCCAGAGAACTGCAACCCAGCGCGTGCACCGCGCGGGCCCAATCGAGCGTCTCAGCCACTCCCGGTGCCTTGATAAGTTCGCCTTCGGACCGTAGTTGCTGGACTAACGTCACCACCTGCGCCGACAGCTCATCCGCCACCTCGGGCAAACGGGTGCGCACGATAGCCAGCTCGCGCTCAAGGCCAGGGTGGTCGATCCACTGATACAGGCAGCGCCGCTTCAACGCGTCGTGCAGCTCGCGAGTTCGGTTCGAGGTCAACACCACCAAAGGGGGCTGCTGCGCCGAGACGGTCCCAATCTCAGGGATCGTGACGGACCACGTCGACAGAATCTCCAGCAGAAAGGCCTCGAACTCATCATCGGCCCGGTCGATCTCGTCGATCAGCAGCACCGCCCCGGGCTCGCGCAAGGCCCTCAGCAACGGGCGAGCCAAAAGGAACCGCTCGTCGTACACATCGACGTCTTGCCCAGCCAGGCCCGCCGAAGTCTGGCCCTCTACCGCGCGAAGGTGCAGAATCTGCCGAGGGAAATCCCAGTCATACAGTGCTTGGCTCGCGTCGATCCCCTCGTAACACTGCAGCCGGATCAAAGGCACATCCAGGACTTGAGCCAGTGCCTGCGCAAGCGCCGTCTTTCCCGTGCCCGGCTCCCCCTCCAGCAGCATCGGCCGATCCAGTTGAGCAGCGAGGAAGGTCATCGTGGCCAGGCCCTCGTCCGCCAAATAGCCCGTGTGACGTAAATCGTCCTGGACGGCTGCCGGGCTTGTCCATGCCTGTCTTTTGTTTGGGCTCGAAGGAGAAGTCATGATCGACGGGGTCCGACAAGGCCCATGCGGTGATACTTCACCGAACCGACCCTACCGATCACCCGCCCTGGCTCGTCGGCCCTCACGGCGACGTGCAGACGCTTGCCTACCGTTCCCACTGCTCAAGGTATGCGGTCAGTTCATGTGGCGTGTCCACATCCCGTCCATAAGCCAGGTCGTCGCACGCAAGCACCGCAGCCTCGTGCGAGCGCAAATAAGGTCCAGCACCCCGGTCGCCTCGTGCACTGTCCATCACGCCCTGCCAGTGCGACTGACCAAGCAACGTGGGATGCCCAGCAACGCCCTGGTATGCCGGCCGCACCAGGGCATCGGTCAGCCTGCCAGGCGCTCGACCGTGCTGTAGGACGCGAGAGACCACCTCGGCACCGACGTCTGGGAGGTCAACGAGGTGAATCAGCGTGGCCTGCGGGCACCGCCGTCCCCGCGCCGCCAGCGTTGCCAACCCTGTGCGCAGCGACTCACTCATGCCTCCAGACCAGTTGGCGCACTCCGTCGTGTCGACGCGTTCGCCCCACGTTGCGGCGTTGGCTTCCAGCCTGGTGCGGACCCGTTGGGCGTCCGCGCCTAAAACGACCAGGACGTCCGCGCATCCGCCATCCAGCAGCGCCTCGACCGCCATCTCGGTCAACGTTTTATTGCCGATCTCCAAGACCGCCTTGGGCGTCCCCATCCGACTGCCCTGCCCGGCGGCAAGCAGCAATCCGGTCACAGGCTGAACGCTCGGCATACCCATGGGTTCTAGTGTCGTGCAATGCTCAGGCTTATGAGCATTGAGGTCAAGGAATCCGAATTGGCTGAGGCCATCGCCGACCGCCCCTACGCTTACCTGCTGAGTCCTGGTCGACAACGGCCGCACATCGTGCAAGTGGTTCCCGAGATCGTTGATGGGGTGATGCACGTCAATGACCCCGGGCGCTCGGCGATGTCCCTCGCGCAGACCTTTCCGCAGGTGACACTGCTCTACCCTCCGATTCTTGCGGACGGTTACTCGCTCATTGTCGACGGCACCGCCCACGTCAGCGGCGACAACCTGCACATCAGTGTCGATCACGCGGTGCTTCACCGAAGAGCGACCGAAACTTCGGAGCCGTCAGCTACCGGGTGCGGGGCAGACTGCCATCGCGTCACGACCTGATCGGCTCCGGCACCCACGAACGGACTCATGACAAACTCACCGATCGACGCCTCGATCAACGGTCGAACGCCCGAGATTTCGCACCGA